>JAHFQC010000025.1 GCA_023259375.1 Alphaproteobacteria bacterium
TGCTCGCAAAGCCAAGAGCCTGATCTCGCCGGTGATCATTGCTGGTGGTGACAACGTCCGTATCGTTCGCCGCACGGAAAACCGCGAAGTCGCCGCTGGTGCCTTCCTGATGGAGATTGTCCCGCTCGGCGCGTCGGCCGAGACTGTTGCCAAAGCCGCTACCGTCACGGCCAAAGCCGTGGTCGCCAGCGAGCATGGTCTGCATGCCCGGCCTTCGGCACTGGTCGCATCCGCCGCCAAACGCTTTGCAGGGGAGGTCACGCTCACTTGCCGTGGCCGCAGCGCCAATGCCAAGAGCGCCACTGCGATCATGAGCCTCGGCGTGCACCAAGGCGATGAAGTCATCATCGCGGCACCGTCGCGTGCGGCCGCCGATGCTGTTGTCGCCGTAGTGGCGGCTGTCGGCGAGCGCGAGCATCGCGTATTGGCGCCGTCAATTGCACCGCGCGCACTGCCGGCCAATACCGCGACGCGGGTTCACGGCATCTTCGCTGCGCCGGGACGGGCGATAGGCACTGCCGTGCAAGTGGGTGGTCGCGAGATTGCGGTGGAGGAAGCTGGGCGCGGCATCGCTGCCGATACTAAGGCTTTGCGGGATGCGATCGCCCAGTTACGCGCGCGGCTGGAAATGGCTGCCACATCCGGTGATCGTGCTCGCCGCGAGATCTTGTCGGCGCACGGCGCGCTTCTGGACGATCCCGATCTTGTTGCGGCTGCCGAAAAGAAAATCGGTGACGGCAAGAGCGCGGCCTTCGCGTTCCGCAGCGCCGTGCGCGCTTCGGCGGACACACTGCGAACCATGGACGACGCGCGCATGCGCGAACGTGCCGGCGATCTCATCGATCTCGAACGCCAGGTCCTGGCGCTTCTCATCGGCGAAACGGCTGGACCCGAACGCGTCTTGCCCCCTGGCGCCATCCTGATCGCCGAAGAAATCCTTCCGTCCGATCTGAAGCCCGGTATTGCCGGCTTTGTTTCGTCGGGCGGCGGACCGACCTCGCATGCCGCGATCCTTGCTGCCGGGATGAATATCCCCGCGCTGGTTGGGGCTGGTCCGCAGGTGTTGTCCATCTCGGATGGGACGGAGCTTCTGCTCGATGCCGACGACGGCTTTGTCGATCTTGCGCCTGATGCGGTCGCGGTCTCCGAAACGAAACAGCGCGTCGCCGCGGTCTCGGCCCGCCGTCAGCGCGAAGAGTCCGAAGCCTCGGCCGATTGCTTCACCGCCGATGGTGTGCGGGTGGAAGTGTTCACCAATCTCGGCAAGGGCGGCGCCGAAGCGGCGGAAGCGGTGCGGTTGGGTGCCGAAGGCTGCGGCGTGCTGCGGACCGAATTCCTGTTCATGGATCGCGAAACCCCGCCGGGCGAAGACGAGCAACTCGCCGCGTATCAAGGCATCGCCGATGCGCTCGACGGCCGGCCGTTTATCATCCGCACCTTTGATATCGGTGCCGACAAGCCAGTGCCGTATTTGCAGTTCCCCCCGGAAGACAATCCGCAGCTCGGGCTCCGCGGCGTGCGCACGGCAGGCGTCTGGCCTGATTTGCTGACCACACAACTCAAGGCGGCCGCGCGCGTCAAAGGGCAAGTGAAAATCATGCTGCCGATGATCACGGCGCCGCACGAAATCCGCGCCGTCCGCAGCTTGCTCACTGCAATGGGCGCTGCGCTGCCGCTGGGTGCGATGGTGGAGACGCCGTCTGCCGGTCTGCTGGCCGACCGATTGGCGGAAGAGGTCGACTTTCTTTCCATCGGTACCAACGACCTTACGCAATATGTGCTCGCTATCGATCGCGGTCATCGCGCCTTGTCGGGCCAACTTGATGCGCTGCACCCGGCGGTGCTGCGCCTTATCGCCCGTACTGCCGAAGCCGCCAATGCCGCGCATAAGACGGCTGCTGTGTGTGGCGGCCTCGCGGCCGATCCGCTCGCCGCGCCAATCCTGATCGGCCTCGGCATTTCGGAATTGTCGGTGCCGCCGCCGGTGATTCCGCGGCTCAAAGCTTTTATTCGCGGCCTGAACAGCGAGGCTTGTCGAACGGCCGCACGCGCCGCGCTGGAACTCGAAACGCCCGAGGCCGTTCGCGCCTTCGTCAAAGCCAATTTCGCCGCGGAGGACCGCTGATGAAATCCGTCTTCGAGGTCCTGCAGCCGTTGGGCCGCGCCCTGATGCTGCCGATCGCCGTCTTGCCGGCCGCGGGTATTCTGTTGCGGATCGGCCAGCCGGATCTGTTGAACATCGCCTTCATCACCGAAGCCGGCAATGCGATCTTTGCCAATCTCGGTCTGTTGTTCGCCGCCGGCGTTGCGGTGGGACTCGCCAAGGAAAATCATGGTGCGGCGGCGATTGCCGGCGTGGTTGCTTATGTGGTGGCGACCTATGCCGCCAAGGCGATGATGATCGTGCCGCCGTCGGAACTGGTCGGCTATAGCGGCAAAGTGGCGGTCTGGGCGGCTGATGCGTTCAAGGACCAGACGATCAAGCACCTCTCCGTGCCGACCGGGATCGTGTCGGGTTTGCTTGCTGGCTGGCTTTACAATCGCTATCACGCCATCAAGCTGCCCGAGTATCTCGCTTTCTTCGGCGGCCGCCGGTTCGTGCCGATCGCGGCGGGATTTTCGGCACTGCTGCTCGCGTTCGTGATCGGCACCTCGGGCTTTGCCATCGAACAGGCGATGGACGTATTCAGCCACGGCGTGGTTCGTCTCGGTGCGCTCGGATTGTTCATCTATGGCGCGCTCAACCGGCTGCTGATCGTTACCGGCCTGCATCACATCCTGAACTCGCTGGTGTGGTTCAATCTCGGCAGCTATCACGGTGTCACTGGCGATCTCAACCGCTTTGCTGCGGGCGATCCGACGGCCGGGGCTTTCATGTCGGGCTTCTTCCCGGTGATGATGTTCGGTTTGCCCGCCGCATGTTTGGCGATGTATCACGCAGCCCGCCCGGACCGGAAAAAGGAAGTCGGCGGCATGCTGGCGTCGATGGCACTGACGGCCTTTCTCACCGGCGTCACTGAGCCGATCGAATTCTCCTTCATGTTCCTGGCGCCGCCGCTCTATGCCCTGCATGCCGTCCTTACCGGCTTTGCGATGGTGGCGATGAGTCTTCTCAACGTGCATTTGGGATTCGGCTTTTCGGCCGGTTTCTTCGATTACGTCATCAACTTCAACAAGGCCCAGCATCCCTGGCTGCTGATCCCGGTCGGGCTTGTGTATGCCGCGATCTATTACGGCCTGTTCCGGCTTACGATCCACACTTTCAATCTCAAGACACTAGGGCGCGAAGAGCCGAGCGCAACGCCGGCAGGAGCTAGAGTCGTCGACGCCGCGGGACGAGGGCAGGCTTATCTCGTTGCACTCGGCGGTGCCGAGAATCTCGCCAGCGTCGATGCCTGCACCACGCGACTGCGCCTGATCGTGCAGTCGAACGCGGCCATTGATGAACCGAAGTTGAAGGCGCTCGGCGCCAAAGGCTTCGTGCGGCCTTCTCCCAACGCCTTGCAGGTGGTCATTGGACCGGCGGCCGACCAGATCGCCAGCGAAATCCGCGCGGCAATGAATCAGCCTCTTACCGCACCGCCGCGGGTGATGCCGCCAGTCGTTTTGCCAAAAGCAAAGCCGATTCCGCTGGACGCGTCGGCCGCATATCTTGATGCCTTGGGCGGTAGCGCCAATATTCGGCATGTGGCTCGCTGTGCAAGCCGGCTGATTATCGACCTCAAGGATTTCAGCGCGGCAGACGAAGCCGCCTTGCGCGCGGCCGGCGTGCGGAGTGTGGCCCGGCTCGGCGGCGGCATGCATCTGATCCTCGGACCGGACGCCGACAAAGTCGAAGCCGGATTAACCGCCGCTTTGGCTGCGCGATAGTCTACGGGATCAGCACCGCCGCACCGGTCAGCCGCCCGTCGCGCAAATCGGATAACGCCCGGTTGGCGTCCGCAAGCGGATAGGTGACGGTGGTCGTGTGCAGCTTGTGTTCGGCGCAAAACGCTAGGAACTCGTCGCCATCGGCGCGGGTTAGGTTGGCCACCGATTTGATCTGCCGTTCCCGCCACAGGATGTCATAAGGAAATGACGGGATGTCGCTCATGTGAATGCCGCCGCAGACCACTGTGCCGCCCGGCCTCACGGCGCGCAATCCGGCCGGAACTAATTCTCCGGCCGGTGCAAACAGGATGGCGGCATCGAGCGGTTCCGGTGCGGCTTTGTCGGAATCGCCGGCCCATTCGGCCCCCATCGAGAGCGCAAACGCCTTGGCGGCCTCATCGCCCGGCTTGACGAACGCGAACACGCGGTCGCCGCGAGCTTTGGCGACTTGAGTGACGATATGGGCCGCAGCGCCGAAGCCGTAGAGACCCAATCGGGGCGCCGGCCCCGCCATTTTCAGACAGCGCCAGCCGATCAGTCCGGCGCACATCAAGGGTGCCGCTTCCGCATCGCTGTAATTGTCCGGCACGGGAAAGACGAAGCGGACATCGGCGACGCATTCGTCGGCGTAGCCGCCGTCGATCTGATAGCCCGTGAAGCGCGCCAACGGGCAGAGGTTTTCCTCGCCACGCAGGCAATATTCGCAATGGCCGCAAGCCCAGCCGAGCCAAGGTACGCCCACGCGGGTTCCGATCGCTGGCCCCGCCACTCCGTCGCCGAGTTCGGCGATGCGGCCGATGATTTCATGCCCGGGTACGATCGGCAGTTTCGGTTCGGTCAGCTCGCCGTCGACGACATGCAGATCGGTACGACAAACGGCACAGGCACTGACCGCAATCCGCACCTGTCCACGTCCGGGCTTCAACGGCCCAAACGACTTCGAAACCAATGGCGTTCCCGCCTTTTCAAGGATCATTGCGCGCATGGAGCGATTGTAGCGCTCCGCCGCCACCCGACCAAGCGTCAGCGAAGACCTTTGCTGCGCAGGAACTCGCAGTACTTCTTGTCTTCCGACATGATGTGTCCGAGCAGCCAGTAGCGCAGGAACGTAATCAGTTCGAGCGACATTTCGATGCCGCCCTTGTCCAGAAGCGTATCGCGATATTCCAGGACCTGCTGGCGCAGCTCCAGGTGCGCGATGCGATGGGCGGCCTTGTCGGGATAATCGAACTTCTCGAACAGCTCTTCCTCATGCCCGAAGTGCTGCACCGTGTAGTCCACAAGCTCGTTCAGGGCGTGTTCGGCGATGCTGCGGTCGACACCATGCTCGAATGAGTCATGTAACTCGTTGATGATGGCGATGAGCTTCTTGTGCTCGTCGTCGAACATCTCGATGCCGACGCTGTACTGACTGCTCCATTCGATGAGGGACATGTCTACCTGAGGCCTTTGTGGATGAGAAAATCGCCGTATTTACGGTCTTCGACCAGGATGTGCTGAGCCAGCCAATCGCGCAGGAACACGGCCAGTTCCTGGGCCAGCTCGCCGCTGTCCTTTTCCATGATCTGCTTGCGGTACTCGAACACCTGCTGGCGCAACTTGGTGTGAATGGAAATATGTTCGGCCGTCTCAGGATAGGCCCAGTCGCCGAAATACATCTCTTCATGGCGGAAATGCATGAGCACGTATTCGACCAGGCTGTCGGAAATGCGCTGCAGCGCCAGCCGGTCGACGCCCTCGGCAACGGCCTCATGGAGCTGGTTGATGATAGCGATCAGCTTCTTGTGCTCGTCGTCGAAGATGGCGACCCCGACGCTGTAGCCAGTGTTCCATTCCATGAAGCTCATGCGAACGCCTTTGTTGTTCTGTTCCGCGCGCCGGCACGTATCAAAGTCTGCCATCAGGCCGGTTGCAAGTCAGTGAATCCCGCGAATCCAGGCCCCGAAGGTCTTGTCCTCGCCGGTGATATGGTGGGCAAGCCAGTCGGTGATGAGTTTGGTTCCGTCGACGGCGTTGGTGCCGGCAATTTCGCGGCGGAACGCGGCGACGCGCTCCTTGAGTTTGGTATGCATGCGCCGGTGTTCTTCCGCCCGCGGATAGCCCTCGAAACGGGCCTCCTCATGATCAAAATGAGTGACGGTGTGAGCCAGAAGCCGGTCGCAGATGGCGGCCAGCGTGTCGGGCGGAGCCCCGGCCATGGCCTGGTCATGCAGCGTATTGATAATATCGAGCAGGTCCTGGTGCTCGGCATCGAACATCGGCACGCCGATGCTGAAATCGTCCTTCCAAACCACAAGCGGCATGACGCTCCCCAGCGTGGAACTAACCCCCGCCAGCGTAACGCCAACGGCGCTCACACCAAGGCGCGGCAAGATGTCCTCGCGGCACCAGCGGCAAAGTTTCTCCACGCCCGATACAGGACGCGGGAAGCGCTTGACTCGGAGGGTCCATCCAGACGACTGTAAGCGCTGTCAGAAGGTTCAGGGAAAGACATGACAAGCGCAGTCGCAGCGGCGCCCGCCAGAGGGGTCGCGCGGTCGCCTCGGGAATGGTCATCGCGGGTTCGAGCCGAACTGGTGGGCAATATCCTGCCGTTCTGGCCGCGCCAAGCGCTGGATCGTGCCGGCGGCGGTTTTTTCGGTGAGGTTGCTGACGATCTGACCGTCCATACCCGCGCCGCGCGGGCTTCGGTTGTGAATACGCGGATCCTATGGACCTACGCGACCGCGGCACGCGTGATCGGACCGGAATGGCGCGAGACTGCCGACTGGGCGTTCGAGGCCGTGGCGGGACCCTTCTGGGATAATCAGGCCGGCGGGCTTTTCTGGTGGGTGGATTGGCAAGGCAAACCGCTCGCCCTGCGCAAGCAGACCTACGCTCAGGCTTTCGGCATTTACGCCCTCAGCGAATACTACCGGCTGACCGGAAGTCCGAAGGCGCTGGACTTGGCCAAGCAGCTTTATCTGCTGATCGAGCAGCACAGCTACGACCCGAAGTTGGGCGGCTATATCGAGGCGCGCGACCGCGATTGGAAAGCGCTGGCGGACATGCGGCTTTCCGACAAGGACCTCAACAGTCCCAAATCGATGAATACCCACCTCCATGTCCTGGAGGGCTACACCAATTTGTTGCGGGTCTGGCCTGATCCGGTCTTGCGCGCGCGGCAAAAGGCATTGATCGAACTCATGCTCGATCGCATCGTCGATCCCGTGACGGGCCACTTCAAGCTGTTCTTCGACGAAGCCTGGACCTCACTGCTTGATCACATTTCCTTCGGCCACGACATCGAAGGCAGCTGGTTGTTGGTGGAGGCCGCCGAGGCCGTCGAGGATGCCGCACTGATCGCCCGTACGCGGGCGGTGGCGCTCCAGATGGCCCGCGCTTGTCTGCCTGGTCTCGATCGCGACGGCAGCATGATGTTCGAAGCTGACGGGCAGGGCGTGATCCGCGATTCCGACCGGCATTGGTGGGTTCAAGCCGAAGCGGTGGTCGGGTTCTACAACGCCTATCAATTGTCTGGCGACGAACAGTTCCGCGACGCCTCATTTCGCGTCTGGGACTACATCGAAGCGCATGTCGTCGATCACAAATACGGTGAGTGGCACGCCAAACTGAAACGCGACGGCACGCCGGTACGCGGTTCCGAAGATGCGGATGCCGTGCTGGTTGGTCCCTGGAAGTGTCCTTACCACAACGCCCGAGTTTGTTTTGAAATGCTGAACCGCTTGGGGAACGAGAAAGAAACGCCATGAAATACGGCCATTTCGATGACCAGACCCGGGAGTACGTGATCACTCGTCCCGACACCCCGATGCCGTGGATCAACTACATCGGGTGCGAGAACTATTTCGGCATCTTATCGGCGACGGCCGGCGGCTATTCCTATTACAAGGATGCTCGCCTCAGGCGCATTACCCGTGGCCGCTACAACAACGTGCCGATGGATTTCGGCGGTCGTTACATCTACCTGCGTGACAACGTATCGGGCGCGTTCTTCTCGCCGTCCTGGATGCCGGTGCGCGGCAAGCTTGATGCCTACGAATGCCGTCACGGCATGGGCTATTCGGTCATCTCTGGCAAGAAGGACGGGATCGCCGCTTCGACCCGCTATTTCGTTCCGGTTGGCGAAAATCTCGAAATCTGGGACGTCACCGTCACCAACGAACGGACGACCGCCGCCGATCTATCGCTGTTTTCGGTGGCCGAGTTCTGCCTGTGGGATGCCCAGGACGACGCCACCAATTTCCAGCGCAATTTCTCGACCGGCGAAGTCGAGGTGGTGGATGAGGTCATCTATCACAAGACCGAATACCGCGAGCGGCGCAATCACTTCGCCTTCTTCGCGTCCTCGGAAAAGCTCGCCGGCTTTGACACCCAGCGCGAGTCCTTCCTCGGACCTTGGCGCGGTTGGGACGATCCCAAGGCCGTGGCCGAAGGCAAGTCCGCAGATTCGATAGCGCATGGCTGGCAGCCGATTGCGTCCAATCACGTCAAGCTCAGCCTGAAGCCGGGCGAAAGCCGCCGCCTGGTGTTCTTCCTCGGATATCACGAAAATCCGAAGGATCAGAAGTTCGATCCGCCGGACAGCCTGATCGTCAACAAGGCCGGCGTTCTGCCGACCATCGCCAAATACCGCGACCTCAAGAACGTCGACGCCGCGTTTGCCGACTTGAAGGTTTTCTGGGACGGCCTGCTCGCCAAGTGCCAGGTCAAGACGCCCGACATTCACACCGACCGCATGGTCAATGTGTGGAACGCCTATCAGTGCATGGCGACCTTCAACATGTCGCGTTCGGCTTCGACGTTCGAATCGGGCATTGGCCGCGGTCTCGGCTTCCGCGATTCCAACCAGGACCTTTTGGGCTTCGTGCATATGGTGCCGGAACGCGCCCGTCAGCGCATTCTCGATCTCGCCGCGACCCAGTTCGCGTCGGGCGGCGCCTATCACCAGTACCAGCCGATGACCAAGAAGGGGAACAACGATATTGGCGGCGGTTTCAACGACGATCCGCACTGGCTGATCGTCGGCGTTGCCCAATACCTCAAGGAAACGGGCGATTTCTCGATTCTCGAGGAACCGGTACCGTTCGACACCACGCCGGGCACCGAAGTTCCGCTCTACGAGCATCTGAAGCGTTCGATCCAATACGCGCTCGACAATATCGGCCCGCACGGACTGCCGCTGATCGGCCAGGCCGACTGGAACGACTGCCTCAATCTCAACTGCTTCTCCGACGAGCCCGGCCAGTCGTTCCAATGCCTGAAAGGTAAGGACGGCAAGCGTGCCGAATCGGTGTTCATCGGCGGCTTGATGGTTCATTCGGCCAAGGAACTCTCCGCTCTGGCGTGTGAGTACGGCCGTCCCGCCGACGAGGAGTTCTACGCCGGCGTCGCCCGCGACATGGAAGAGGTGGTCAAGAAGCACGGCTGGGACGGCGAATGGTTCCTCCGCGCCTATGACGACTTCGGCCACAAGGTCGGCTCCAAGGAGTGCAAGGAAGGCAAGATCTTCATCGAGCCGCAGGGCTATTGCGTGATCGCCGGCATCGGCGTTGCCGACGGCCGCGCCCGTCAGGCGCTCGATTCCGTCAAGAAGTATCTCGCCACGCCGCATGGCATCGTGCTGCAGCAGCCAGCTTATTCGCACTATCACATCGAACTCGGCGAAATCTCGTCCTATCCGCCGGGCTACAAGGAAAACGCCGGCATCTTCTGCCACAACAATCCGTGGGTGATCATCGCCGAGACCATCCTCGGCAACGGCGATCAGGCACACGACTATTACAGCCGCATCTGCCCGTCGGCGCGCGAAGAGATTTCCGATCTCCACAAGAACGAGCCCTACGTGTTCTCGCAGATGATCGCCGGCCGCGATGCGCCGACCCATGGCGAAGCGAAGAACTCCTGGCTCACCGGCACGGCGGCTTGGACCTATTTTGCCGCCACCCAGTGGATTCTCGGCATTCGTCCGGAGTATCGCGGGCTTCGTATTGCGCCGGTGGTTCCAAAGGCGTGGGACGGCTTCACTGCCAGCCGCACCTATCGCGGCGTGACCTACGACATCACCGTCAGGCGGGCCGGCGCGGGCAATCGCGTAGCGCTCACGGTCGACGGCAAAGCCATCGACGGTTCCGTCGTTCCGCCGCCGCCGGCGGGCATGAAGACCGTCAAGGTGGAAGCGGTATTGAGTTGAGGCTGGGGCAAACAAAAGGGGCCGGATTTCTCCGGCCCCTTTTTTGTATCTGCGGTGAAGCTTACCAGCGCGCCGCCATTTCGGTGACCGCCCGCGAGGCGATCTGGCCGCGGAATCCCTTTATCCAGCGCTCGTATTCCGAGGTGCCTTCATCATAAGGGCAGGGCGCTTTCTTGCCGAAGCGGATGGCGAGGATCGCCGACTTGTAGCCTTCGACGAACGGGCGGCGGCCTTCCAGCACCGGGATGGAGATCGGCTTCATGGCCGAGGCCACGACCGGACCGCGGAAGCCCTTCCACCAGCGTTCGTGTTCCGGCGTTCCTTCTTCGTAAGGGCAGACGGTGTTACGACCAAAACGGGTGGTGAGGATCGCCGAGCGGTAGCCTTCGACGAACGGGCGTCGTCCTTCGGCGGAGAGTGTGAAAGGACAATTCGTCTTCTTCGCTACAAGCTTGGCCGCCGGTTTGGCGCCGAAGCCGCGGCACCAGCGCTCATACTCACTGGAACCTTCGCCATAAGGGCATGGTTCGGTCTTGCTGGTGATGGTGGCGATGTAGCCTTCGAGAAACGGATTGTTGTCGGGCATCATGATGATCGGGCTCGCGTATGATTGCGTTCTGATTTTCCGAAACTCCACATGCACCGCGAATACAGGCAGCAATTTGACGACTTAAACATATGTCGCAGTTGAGCGCGGTTTCGCCACAGCGCGAAAGCAATCGTTGTGCTTGTTGCGCGTTGCGTTCGCGCCAAACGTGCGAGTGTGATGAATGTTTCAGCAATTCAGCGCAGGATTGAGCGCAAACAAAAAGGGCCGGCGTGAACCGGCCCTGATTCGCAACAAACTGAAACGTTTTCACTTGGAAGGTGCGGCCGCTTTAACTGCCGCTTCGAGTCCGGGGACTTTCTCGCCACCGGTTTTGACGATGAGGCTGGCGCCCTTCAAATCGTCGCCGATCGGTTGATAGGTGCCACCCAAAGATGTGGCAAGAAACGCTTCGGTAACGGCCTCCAACGACATGAAGTTTTTCGGACGCTCCAGGCCGTGACCTTCATCGGGGTAGAAAAGATAGACGACCGGCTGTCCGTTACGCTGCATCGCGTCGACGATCATGTCGGCTTGCGCTTTTGGTACGCGGGGATCGTTCCCGCCCTGTCCGATCAGAAGCGGACGCGCGATTTTGTCAGCCACGCTGAGCGGCGAAACCTTCTTGAGCGCCACTCGACCTTCTGCACTTTGCCAGTCGCCGACGCGTTTGATCAGCATGTCGTGCAGGGAATGCAAGAAAGCCGGCACGCTCTCGAGCAGAGTCGGCAGATCGGCCGGCCCTGATTGATCGACGCCGCAGGCGAATTCGTCCGGGTGCATGCTGAGGGCGGCGAGGACGGAATAACCGCCATAGGAGAAACCACGGATCGCGACCTTGTCGGCGCGGGCAATGCCAGTGGTCACTGCCCAGCGTTTGGCATCGATCAGGTCGTCTTCCATGGCGAGACCCCACTGGCGATTACCGGCATTGACGAACGCTTTTCCGAACCCGGTCGAACCGCGATAGTTCACCGACAGAACCGCATAGCCGCGATTGGCCAGCCATTGGTGTTCGGCATTGTAGGCAAAGTCGTCATGGGCCCACGGACCGCCATGCACGAGGATGACCATTGGCAAGGGGCCGGCATCGGGCTTGCCGTCATCGTTGCGGTCGGCATCAACCGGCAACGTGAGAAAGGCGGGAATTTCGAGTCCATCACGCGCTTTGAAGGTGAGGCCGCGCATCGGCGCCAGTCTCTTTCCGGCCAACTGCGGAATGCGGACAAACAGCTCCTTGAGAGTTTTGGTGCTGCGATCGTAAACCAGAACGCGCGGTGAGGCTGCGATCGGATCGTGGCTGATCACCCAGATGCGGTTGTCCGCGCTGCGGCTCGATACCTCCCAGCGCCCGGGAAGTTGCGCGGTAATGGTGGAATAGTCGGCCGCCACGGCCGGATCGATCACTTTCCATTCCGGCTTCAGGCTATTGGCCGAATAGGCCTCCATGCGGCCGGTGGCAGGGGCGATGGTGATCGGCCAAGTGATGTCGCTATGCGCATCGCTGCCGAGGAGGGTTTCCTTGGCGGTTTTCGGATCGAGGCTGACAAGCTCGGCGCGCTCGCGTCCGATCGATGTCACAGCGTAGAGGGTATCCCCGGCGCGATCGAGACCGATCAATTCGGTGGTCAGCGCATCCTCATACGGAATGGTGAGATAGGGCGAGGCCGTGCCGTCGTCCGCGAACCGGACGACACGATTGCCGCCATCTTCGGCTGGCGCGACGGCGTAGTGCAGACGCAGATCGTCTCCGGCGACGAACGAAGCGTAGGACGCGTTGCGGTAGACGAGCTTGCGTTCGCCGGTATCGAGATTGATCCGGTAAACGTCTTGCCACTGCGGGTCGCGATCGTTGAGGCTGATCAGCAACTCGTGGGTGTAGGTGCGGCTGTCGGCAATGAGCCGGGCTTGCGCTTTGGGCGCGTTGGTCAGGTCCCGGTTGGCGCCGGTGGTAGCGTCGACAGCGTGGAGCTGGTTGTTTTCCGCACCGGTTTCGTCTTCGAAATACAAGACGTAACGCGAATCGCGCGACCAGAAACAACCCCATATGCCTCGCTTGGTGTGCGACAGCGGCTTGGCCGCCTTGGGATTGGCAACCGGCGCTTCAAAGATATTCTCGACGCCATTGAGGGGGGCGGCGTAGCAGAGATTCTTCCCGTCCGGGCTGATGGCGACGCCGCCGATCCTGTCGCTCGCGAAGAAGTCGCTGCGCGGGATCAGGGGCGCCGCCTGCGTCAGAGCGGCGAAAAGGGCGAAAGCCGCAAGTCCGGCAAAAGATGTTCGATGCATGAAAATGAGCCCAGCTGAGTTGGCAGCGTGCGGCCTACCACGGTCCGGCATGTGGCGACGCATGCATTTTTTGCATGCGTAAATCAGAACGGAACGGCTCAACAAAAAAGGGCCGGATCACTCCGGCCCTTTTTGTCGTGATTGTGGTTGGTCCGCTTATTCCGCCGGTACGGCCTCTTTCGCGGCCGCGAGTTCCGAATCGGGATAGGCCTTGTCGAGGTGCCGGAACCAGGTGAAGAAGAGCGTCAGGCTCGTCACCACGACGATGGCGAGCGCGATTTCGGCGCGGTCGTATTCGCGGATGACGAAGTAGATCGGCATCGCCACCAGCGAAGTCTGCCACACGATGCCGACCACGATGTTGAACATGTCGCGGGCGAAATCCGGGTTCGGCTTGAACGACGGATCGGCGGCCTGGACCTTCTTCAGCACCGGGCCCCAGAAGCCCCACGGGCGCGTCTTCTTGTAGAAGTTCATCAGGACTTCGTCGTCTTCCGGCTTGGACAGAAGCGAGCCCGCGAAGCAGCCGACGAGCGAGATGCCGAGAATGGCCGGGAAGCAGACCAGAGCGGTCGGCAGGGTCAGGACATCGCGCAGGAATTGCGGCAGCGCGGGATTGGCCTGCCAGGCCGCCTGCAGTTCGGTTGGCAGCAGGAACGGCAGGATCAGCGCCGACAGGATACCGGTCATCATGCCCCAGAAGTAGCCGTAGCCGTTGAAGCGCCACCAATACCACTTGATGAGGTTGGAGGCCGCGTAGCCGCCCCACAGCGCCGAGGTTATCCAGCCGACCACATTGTTGATCGAGGTGATGAACCAGCCGATGCAGATGCCGATTACCACGATCGCCAGCGACGAGATGATGGAGAGGCGCACGCAGGTCTTTTCTGACGCGTTCGGGTTGATGAAGCGGCGGTAGATGTCATTGACGATGTAGGGCGGGGCCGCATTCACGGTCGCCGCGAAGTTGGACATGAAGGCCGCGAGGAGGCCCGCCACCGTGATGCCGAGAAGACCGGTCGGTATCTGGGTGAACAGGGCGTCCGGCAGGATCTTTTCGAAGTCCATCGCCGTGCCCATGGCATTGATCTGGGTCTTGTAGAGAACCAGCGCCAGGATGGTCAGGCCCGCCACCATGAAGTAGCGCGGCACGTTGAGCACGACGTTGACGACCGCGCTCATCTTGCAGGCGTCACGGGCGTTGCGGGTGGAGAGCACGCGCTGCATGTCGTAGTTCGGGGCCGGGCCCGCGGCCGACACCAGAACGCCCTTCGACAGGTACATCAGGAACAACAGGCCGAACAGCGACGAGCCGTCCTGCAATATCTTCATATTGGCGGCCGGCACCGTCTTGGACCAATCGAGACCGGTCTGCCAGCCGAAGAAGATGTTGTCCCAGCCGGCCGGAATGGCGGCGCGGATCGCGTCGGGGGCGATTGTGTTCATGGCGATGATGCCGATGGCGACCGAGGCGATCGACAGCAGCGCGAATTGCAGAACTTCGGTGATCACCACCGAGAACATGCCACCCTTCACCACATAGAACGCGGTCAGACCCATCAGGATCAGAGCGTAGAGATTGGCGTTCTGGATCGGATCGCCCGAAAGCTGCCATGGCAGAAATTCAGTGGCGAACTTGCCGATGCCGTTGAAGCCGTAGGTGAAGAAGCTGATCACACCGACCAGGGCGAAGATCACCACGATGATATGCGAGAGCTGGGCTCCTTTGTTCTCACCGAAGCGGAACTTGATCCACTCGGCGCCGGTGGTGACGCCGGAGCGCCTGAGCCAGCCCGACAGGTAGACCATCAGGAAAATCTGGTTGAAGACCGGCCACATCCACGGGATCCAGATCGATTTCAGACCGTAGATGAACATCCAGTAGACGAGCAGCATGGTGCCCGCCACGTCGAACATGCCCGAGGCGTTAGAAACGCCGAGTACCCACCAAGGCAGCACATTGCCGCCGAGGAAATAGTTCTTCGTGCTCTTGGCGGCGCGATGCGACACCCAGTAGCCGACGATCACGCTCGTCGCGAGAAAGGCGAGAATGATGGCGATATCGATGATGTGTAGATTCACGGCGGTCCCCCTGTCAGACCTGTCGTTATTGTGGTGGCGAGACCTTCCGGCATCCCCCGGACAGTGTCAAGTAAGCGCTGTCACAAGGGATACTTGAGGTCAGCGACCAATTGGCCGGGCGGCGGAATTAACCGTGCCCGCTGCGACAGGTTGTCGTCACGGTGCTGTCCGCCGGATCGGCTCAGTGCGCTGCGGCTTCCGCGGGAACGATCTCGATGTAGTCGGCGTCGGTCAGTTCCACATGTGTTTGGTAATAGTATTTCCCGGTCGGCAATCCATGGCAGGTGAACACGATCTTCACTCGCCGGGCTTCGCCGGTGACTGTAATTTTCTTGCCGGCAAAGTAGACGTCCGGCGGTGCGCCGAATTTCTTCACGATCATGGCCGAAACCAGCGGCGGGATGTCGATCGTCAGATTGCGCTGGTCGCGGTAATCGGCCTCCGAATTGAGGAAGATCAAATCGTCTTCGCGCCCAGTCGCGCGGACGGTCAGGACAAACTTTCCTGGGACTGCTGCGGGCGCTGCATCGGCCGCCATTTCAATGGCTTTGCGCGGCGCGATGGTTTCCTGCCCGAACGCGCTAGCGGTCATGGCACAAATCGCAATAGTCAAAGCTGCAAGACGAAAAATCGACATGGAATCCCCCCTGTGGAAAAGATCAGGCGCGCTTGCGGCGCAGCAGCAGGAACGCGACGATTCCGGCAATGCCGAGCAGCGCCGCCGCACCGCCGCCGGCAAACCACCAGCGATGATGTGATACGTAAGTCCGCGCCTCGCGGATCATAAGTTTGCGTTCCATTTGGACGGCCCCCTTGAAATCCGGTGCCGGGCATTTGACGCCAACAAACGTCTTGGCGAAGGGTACCCGCGCTCCCTGTTTACATAGCGCAGCCACAGCGCCTTAGCACGTGCCGGATCGCGGCCCGACCACGCCGTGGCATGGCACAGCATAGCGGCATAGCCTGCTTTTCAGTCGAGTTGGTTCAGCAAGCCTGCCGCGAAGGTTGAAAGCGTGTCGTCGCGGGCACCCATTACCACGATCCGGTCGCCCGGCCGGGCCAGAGCCAGCAGCTTGTCGCCGCATTTTTCGCGCGTCGCAAAGGCAAAGGCCTGCCGTCCCGCCGCCGTCACCCCAGCCACGATCTCGCCACTGGAGACGCTGCGGTCGACGGTACCGCCGAAATAGACCGGTTCG
The DNA here is from genome assembly GCA_023259375.1 of Alphaproteobacteria bacterium. Lineage (GTDB taxonomy): Bacteria > Pseudomonadota > Alphaproteobacteria > Micropepsales > Micropepsaceae > Rhizomicrobium. Next base: position 16,217 of record JAHFQC010000025.1, read on the forward strand.
GGCATCACCAGCACGTCGTCGGGATCGAGCTGGCGGGCGAACACATCGATGAAGCCGTCCTTCATCAGCTTCAGCGGGCCGAAGCCGTGCGGCTGGAAACAGACGAGCAGCCGTCCGGGAAAATCGTGCAGTGTCGACAGCGTGGCCGCGATCTTGTCGGGGTTATGGGCGAAGTCGTCATAGACGGTGACGCCGCCGGCGGTGCCGACCAGTTCCATGCGCCGCTTGACGCCGGCAAAGCCTTCGAGCGCTTCGGCGGCTTCGCCGAGCGGTACCCCCAAGGCGCGCGCCGCCGCCAGAGCGCCCAGTCCATTGGCAACGTTGTGGCGCCCCGGCACTTTCAGTTTCAAGCGCACCGTATGGCCGCCTTCGCGCACCGCAAAGGCGATGCCATCCTGGGCGGGCTCCAGGTCGAAGCCGTAAAACGCCGCGTCGGCTTCGGTGAGGCTGTAGCCGACCGCGTTTGGTCCCATTAGGGCGGCGGCTTCCGCATTGTCGCGATTGACGACCGCGGTGGTCGCTTTGGCGAGAAAATCGCGGAACAGCACGCGCAACTCGTCCATCGATTTATGGTCGTGGGCGATGTTGTTGAGCACGGCGATCTGCGGCCGATAGAGCGCAATCGAGCCGTCGCTTTCATCGACTTCCGAAACAAAGGCTTCGCCTTTGCCGACGCGGGCGCTGGCGAACGGCGCATCGGTGCTGACGAAATTCTTCATCACCGCGCCGTTCATGATGGTGGGATCGCGTCCGGTGGCCGCCAGAATCCAGCCCAGCATGCCGGTGGTGGTGGACTTGCCGGAGGTGCCGGCGATACCGATCGGCGTCTTGGCGCTGTTGAAGAGGTGCGCCAGCAACTGGGCGCGGGTTTCGATCGCGGCGCCGATGCGATGGGCGGCCGCGACGTCGGGCACCGAGGCTTCGACGGCGGTGGACACCACCACCGTGGTGGCCGGATCGGTGACGCCGGAGCCGTCTTGCGGGAACAAGGTGGCGCCGTGCGCCGTCAGATAGGCGAATTTCTCGGGATTGCGGCCCTGGTCGCGGGCGCGGTCCGAGCCGGCAATATGGGCGCCGCCCCCGGCAACGATCATGGCCAGGGGCAGCATGCCGCTGCCGCCGATCCCGCAAAAGAAATAGCGTCTATCCAGAGTCATGACCCGAGCTTATAAAGCCGCGATCCCGAAGGGAAAAGGCGCATGCGCATCAAATTGGTCGGCATTGTCGCGCCGTCGGCCCGGCTCGAACCGGTGGTGGCCGAACAGGTCCGGTTGATTGCGGGCGACATGGAGAACGGCCCCCATCTCCTGGTCCACCCCCAGTGCCACCTGTCCGACGGCCATTTTGCCGGGGACGACGAGGCGCGCGAGCGGGCTTTCCTGGATGTCGCCAACGATCCCCATTTCGATGCCCTGTGGTTTGCCCGCGGCGGCTACGGCTCCTGCCGCATTGCCGAGCGGGTGCTGGCCCAGCTCACCAAACACGCGCGTGGGAAAGTCTATCTAGGCTACAGCGATGCCGGCTTCCTGCTCGCCGGTCTTTACGCCAAGGGCTGCCGCGTCGCCCACGGTCCGATGCCGGCCGATCTCACCCGCGAGGGCGGCGAGGCGGCGGTGCAGCGCGCGCTCGATTGGCTGAATACCGGGGACGCCATCACGCTGGAGCCGTCGCTTCAGCCCGGCGTGAAGACGGTCGCCTTCAACATGGTGGTGCTGAGCCATCTCCTCGGCACGCCGCTCGAGCCCGATCTCACCGATCATGTGCTGATGCTGGAGGAAGTCTCCGAGCATCTCTATGCCGTCGACCGGCTGATGTTCCACCTGACCTCCTATCCGGCCATCCGGCGCGTGGCGGGAATCCAATTGGGACGGGTCAGCGATATTCCGCCCAATGATCCCGAGTTCGGTCACACCGCGGAGGAGATCGTTCAGGACTGGTGCCGGCGCAGTGGTATTGCCTATCTCGGCCGCGCCGACATCGGTCACGACGCCGGCAACAAGATCGTGCCGTTCGGGGGCATCAACGCCACCAGAAATTAGGCGGTCTTTTTGGTTTCGCCGCCGTCGCTCGGAGTCGATTGCTCGGGAATGAGGGCATTGAGCGCTGCGGCGGCATCGGCGATCTCGCGTTCGGTTTTAACGTCAACACCGCGCGCCTGCGCCAGCGCTTCGAGGCGGCTGAGCAGCATGGCGGGCTGGATCGGTTTGGCGATGTAGTCGTCCATTCCGGCGCCGAGATACTCCTCGCGTTGGCCCAGCATGGCGTTGGCGGTCATTGCGACGATGGGGGTGCGGGCTTTGGCGCCCTTGAGCTTGCGGATGCGCGCCGTCGCCGCGACGCCGTCGAGTTCCGGCATCTGGATGTCCATCAGGACGACGTCGTAGCTGTGCTTCATCACCGCTTCGACCGCCTTGAGGCCGGTATCGACGACATCGACGGCGTAACCGGTCTTTTCCAACAGGGCGAGGACGAATTTCTGGTTGATGCGGTTGTCTTCGGCCAAGAGGATCTTGAGCGGTCGCGACGTGCCCGGCGTACTGGGTGCTTCGGCTTCGGACGGATCTTCGGGTTCGTTGTGGGAGGCGAGAATCGACACCAGGCAGTCGTGCAGGAACTGCTGGCGCAGCGGCTTTTCGAGAACATAATCGAACCGGACGTCTTCGCCTTCGAGCGCCTGTCGCCCCGCCGAGGTGACCAGTACCAGCTTGACCTCGGCGAACTGCGCGTCGGCGCGGATGTCGTGGGCCAGTTCGACGCCGGTTTTGCCAGGCATCATGTGGTCGAGGAAGACGATGTCGTACGGATGGCCACGGTGCCAAGCGGCTTTCAATTCCGTCATGGCGGCGAAGGCGTCGGAGCTGGCGGCGGTTTCCATTCCGAGCATGCGCAGATTGCGGCCGAGCAGCTCCAGATTGGTCGGAATATCGTCGACCATCAGAGCGCGCAAAGTTTTGGCGTGCGCCGGCAGGCTTTCGGTTGCGGAGGCGGCGGCATGCAGGCGCGGCAGGGTCAGTTCGAACCAGAAGGTGGAGCCTTTGCCGGGCGTCGACTGGACATCGATGCGCCCGCCCATCAGTTCGACGAGTTGCTTGCAGATGGCAAGACCCAGTCCGGTGCCGCCATGACGGCGGGTGGCCGAAGCGTCGAGCTGGGAGAATTTCTGGAATAAGCGGGTGTGTTCCGCCGGCGCGATGCCGATGCCGGTATCGGTGACCTCGAAGCGCAGCGGAATGTCGGTGCTGGACAAGGATGAGGTGCGCCGTACCAGGACCGAGACCGCGCCTTTGTCGGTGAACTTGATGGCGTTGCTCATCAGGTTGAGCAGCACTTGGCGGATTCGTGTGGTATCGCCGAGATAGACACCGCGCGCATGCGGCTCGACGAAGACGACGAGATCGAGGCTCTTTTCCCGGGCCCGGCCGGCCATCACCGCCACGGTGCGTTCGACGGTGGCGTTGAGATCGAACTCGCTGGGACTGATTTCGAGCTTGCCCGCTTCCATCTTCGAAATGTCGAGGATGTCGTTGACTACGGTGAGCATGGCTTCGCCGGATTCATGGATCACTTCGGCAAAGCGGCGCTGTTCGGGATTGAGTTCGGTCGCCAGCAGTAGTTCGCTCATGCCGAGGACGCCGTTCATCGGCGTGCGCACCTCGTGGCTCATATTGGCGAGGAATTCCGACTTGGCCTTGTTGCCGGCTTCGGCCTGTTCCTTGGCGGTGACGAGGTCGGCTTCCATCGCTTCGCGTTTTCGCAACTGCAGGGTCAGAATGGAACCAAGGACGATCATCAGAATGCTCAGGAGGGCGAGCCCGTAACCTTCGACTTGAGCACCTCGCCGCCACGGTTCCACGGCGACGGCACGCGGGCGGGTTGCCAGCACCGCGAGATCGTCGCGAACGGCCAGGCCGCTCAGGACATCATCAGGAATGGTGGGATGTTTGGCGTTGGCCGGCCGGATTTCCAGGGCGGTGCCTTCCGGCAGGCTCATATCGTGCCGGTAGCGGTTGAGCAGCTTGGACGAATAGACAAGGTCGACGTTTCCGGGCCGTTCGTCATTGGCGACGCCAAGCGGAATGTTCATTTCGAAGGTGGAGAGCATCGCCGCATAATCGGCATAGGCGCGGGCCGCGGTCGCAAGGTCGCCGCGTTCTTCGGTGATGCGTTCGTTATATTCGCTGATAGTCAGCCAGACGTAACCGCTCCACGAGACGGCAAGCAGCGTCAGGATCGTGATAGCGACCAAAACGCTGGGACGGGCGGCACGGGTTCGGATGAAACGGAACATGGCAGCCTTCGCGAGTGCCCGCGAAAGCCCCCCGCGCGCACGCAGCGTACACTGGCCGGGTACAGCTAATGCGTGGTAAATTTTGTGATAAGCAGAACTACGTAGGCGGCGGTATGTGAGTGCTGGAGTACAACCTGACGGCTGTGTTCCAGCTTGACGTAGTTCCCCTTTTGTTCTAATATCCTGCTTTCCGTCATACCTCCCCCTGGCGCGCATCCGTGTCCGGAGACAGGAAAGCTATGTCTGTGAAGAACCAAAAAATTCTGGCCTTACGCGCCGCCCTCGCCGCGGTCGAGCCGCACGGTGTCCGGGTCGAATTGGGCGTGCCGCGGCTGGACGCGGTGCTGGCGGGCGGGCTGATGCGTGGCGCCTTGCATGAGGTGTTCGCGGCTCCCTCGCATGAAGCGGCGGCGACGGGGTTCGTGGCGGGGCTGACGGTCCGCCTCGGCGGGCCGCTGCTGTGGATCCGCCAGGATTATGCCGGGCTCGAATGCGGCGCACTGGCCGCCACCGGGCTGTTCGAATTCGGGCTCGATCCTGCCCGGCTCCTCTTGTTGCAGGTGACGGATGCGGCCGGGGCTCTCAAAGCGGCGTCCGATGCCCTCACCTGTGCCGTCCTCGGGGCGGTGGTGATCGAAGTGATGGGCTCGCCCAAGCTGCTCGATCTCGTCACGTACCGGCGTCTGGCGTTGGCCGCCGGTGAGAGCGGGGTGACGGCCATTTTGTTGCGCCAAGCGACGGCGCCGTCGGGCATCGGGGGTGTCGAAACCCGCTGGCTGGTTCGCGCCGCAGCGTCGCAAGACGAAGAGAATTGGGGCCAGCCAGTTTTCGATGCGGATTTGCAGCGCAACCGGCATGGACCGGCAGGGCATTGGGTCATGAAGTGGAGTTGTGACGATGGTGTCTTCCGCCCGGCGGATCGTGGCGCTGTGGTTTCCGCGCCTTGCGACCGACCGTTTGCGTCGCCGGTGGCTGAGGCATCCGCCGCCTGATTGGGGGCTGCCGCTCGTCATCGTCGCCAAGCAAGACAACGCGATGCGGCTCACCGCGGTGGATCGCAGAGCCACAGAGCTTGGGCTTGCCCCCGGCATGGCGCTCGCCAGTGCCCGGGCCATGGTGCCCGCCGTGAGAGTGATGGCGGCCAACGCGCCGGCGGATTTGCGCCTGCTCGAGAAGATCGCCGATTGGTGCGACGGCTTCACCCCGCTGGTGGCGCTCGATCCTCCGCATGGTCTTCTGCTCGATGTCACCGGCGCCACCCACCTCTTCGAAGGTGAGCAGGCGATGCTGGACCGGTTGCGCCGGGCCTTGAAAAAGCAAGGCTTTGCCGTCGCCGGAGCACTGGCGGGGACGGCCTTGGCGGCGCGCGCCTTGGCTCGCTATCGCGATGGGACGGTGGTGCCGCCGGGCCGTGACAGCGAAGTCGTGGCGCCGCTGCCGGTCGAGGCGCTGGACCTCGATCCTGTCACCGCACACGCCTTCCGTCGCGCCGGTTTGAAGACGATCGGGCAGGTGGCCGGCCGCCGCCGCTCCGAACTGACCGCCCGGTTCGGCTCGGGCATGGTATTCGCGCTCGATACCGCGCTTGGCCGCGCCGAGATGCCGATCTCGCCGCGCTTGCCGCTGCCCGACTACCGCGCCGAACGCCGCTTTGCCGAGCCGGTCATGGACGAGAAGACGATGCTCGCCACGCTGAACCTGCTGGCGGGCCGTTTGGGCAAGACGCTCGAGGAACGCGGCGAAGGCGCCCGTGCTTTGCAGGCAGTGTTTTTCCGAGCCGACGGCACGATCCGGCACGTTGCCGTCCAAACCGGCGCCCCTACCCGCGACCCGGCGCTGATTGAACGGCTGTTCCGGGAAAAACTGGATGCCTTGGCCGATCCGCTCGATCCCGGTTTTGGCTTTGATCTCATCCGTCTGGAAGCGGCCCGTACCGAACCTTGCCGGGACGAGGCTGCCGTGCTCGGCCATGAAACGACGCCGCAAAAGGAAATCCGCGCCCTGGTGGATCGCCTGACGGCCCGTTTCGGAACCCATCGGGTACTGTCCTTCGAACCACGGGACACCCATATCCCGGAGAACGCCTTCGCGGTGGCGCCGGCGCAATATGCCCAGACTCCGCGGCAGACCTGGGAGAAGATGCGGAACGTCGGTGAAGCGCCGCGCCGGCCGTTACGGCTGTTTTCGCCCGAACCCGTCAGTCTGATCGGCGGCGAAGCTTTCCGCTGGCGCCATGTCATTCACAAAATCCGTCGCCTCGAAGGTCCCGAGCGGATCGCCATGGAATGGTGGCACGATGCGGCGCCGGATCGCGATTACTACCGCGCCGAAGACGAAGACGGCCGCCGCTTCTGGCTTTACCGCGAGCAAGGCTTGCGCTGGTTCGTGCACGGGGTGTTCGCATGACCGGAGCGTTTTCCCGAAAAGTGGACACCGGTTTTCGGCCAGAAAACACGACCATAAAATATGCAGAGATCGCAGCGGCCACGAATTTCTCGTTTCTGCGTGGCGCGTCGTCTCCCAAGGAGATGGTCGCGGCGGCCACGCTCCTCGGTTATGCCGCGATCGGCATCGCCGACCGTAATTCGCTCGCCGGCGTGGTGCGGGCTTTTGCTGCTTGGGAAGAGATCGAAGGCGACAAGCCGAAACTTCTGGTCGGTGCCCGCCTGGTGTTTGCCGACGGCACGCCAGACATTGTGGCTTATCCGTCCGACCGCGCCGCCTATGGCCGGCTTTGCCGGCTGTTGAGTCAAGGCAAACTGCGCGCTCCCAAAGGCGATTGCATTCTTGGGCTAAAAGACCTGCAGGAGTGGCAAGAAGGGCTGCTCTTCGTTGTGATGACGCCGCGGCCCGGCCGGGCCGCTGAACCCGCACCACTCAAAAAAGCCTGGAATATCGAAAGTTCCGACGCGGTTCTTCCGGCCTCTGCCTCAATGGACGAATCCGCTATCCCAAACCTTTTGAAGGAACTCGCGGACATGGCGCCGGGCCGGGTTTGGCTTGGGGTCTCGATGCCGCTTCATGGTGATGATGTTCGCCGTCTGCGCCGTTGGCAGAAAGTCGCGCAGGATGCCGGCGTGCCGCTGATCGCCACCAATGATGCGCTTTACCACGCGCCCGACCGCCGCCCGTTGCAGGATGTGATTACCTGCATTCGCGAGCATGTCACGCTCGATACGGCAGGCCGTCTTTTGGAAACCAATGCCGAACGGCATCTGAAAGATCCGGAGGAGATGGCCGATCTGTTTGCTGCTGTGCCCGAAGCCGTGGCCGAAACGCTCCGCTTCGCTGATCGGGTCGGCTTCACCCTTGATCAGATCAAATACAATTATCCCGCCGATCCGGTGCCGGCCGGCAAGACGGCGCAGCAGCATCTGGAGGACCTCACCTGGGCCGGTGCGCGAGCCCATTACCACGGCAACATCCCGGAGAAAGTCCAGGAGGTTCTCGAAAAGGAGCTGCATCTCATCGGCAAGATGGAGATCGCGCCGTATTTCTTGACCGTTTATGACATCGTTCGTTTCGCCAGAAGCGAAGCCATTCTTTGCCAGGGCCGCGGGTCTGCCGCCAATTCCGCCGTCTGTTTCGTGCTCGGCATCACCGCCGTCGATCCCATGCAGGTGGATTTGCTGTTCGAGCGCTTCGTTTCGGAAGAGCGCAAGGAGCCGCCGGACATCGATGTCGACTTCGAGCATGAACGCCGCGAAGAGGTGATCCAGAACGTTTATAAACGCTACGGCCGGCACCGGGCGGCATTGACGGGCACCGTCATTTGCTACCGTCCCCGCAGTGCCATCCGCGAAGTCGGCAAAGTGTTCGGCCTCACCGAAGATGTCACCACGGCGCTGGCCTCCGGAGTGTGGGGCAGCTGGGGCGGGCGCCTCAAGGACAGCGAAGTACGCCAAGGATTGCTCGATCCGCAGAATCTGATCATTGCCCGGGCGGTGCGCCTCGCCAATCTGCTGATCGGCTTTCCCCGCCATTTGTCCCAGCATGTCGGCGGTTTCGTACTGACCCAGGATCGTCTCGACGAGGTTGTGCCGGTCGGCCCCGCTACCATGGAAGATCGCTGGTTCATCGAATGGGACAAGGACGATCTCGACACCTTGAAGATGATGAAGGTCGACGTTCTGGCGCTCGGCATGCTGACCTGCATCCGCAAGGCGTTCGACCTCACTCGGGTGCACGAAGGAAAACCTTACGCGCTCGCCACTGTTCCGCGTGAGGATCCGGCCGTCTACCAGATGCTGCAGGAAGCCGATGCCATCGGCGTTTTTCAAGTGGAAAGCCGGGCGCAGATGAACATGCTGCCGCGGCTCAAGCCGGAGAAATTCTACGATCTCGTCATTGAAGTGGCGATCGTCCGCCCTGGTCCCATCCAGGGCGACATGGTCCATCCGTATCTCAGGCGACGCTCGGGCAAAGAGCCGGTGAGCTTCCCTTCGCCGTCACCACAGCATGGCCCGCCCGACGAACTTCACAGCGTGCTCGAGAAGACCATGGGTATCCCGCTGTTCCAGGAACAGGCGATGAAGCTCGCCATCGTCGCCGCCAAATTCACCCCCGAAGAGGCCAACGGACTCCGTCGCGCCATGGCGACGTTCCGCAATGTCGGCACCATCGACACCTTCAAGGCCAAGTTCGTCGGCCGCATGGTCGAGCGCGGCTACGATCCCGATTATGCCGAGCGTTGTTTCCGCCAGATCGAAGGGTTCGGCTCTTACGGGTTTCCCGAGAGCCATGCCGCCAGTTTTGCCCATCTCGTCTATGTCTCGGCCTATCTCAAGAAGTACCATCCGGCTGCCTTCTGCTGCGCGCTGCTTAATTCTCAGCCGATGGGCTTTTATGCCCCGGCCGAGATCGTGCGGGACGCCCGCGAGCACGAGGTGGAGGTCCGTCCCGTCGACGTGAATTTTTCCGAATGGGACAACACCCTCGAGCCGGGGCCGGGCGGTCCGGCCGTTCGCCTCGGTTTCCGGCAGGTTGAAGGCTTTCACAAGGATTGGGCTGCGACGCTGGTTTCCCGTCGCGGCAACGGCTATCGGGCGGTGGAAAGCCTGGCCAAACGGACCGGCTTGCCGCGGCGCGGCCTGATCGTCCTGGCCGAGGCCGATTCCTTCCAGTCGATTGCCGTCGATCGCCGCGAAATCCTTTGGGCCGTCCGCCGCATCGCCGACCCTGCCGGCTTGCCGCTGTTCGATGCCCAATTCGTAGAGGCGCAGGAACCCGAGGAGATCGCTCCCCTGCCGGTCATGCCGCTATCGGAGCATGTCCTGGCCGATTATCAGATGCTTCGCCTTTCCCTGCGCGCCCACCTGATGCAATTTTTGCGCGATTTGTTCCGCGGCGAAGGCGTGAAGAGTTGCGCCGAGATCGCAGCGGGGCGGGATGGGGAGGTGGCCGTCTGTGCCGGCATCGTCCTGGTTCGCCAGATGCCCGGGGACGCGGGGGTCGTTTTCGTGACCCTGAGCGACGAGACCGGCATCGCCAACGTGGTGGTCTGGCCGCGGCTGGTCGAGACGTTCCGGCGCGAGATCATGGGCGCGCGCCTGCTGCTGGTCCGGGGCCGGATCCAGCGCAGTCCCGAAGGAGTGGTCCATCTTGTCGCAGAGCGTATTATAGATCGCAGCATGGAACTGGAGCGCCTCTCCGAGGATTCGGTCGAGGCTCCCTCGTTCCGCTCCCAGGCGGCGGCGCACCTGCACCGACATCCGCGCAACGTGCGTATTGTGCCGAAATCGCGGGATTTTCATTAAAGGTGCCATCAAAATGTCGAATTTGATATTCCGCAAAAGAAGGGCTGTTTGTCGCGATTGGCCGAATCCGCGCAATTCCCTATGTATCCCGTCGCGCTCCAACGCTAAGCAGCAACGGTAAAAGAGAGGCCCACCGGTGCGGGCACCCGGGTTCGCGTCCGGCGAGAGGTCTCCTGCCAATCACGAGCAGGGAACTGAAATATGGCACATATCGTCTACGGCGTCTGGAACGGAGCCGTTCACGACTACCGCGATCCCAACAAGTCCAGCCCGGAGAACGCTGTCGCTCTTCGTGGTCTCGACGTCTTCAACGAAGGAAACCCGATCAGGGCCTTCGTCGGCGACCGCGGCTTCTTCGTCCTCGATAAAGGCGTAAGCCTGATCGACACCTTCTGGCGCTACATGGACAAGGCCGCCGAGCAGTCGTGCGGCAAGTGCACGCCGTGCCGGATGGGTACCGTCCTGGTCCGCGACGCACTCAACGATCTGCGTCAGGGCAAACAGTCGGCGCTCAATCTCGACGACATCACCGCGCTGGCGCGCCAGATGACCGACACCTCGCTGTGCGGCCTCGGCATGACCTGCGGTCGCGCACTGCTCGACGCTCTCGAAAACTTCCGCGACGAGTTCGAAGCCGAAATCGAAGAAGGCAAGCAGCCCGAACAAGAAGGCATGATCTACGTGACCGCGCCCTGCATCGAGGCGTGCCCGTCCAAGATCAATGTGCCGCAGTACATCGATTACATCCGCGACGGCAAACCCTCGCACTCGCTCGGCGTCATCCTGCAGAAGTACCCGATGGCCGCCACCTGCGGCCGCGTCTGCGTGCGGTTCTGCGAAATGGCCTGCCGCCGCAACCTCGTCGACGAAGCCGTGGGCATCAAGACGCTCAAGCGCTACGTCGCCGACTATCAGAACCAGACCGGCGCGTTGACTTTCTCCAAGAGCATGATCAGCGAGCCGCTGCCGCCGTCGATGCGCGTGGCGGTCGTCGGTGCCGGCCCCGCCGGCGTCTCCTGCGCCTATCACCTGCTGCTGCACGGGTATCACGTCGATATCTACGAAGCCCAGGAACAGGCCGGCGGCATGGCTGCCATCGGCATCCCGAGCTATCGCTTGCCGAAAGACGTGCTGCAGTCCGAAATGGACATCATCACCCAGCTCGGCGGCCGCTTCCTGTTCAACCAGAAGCTTGGTCGCGACTATTCGGTGAACGAGCTGTTCGGCAAAGGCTATCGCGCCGTGTTCCTCGGCCTTGGCTGCCAGGAAGGCACCAAGCTGGGCGTCGCCAACGAAGACACCAGCCTCATCGGTTATGAGTCCGGCATCGGCTTCCTGCTCAAGGTCCATGACCATGTCGCAGGCACCAAGCCGGTCAAGCTCGAGGGCGACGTAGTCGTGGTCGGCGGCGGCAACGTGGCGATGGACTGCGTCCGTTCGGCGACCCGTATGGGCGCCCGCACGGTGCATTTGGTCTACCGCCGCACCCGCGAGGACATGCCGGCCGATAAGGAAGAAATCACGGCGGCGGAAGCCGAAGGTATCGTGATGCACTTCCTGACCAACCCGACCGAGATCATCTCGAAGGACGGCAAGGTCGTCGGCGTCAAGCTGGTGCATATGCGCCAGACCGAAAAGGACGCCCGCGGCCGTCGCAATGTCGAGCCTGTACCGGGCTCCGAGCGTGAACTGCACTGCACGACCATCATCGCGGCCATCGGCCAGCAGGTTCAGTCGGGTGCCATCACCGAGCCCGACGGCGTCAAGCTCAACAAGTGGAAGACCATCGAGGTCAACAAGGCGACGCTCGAAACCTCGCGCGAAGGCGTCTTCGCCGGCGGCGACGCCGAGACCGGTCCTGCCACGTTGATCCACGCCATGGCGGCCGGCCTCAAGGCGGCGCGTGCCATCGATGATTGGGTCAGACTGGGCGAGGTGCGGTTCTTCCCGCGTTCGCGCATGCGTCAGATCCTGCGTGAGAACAAACTGCTCGCGTCCGACGTGGCCGAAATTCCGGTCAAGTCGGAATACCGCGTCCACCATCCGGAGCTCGATCCGAACATCCGTCGTCAGATGTTCGAAGAAGTCGAGCGGCCGATCAGCCAGGAAGCGGCCTATCATGAGGCCAAGCGGTGCCTGCGCTGCTATCGCGTCTATTCGGTCATCACGGCTCAGCCCGTGCCTGAGTCCCACAATTAAGGAGCGCCCCCAACATGGAAAATGAACTTCCCGAGGGCGAAGAGAAGAAGATCGTCCACGCCACCATCAACGGCATGGCCATTGAGGCGGAAGAAAACGAAACCATCCTGCATGCGGCCCGCCGCTACGGCGTCTACATTCCGACGCTGTGCGAGCTGGACGACATCGACCATACTCCCGGCACCTGCCGCGTCTGTCTGGTCGAGTTCCAGCTTCCCGGCGCCGCGGCACCGAAGCTTGCCACCTCCTGCAACACGCCGGTGGTGGAAGGCATGGTGGTGCAGACCCGCAGCCCGCGGGCCCGCGAATCGCAACGGCTGCAGGTTGAACTCCTGCTCGCCGACCACGATCAGGATTGCGCCACCTGCGTTCGCCACGGCAATTGCGAACTGCAGGACGTCGCCCAGTTCGTCGGCCTCCGAGAAAACCGCTTCTACGATCCCAAGTTCATCGAAGAGCGCGAGATCGACGATTCCTCGCCGGCGATGATCCGCGACATGACCAAGTGCATTCGCTGCCAGCGCTGCATTGCCATCTGCCGCGACGGGCAGGGCGTCGATGCCCTGGTTCAGGTCGGCATCGGCCAGGACAAGGCGGTCGGCCTGAAGTACGGCCTGTCGCAGAAGGAATCGACCTGCGTGACCTGCGGCCAGTGCGTCCTGGTCTGCCCGACCGGTGCGCTGGGCGAGCGTGACGAGACCGACAAGGTCCTCGAGATGATCTACGATCCCGAGATCGTCACGGTGTTCCAGTTCGCGCCGGCTGTTCGCGTCGCCTTCGGCGAAGAGTTCGGTCTGCCGCCGGGCGCCAACGTCCAGGGCCAGATCATCACAGCCCTGAAGCGCATCGGTGCCGACATCGTTCTCGACACCAACTTCGCCGCCGACCTCGTCATCATGGAGGAAAGCGCCGAACTCCTGAAGCGCCTCGGCGCCGGCAAGCGCCCGACCTTCACCTCGTGCTGCCCGGCCTGGATCAACTTCGCCGAAATCCACTATCCGGACATCCTGCCGTATCTCTCGTCGACCAAGTCGCCGATGCAGTCGATGGGCGTGATCTGCAAGACCTACCTGCCGGAAAAGATGGGCATCGATCCGAAGAAGATCCGTACCATCGCCATCATGCCTTGCACGGCCAAGAAGGACGAAGCCTCGCGCAAGCAGCTCGAACTGGAAGGCATGGCGGAAATCGACGTGGTGCTCACCACTCGCGAACTGGCCCGTCTCCTGCGCCGCGAAGGTATCAACCTCGCCAAGCTCGAGCCGTCGGGATTTGACAATCCCTACGCCTCCGAATTCTCCGGCGCCGGCGCCATCTTCGGCACCACCGGCGGCGTCATGGAAGCGGCTGTCCGCACCATGTACTACGTGGCGAACGGCAAGGAGTACGACCGGATCGAGTTCGAGCAGCTGCGCGGCTTCGAAGGCGTGCGTTCGGCGACCGTCGACATGGGCGGCAAGATCGGCATCGTGAAGGTTGCCATGTGCCACGGCCTCAAGCCGGCGCGGGCGATCGTCGAGCAGGTTCTGGCCGGCCAAGCCGATTTCGACTTCATCGAAATCATGGCGTGCCCGGGCGGTTGCGTCGACGGCGGCGGCAACCTCCGTTCCAAGAAGGCCTATATGCCGAACGCCCTCAAGCGCCGCGCCACGCTCTATAATGTAGACCGCGCCCAGAAGGTGCGTCAGTCGCACAACAATGAGCAGATCAAGGCGCTCTACAACGACTTCCTCGAGAAGCCGTATTCGGACAAGGCCCACCACCTCCTGCACACCATGTACAACGACCGCAAGCTGACGCTGACGCGGACGGTCAAGGAGATCTGGCAGGACTTGACCATGAGTACGCTGGTCTACTGATCGGGGAAGAGGGACGCGGACCGCGTCCCTAAGCCCTTGTGAATCTTAATCGCGATCCGGGCTGCAGGCTCTCTCAATGGGCCGGCAGCCCGGATTTTTTGTTTGTTGATCTTTCACAATGAAACAGCCTGCTTTCCCGGCATTTATGGAGGCTAAGGCGTCAGTATTCAGTCGCGGAGGTGTGTTGTGCATCACGTCCGTCCGGCGAACGTGAATGCCAAGCTTAAACCTGCCGGATGCAGCGAGATTCCGGCCTTCTTCGACGACGCTTCGCTGCTCAATCTGAAATCTTCTGAATTGTTTCGTGAACGTTCGATCGATCGTTTGCCGTCGAGCGCTGTGTGGAGGTGTGTGCGCGTGTAAATGCCGCAACTGCGGCGATCACCAATCGGCGGCGCCCCGCAAGAGGAGGACGCCGTGATGCAACAAACAGAACGGGGCGTATTCTTTCGAATGTGTGCCCGAGTTTGCGTCAAGGGCATGTGTTCGTAAGCCGCTCGTCCCGGACAGGGAGAGATCGGAATGGATGCTCAACAAACCTTACGGACGGAGGTAGAACAACTCGTCCGCGTTCACGGCCGCACGCGAACGGCCCTTATGCCCATCCTTCAGGATCTCAACCGGGCACACAGTTATATCTCCGAAGACGCCATGCTGGCGGTCTCCGATGCGCTGAACGTACCGCGGGCCGAAGTCTACGGTGTCGCCACCTTCTACAGCTATTTCTCGGTCAAGCCGCGCGGCACCTATGTGATCCGCATCTGCCGTACCATCTCCTGCGCCAAGCAGGGTGAGTATCATCCGGCGATCGCCGCGTTGTTCGACGAACTCGAAATCGGTATGGGCGAAACCACGTCCGACGGCATGTTCACCATCGAGCAGACCAACTGCATCGGCATGTGTGACCAGGGGCCGGCGATGATGGTCAACGAGATTCCTCACATCAAGCTCACCGAGGCGTCCGTCCGCTCCATTCTCAACGAATACCGCCACGCTGCCTTGGCGGCGAAAAAAGCGCAGTAGGGGAGAACACACATGGACCCGAAAGCAGTACACGGCTTTGTCGGCAACAAGCTCTCCTTCTCCGAAGTGACGCCGAGAGACGGCATCCGCATGGCGGCCGAAATGGCGGCCGAGGACGTCGTTGCGATCATCGGCGCGTCCGGCCTCAGGGGCCGCGGCGGCGCCGGATTTCCGACCGGCAAGAAATGGGAATTTGCCCGCAGCCAGGAAGGTTCGTCGAAATACATCATCTGCAACGCCGATGAAGGCGAGCCGGGGACCTTCAAGGATCGTCTGATCCTTACCGACTTCCCGGAACTGGTGTTCGCCGGCATGGCGATTGCCGGCCGCGCGGTCGGCGCCGAATTCGGCATCCTGTACTTGCGCGCCGAATACGGCTGGCTGCGCGAGCATCTCGATGCCGCCCTGGAACGCTGCCGCGCCGCCAATACGCTCGGCAACAATATTCTTGGCGCCAGCGACTTCTCGTTCGATATCTCGATCCGCATGGGTTCCGGCGCTTATGTCTGCGGCGAGGAAACCGCCCTGCTCGAGTCGCTCGAAGGCCGCCGCGGCGACGCCCGCAACCGCATCCCGTTCCCGGTGCAGGCCGGCTATCTCGGCAAGCCGACCGTGGTGAACAACGTCGAGACGCTCGCCTGGGTGCCGTGCATCATGGTCAAGGGCCCGTCGTGGTTCGCCGCCATGGGCACGCGCAAGGCGCCAGGCGCTTGGCTCTTCTGCGTTTCCGGCGACTGCAAACGTCCCGGCATCTACGAATATCCGTTCGGCACGTCGCTACGCCAGATCCTCTCCGATGTCGGCGCCGAGAATGCCAAGGCGGTGCAGGTCGGCGGTGCTTCCGGCACCTGCGTACCGCCGGCCCAATTCGATCGCACCATGACGCCTGGCGACCTCGCCACCGGCGGTTCGATCATCGTGTTCGGGGCCGGTCAGGACATGTTCGCGGTGGCCGAGAATTTCCAGCACTTCTTCTGCGATGAATCGTGCGGCCAGTGCATTCCATGCCGCCTCGGCAATCAGCGCATGCTGGAGGCAATCGGCAAGATGCGCAAGGACGGGCTGACTGTCGACGGCGAACGCAATGTCCGCCAGTTGGCGCAGACCATGACGGTGGCCTCGAAATGCGGCCTCGGTCAGATGAGCGCGCGCGCGTTCCTGTCGATCCTCAACAATTTCTCCGGCGAATTGCCCGGCCACGTCTGAGCACGGCAACGCGAGGGAACAACAGAACATTAAGGGGCACGTTATGGACTCCGAATTGATCACCGTCACCATCGATGGCAAGGAAGTCAAAGTCATCCCCGGCACGACGGTTCTTGAGGCGGCTCGCACCGCCGGCATCCACATTCCCACTCTCTGTCATCACGACGATCTCTGCTCCGAGGCGCTGTACCAGCAGACCGCTTCGACACCCCACCAGGGCGAGCACAGCCATCAGCACGAGGAAAGCGCCATGCTGTCGACGCCCTCGAGCTGCCGCATCTGCCTCGTCGAGGTGGAAGGCCTGCCGCGGCTGCACGCTTCGTGCGCGCTGCCGATCCACAACGCCATGACCGTCCGCACCACGTCGACGGCCATCCGGCATGCCCGTCGCGACATCCTCGAACTGATGATGAGCGAGCATTACGGCGACTGCTTCGCCTGCGCCCGCAACGGCACCTGCGAACTGCAGAAGCTGTGCGCCGACTACGGCGTCACCTCCGAACGCTTCGGTCGTCCGCACGAGCCGCTGTTCGAAAAATCGGCTCCGGGCAACATCATCGTACGCGACCAGAACAAGTGCATCCTGTGCCGTCGTTGCGTGCGCATGTGCGCCCTCTATCAGGGCGTTTACGCCCTCACCACCGAAGGCCGCGGCGACCACAGCCGCATCGCGACCTTCATGGGCAAGGAGATGAAGGACGCCGCTTGCATCAATTGCGGCCAATGCATCAACCGCTGCCCGACCGGCGCTTTGACCGAGCGTGACGATACCGAGTCCGTGTGGCATGCGATTGAAGATCCCGACAAGATGGTGGTGATCCAGACCGCACCGGCGCCGCGCGCGGCGATCGGCGAAATGTTCGGCTGCGAACCAGGTACGCCGCTGACCTTCCAGAT
This sequence comes from Alphaproteobacteria bacterium, assembly GCA_023259375.1. Lineage (GTDB taxonomy): Bacteria > Pseudomonadota > Alphaproteobacteria > Micropepsales > Micropepsaceae > Rhizomicrobium. The sequence continues at coordinate 33,445 of JAHFQC010000025.1, forward strand.
GAACACGGCCCTGAGGCGTGTCGGCTTCGACAAAGTGTTCGACACCAACTTCTCGGCCGACCTCACCATTATGGAAGAAGGCTCCGAACTGATCTCGCGTCTCTACAAGGCGCTTGTTCTCAAGGACAACACCGCGGCGCTGCCGCAGTTCACTTCCTGCTCGCCAGGCTGGATCAAGTTCATCGAGCATTTCTACCCGCAGTACCTGCCCAACCTTTCCTCGGCCAAGAGCCCGCAGCAGATGATGGGCGCGGTTCTCAAGACCTATTTCGCCGAGAAGAACGGCTGGGATCCGTCCAAGATCGTTTCCGTCTCGCTGATGCCTTGCACCGCCAAGAAGTTCGAGTCGGCGCGGCCGGAAATGGATGCCTCGGGCTATCGCGACGTCGATTACGCGCTGACGACCCGCGAACTGGGCCGCATGTTCAAGCAGGCCGGTATCGAGCTGCCCAAGCTCGACAAGAGCCCGTTCGACGATCCCTTCGGCACACCCACGGGGTCGGGCGTCATCTTCGGCGCCACCGGCGGCGTGATGGAGGCGGCGCTGCGCACCGTCCTCGAGATCGTTACCGGCGAAAAGATCGAGTCGTTGTTCGACCACGCCGACATCAAGCCGGTGCGCGGCTTCGACGGCGTGCGCATGGCCGAAGTCACGATCGGCAAGGTCGGACCGGTGCCGGAGATTCTGTCGCACCTGGTGCCTGACTTCGAATGGCTGAAGGGTGTGACCGTCCGCGTCGGTTTGGCCCACGGAACCGTCAACGCCATCCGGGTGATGAAGGATATCGAGGAAGGCGGCCCGCTTTCCAAGTGTCATTTCATCGAATTCATGGCCTGCCCGGGCGGATGCCTGGGCGGCGGCGGCCAGCCGATCCCGACCGACCGGGAAATCCGGGCGGCCCGTGCGAAAGCCATCTATAGCGAGGACGCGACGTACGTGGTACGGAAGTCCCACGAAAACGAGGATGTCTTGCGCATCTATCGCGAGTTCTTCAAAGAAGGGCCCTGTAGCCACAAGAGCCATGAACTCTTGCACACCCACTACAAAGAACGGGTCTAGACCGTTCGACGAAGACTACGCCCGTCTGGCGGCTCAGAAAGACCTGGGCCGCCAAGACCTGGTAAAACTACTTAGTGCGAGTACGCCGGAACAAATCGAAGCCGTCCGCGCCGAGGCTGAGCGGGTTCTGCTCGCCAACTGCGGGGACGGCGTCTTTTTGCGCGGGCTGGTGGAAGCTTCCAACGCCTGCGCCTGCGATTGCCTCTACTGCGGCATTCGTAAGTCCAACCGCGACGTCAACCGCTACACGCTTTCGCTCGAAGACATTCTCGCCTGCGCCCGCCAGTGTGCCGACTACGGTTACGGCTCGATGGTGATCCAGTCGGGTGAGCGCGCCGATAAGAAATTCGTCGATCTGGTGGCCGAGGCGGTCGCCCGCATCAAGGCCGAGACCCAAACCGACAAGCAGCCGGACGGGCTCGGTATCACGCTGTGCATCGGCCAGCAGTCCTACGAGACCTATCAGCGGCTCTACGATGCTGGCGCGCATCGTTATCTGCTGCGGATCGAATCCACCAATCCCAAGCTGTTCGCCAAGATCCATCCGGCCGATCAGACCTTCGAATCGCGGGTCGAGTGCCTCAAGATGTTGCGCGATATCGGCTATCAGGTCGGCACCGGCGTGATGATCGGCTTGCCGGGTCAGACGATCGAAGATCTTGCTGACGACATCCTGTTCTTCTCCACGATGGACATCGACATGATCGGCATGGGGCCGTTCATTCCCCATCCCGAGACCCCTCTCTGGGGTGAGCCGGTGGCCGATGTGCCCGCGCGGGTCCAGCTGGCGCTTTTGATGATTGCCGCCACCCGGTTGAAGCTGAGGGACGTGAATATCGCTTCAACCACAGCTTTGCAGGCGCTCGACCCGGTTGGGCGCGAGAAAGGCTTGAAATTCGGCGCCAATGTCATCATGCCTCAGATGTCGCCGACCGACGTGCGGGCCGATTACCAGCTTTATCCCGGCAAGCCGTGTCTCGACGAGAACGCCAAGGAATGCCAGTCCTGCCTCAACATGCGGATCGAATTTGCCGGACGGAAGATCGGCCTTTACGCCTGGGGCGATTCCCAACACGCCGTAAAACGACAGACGAGTGATGAATAACCCTTTTGAACAGCCCCGCCGCGAACGTGATGGCCTCGGCGAACTCGAAATCCAGGCCGGCGCGTTGTGGGGCATCCATACCCAGCGGGCGCTGGCAAATTTCCCGTCGACCGGCCGACGCGTGCCCGATGTGCTGATCGGCTCGATCGCGGTCGTCAAGCACGCCGCCGCGGTGACCAATGCCGAACTCGGCTTTCTGGCGCCCGATCTCGCCAAGGCGATCGTCCGGGGTTGCTCCAAGATTTGCGAAGGCGGGCCGGAGATCGACAAGCAGTTTCCGCTTGATGCGCTGCAGGGCGGGGCGGGCACTTCGACCAACATGAACGTCAACGAGGTGATCGCCAATCTGGCGCTGATGAGCCTCGGTCTGAAGCCGGGCGATTATGCCCACGTTCATCCGCTGCACCACGTCAACCTGCATCAGTCGACCAACGACGTTTATCCGACGGCGCTGCGCATCGCGGCGATCGCGGGCGTGCGCAATCTCGCCAATACCTTCGCCAAGCTGCAAGGCGCCTTCCAGACCAAGGAAACCGAGTTCCAGGGTATCGCCAAGATGGGCCGCACCGAGTTGCAGCCGGCGGTGCCGATGACCTTGGGCCAGGAATTTTCCGCTTTCGCCGAAGCCATTGCCCGCGATCGCTGGCGCACCTTCAAATGCGAAGAGCGACTCCGGCTCTGCAATATCGGCGGCACGGCTATCGGCACCGGCTTGACGGCGCCGCGCCCCTTCATTTTCCGCATCATCGAAGTCCTGCGCAGTTTGACCGGCATGGGCCTGTCGCGCAACGAGAACGTGATCGATGCCACGGCTAATGCCGACTCCTTCGTTGAGGTTTCCGGCATCCTGAAGGCCTCCGCCGCCAATCTCGCCAAGATCGCCGGCGATCTGCGGCTGTTGCATTTCCTCGGTGAAATCCGGCTGCCGCCGTTGCAGGCCGGCTCGTCGATCATGCCGGGCAAGATCAATCCGGTGATGACCGAATGCGTGATGCAGGTGGCGATGACCGCCCGCGCCAACGACGGCATCATCACCGAATGCGCCGCGCACGGTACGCTGCAGATCAACGAATTCATGCCGCTGATCGCCTATGCGCTGCTCGACACCATCGCGATGCTGGAGTCCACCTCCCGCGCCTTGATGCATCATGTCGAAGCCATCACCGCCAACGCGGCCCGCTGCGCCGATTATATGGCCGATAGCCCGACGCTGTTGACGGCGTTCCTGCCGAAGATCGGCTACGAGCGTGCCGAGCAGCTTTCCAAGGAATTCGTCGCGGCCCGCGAACAAAATGCCTCGCTTACTTTGCACGCCTTCCTGGTGCTGAAACTCGGGGAGGCAATGGTGGATGAGGTGCTGGCGGCACCCAATCTGATCAAGCTGGGTCATACGGAATCCTGATATGTCCGATCTTTCTTCTGCTCCCAAGGCTTCGCGGCTCCACATTGGTATTGCCGGACGGGTCAATGTCGGCAAGTCGTCGTTCCTCAACACCTTGGCGGGGCAGGACGTCGCCATCACCTCCGCGGTGCCCGGCACCACCACCGACGTGGTCGAGAAGACCATGGAGCTGCTGCCGCTCGGGCCGGTGACCCTGATCGACACCGCCGGCATCGACGACACCTCCGCGCTCGGCACCCAGCGCATCGAGATGACCAAGAAGGCGCTGCGCCGCGCCGACATCCTTGCCATCGTGGTCACTGCCGACGCCTGGAGCGAATACGAAGACGGCCTCATCAATGCCGCCCATGAAGCGCATGTGCCGGTGCTGATCGTCATCAACAAGACCGACCTGAAAGAACCGTCGGCCGACTTCCTGTCGCTGATCGACGTCAAGCGCCTCGCTTGGATCTCCGGTTCTGCCGTTGGTAGTACGAGCGAACGCGAGACGCTGCGCGATGCCTTCAAGGATGCCGTGCGTGGCCTGCTGCCGAAGCTCTTCACCGCGCCGCCGACACTGCTCGGCGATCTGATGCCCGCGGGCGGCATGGCTGTCATGGTGGTGCCGATCGATCTCGGTGCGCCGGCCGGCCGTCTGATCGTGCCGCAAGTGCAATCGCTTCGCGATCTCCTCGACAACGATGCCAGCGCCCTGGTGGTCAAGGATCGCGAGTACGCCGCCACGCTGCAGCGGCTGGGAACGCCGCCCGATCTCGTGGTGTGCGACAGCCAGGTCGTGGCCCGCGTCGTCGCCGATACCCCGACCAGCATTCCGCTGACGACCTTTTCCATCCTGTTTGCCCGTTTCAAGGGCGAACTCAACGCCCTGGCGCGCGGCGCCGGCGTGCTCAATCGCTTGAAACCCGGCGACCGCATCCTGATCGCCGAGGGCTGTTCCCATCATCCGCTCGAGGACGATATCGGCCGGATCAAGATCCCGCGCTGGCTCCGCCAGTTTGCCGGCTGCGAACTCGACATCACCGCCTGTGCCGGCCATGATCTTCCGCCCGATCTCGGTGCCTATCGATTGGTCATCCATTGCGGCGGCTGTGTCATGACCCGTCAGGAAATGCTGTCGCGCATGGGCGAGGCCGAACGGCACGAGACGCCGATGACCAATTACGGGCTGGCGATCTCCGTTCTTCAGGGTGTTCTGGAGCGGGCTCTGTCGCCGTTTCCGGATGCGCTGGACGCTTATCGCCACGGTTAAGTTGCGGTAAGTATTTTTGGAATAGGGTCAGTAACCGGGTCAGTTGGGCCACAAAAATGGCCGGAAGCGGCGTTTTTCGCCAGACTGTCGCGAAACCATTTCGGACTGTCGCGAAAGCGAATGTAAAATGATCTCACTCCCGACAGTTTGATTGGCAATTGGCCGGAACAATCCTATGTAAGCGCCTGCCGAAAACCGGGTGGCGTCTTTGCTGCCCAGTTTTTTTATGTCCCTCACCGTTCCGGCGTAGCTGTCGGAAATTTGCCCGCGCCCTGCACGAGACCTGACGATGAACCTGCAAAACGAAAATTCGAGATGGCAACGCGCCAGTGATGCGGCCCAGCGGGCGATGCCCGGTTCGGTCGGCCGCTTCCTCACCAAACGCATGATCATCATGCTTGCGATCACGCTGGGCCTGTTGGTCCTGGTGTTCGGATACCTCATCGGCATGCGGATGTTCGTGGCGAACTACATGGCCAACATGAAGCAGGTCACGACGGTGGCGACGACGCATGCCCACCCGACGGTCTGGCAGAGCCAGCTCAAGGCGGTAGGCACGCTGCACTCCATCGACGGTGCCGACCTGTCCTCCGAACTGGCGGGCACGGTGACACGGGTCAATTTCCAGCCGGGCCAGGATGTCAAGAAGGGCACCTTGCTGGTTCAGCTGCGCGACGACTCCGATCGCGCCACGCTGGCGGCCAACCGCGCTTCCGCCGACCAGGCGCTGCGCACCTACAAGCGTTATTCCGAGCTGATCAAGACCAATGCGATCAGCCAGACCCAATACGACTCGGCGCTCGCCTCGATGCTCTCGACCAAGGCGAATGTGGAGGCTCAGGCCGCGACCGTCGACAAGAAGGCGATCCGCGCGCCGTATGACGGCCGCGTCGGCATTCGCATGGTCGATGTCGGCCAGTTCGTTGCTGCCGGTACTGCGGTGGTGACGTTGCAGCGCCTCGATCCGATCTATGTCGATTTCTCCATCGCCCAGCAGCAGGTGCCGAGCGTTCGCCCCGGCGACAAAGTCCTGCTGACCAACGATACCTTCCCGGGCAAGACCTTCTCCGGCAAGATCGTGGCGCTCGATCCCAAGGTCGATACCGCCACCCGCACCGTCCGGGTGCGCGCCGAGATTGCCAATCCCGAAAAGCTGCTGCTGCCCGGCATGTTCGCGTCGGTGATCATCGATACCGGTGCGCCGCAGAAGCCGTTGACGCTGCCGCAGACTGCGATCACCTACAATACCTACGGCAACATCGTGTACGTGGTGCAGAAGGCCAAGGACAAGAAGGGCAACGACACCTTCACCGTCCAGCAGCGCTTCGTCACCACCGGCGAGACGCGCGGCGATCAGGTCGTGGTCCTCGACGGCATCACGTCCCGGGACGAGATCGTCAGCGCCGGTGCCAACAAGCTGAAGAATGGCGCCGAAGTCACCGTCAATAATCTGGTGAAGCTGCCCAACAACCCGAACGCACGTCCGACCGAAGAATAGGCCCTAGGCGATGAGCTTTACCGACATCTTCATCCGGCGGCCGGTTCTGGCCATCGTCGTCAGCCTCGTCATCCTGGTGCTGGGCCTCAAGGCCTTCACCTCAATGACGGTGCGCCAGTACCCGTTGACCCAGAACGCGGTGGTGACGATCTCCACCGCCTATCCGGGCGCCTCGCCGGAAACGATCGCCGGCTTCATCACCACGCCGATCGAGAAGGCGGTCGCCCAGGCCAGCGGTATCGACTACATGACGTCGTCGAGCTCGCTCGGTTTCTCGTCGATCTTCGCCAACCTGCGCCTCAACCAGGACACCTCCAAGTCCCTGGCCGAAATCATCACCCAGGTGAATTCGGTCCGAAACCAGATGCCGCCGGAATCGCAGGCCTCGGTGATCAGCCTGTCAGTCGGTGAGACCTTCGGCTCGGTGATCATCGGCTTCACCTCGAAGGTGCTGCCCGCCAATAAGATCAGCGATTATCTGATCCGCGTAGTGCAGCCGCAGATCCAGGCGGTCGAAGGCGTTCAGCAAGCCTCGATCATGGGCGAAAAGCGCTTTGCCGTCCGTGTTTGGTTGAAGCCGGAAAAGCTCGCCGCTTATGGCCTGTCGGCGCGTGACGTCTCCAGCGTCCTGACCGCGAATAACTATCTGTCCGCCCTCGGCCAGACCAAGGGCGAAATGGTGTCCTTGAGCCTGCTCGCATCGACCAACATGGAGTCGATCGACGAGTTCAAGAAACTCATCATCCGCGAGAAGAATGGCGGCTATGTCCGTCTTAGCGACGTCGCCAACGTCGAACTCGGTGCCGAGAGCTATTCCTCGCGCGTGCTCTACGACGGCAAATACGCCGTCATGATCTCGGTCCAGGTGGCCCCGTCGGCCAACGTGCTCGATGTCGCCAACCGCGTCCGGGCGATGCTGCCGCAGATCCAGAAGCAGCTGCCGGAGGGCTTGCAGGCCGACGTTGCCTACGATGCCTCCAAGTACATCAACAACTCGATCGACGAAGTCGAATCCACCCTGGCGGAATCGATCCTGATCGTGGTGCTGGTGATCTTCGCCTTCCTCGGCAGTCCGCGAGCGGTGTTCATTCCCGTCATCACCATTCCTCTGTCGCTGATCGGTACCGGCATCTTCATGCTGATGTTCGGCTTCACCATCAACATCCTGACCCTTCTGGCGTTGGTGCTCGCCATCGGCCTGGTGGTCGACGACGCCATCATTGTGGTCGAGAACGTCAGTCGACACTTGGAGGAGGGGAAAACTCCACTGGAAGCGGCGCTGCAAGGCGCCCGCGAACTTGCCAACCCGATCATCGCCATGACGTTGGTGTTGATCGCCGTGTTCGTGCCGATCGGATTCATGGGCGGCCTTACCGGTGCTCTGTTCACCGAATTCGCCTTCACGCTGGTCGGCGCGGTGGTGATCTCGGCGATCAACGCCTTGACCCTGTCGCCGATGATGGCGAGCCGCATGCTGCGGTCCCATCACGACACCAAGTCCCAGTGGGAGCGCAAGGTCGTCAGCTACATCGACGAGAAGTTCGATTGGCTGCATACCCGCTACCAGCGGACCCTGCACGCCACCCTCAACGAGGTGACGGTAGTGGTGGTGTTCGCCGCCATCATCCTGACCAGCATCTACGGCCTCTTCATCTATTCGAAGTCCGAACTGGCGCCGCAGGAAGACCAAGGCTTCATCATCGGTTCGTTCACGCCGGCGCCGACGGCGACTTTGGAACAGAACCTGTTGTGGCTGAATCAGGCCTACGGCATTTCCAAGCAATTCCCCGAAGTGGACCACGTCTTCCAGGTTGGTGCGCCCGGGCAGACCTTTGCCGGTCTGGTGCTGAAGCCGTGGGGCGATCGCTCGCGGACGGCGTCGGACATCCAGCAGCCGCTGCAGAAGAAGTTCAACGACATCGCCGGCGTTAAGGGCGCGGTGTTCCAGCCTTCCTCGCTGCCGGGTCCGCGCGGCCTCGGCGTGCAGTTTGCGGTTCTCACCACCGATTCGTTCGAAAAGCTCAACGTGGTGGCACAGCAGATCATGGTCGAGGCGCAGAAGTCGGGCCTCTTCATGTTCATGGACTCCGATCTCAAATTCGACCAGCCGCAGGTGCGCATGAAGCTTGACCGCGACAAGGTCGCGAGCTACGGGCTCACCATGAGCGATGTCGGCGGCGCCATGTCGTCGATGCTCGGCGGCGGTTACGTCAACTATTTCAGCTTGTCGGGCCGCGCCTATCAGGTGGTGCCGCAGGTCGAGCGCGAAGCGCGCCAGAACTTTGCGCAGCTCAGCGACTACTACATCAAGAACGCGTCCGGGACGGCCATTCCGCTGGCGGCGGTGGCGACATTCTCCACCGAGGTGGTGCCGGAGTCGCTGAACCACTTCCAGCAGCAGAACGCGGCGACGATCACTGCCGTGTCGCGGCCGGGTGTGACTTCGGGCGAGGCGCTCACCAAGTTGCAGGAGATCGCCAACAAGGTGATGCCGTCGGGCTATCGCCTCGACTACGGCGGCATGACGCGCCAGCAGGTTCAGGAAGCCTCGTCGCTGATGCAGACGTTCTTCTTTGCGCTCATCATCATCTTCCTGACCCTCGCGGCGCTGTTCGAGAGCTTCCGCGATCCGCTGACCATCCTGATCGCGGTGCCGATGTCGATCTTCGGAGCGCTACTGTTCATTACCCTTGGTATCGGCGGCGCCTCGCTCAACATCTATACCGAGGTGGGCCTCGTCACCCTGATCGGCCTGATTTCCAAGCACGGCATCCTGATCGTGCGGTTTGCCAACGACCTGCAGGCGCAGGGCCTTGGCAAGCGCGAGGCGATCGAACAGGCGGCCGCGATCCGCTTGCGCCCGATCCTGATGACCACCGCTGCCATGGTGCTCGGCGTCATGCCGCTGATCATGGCATCGGGTGCCGGCGCCGCAGCCCGCTTCAACCTCGGCCTCGTCATCGCGACCGGCTTGTCGATCGGCACGCTGTTCACGCTGTTTGTGGTGCCCTCGGTCTATCTGTTGATCGGCCAGGATCACAACAGGGCGCCGGTGGTGGACGAGCCGCCGGGCTGATCGAAGGATCCGCAAGAAATGCGAAAGGCCGCCTTCACGGGCGGCCTTTTTCATATGGCCTGTAGCTCCGAGTAGACGCGCGTCTGCACGGCCGGGGTTCGCTTATAAATATTCGGATATAGGAGAGATGGGGAAACCACCCGCATTCTTCAAGGGGAGTTTTTTGGGGTGCGGCACGAATGCATTCGCGCTGATGCTGCCGTGACTTAGATCGTGAACGCGCGGCGGATGTCTGCGAACGCTTCGCGCTCGCTTGCTGCGGCCATGAAAAAAAGGCCGCCACGAGGGCGGCCTGTAAGTCGGCAGGGAAAGGTATTCGTCAGAAGGCCGTTATCAATTGGCCATCACCAATTACACATCACCAATTACACATGGCGCCGCCCTGTTCGAGCCGGTTCACCGGCAGATAGGCGCGCTTGTAGGGATATTTGGCGGCTTCCTTCTCGTCGATGTCGACGCCGTGGCCGGGTACTTCGCCGGGATGCATGAAGCCGTCTTCGAAGCTGTAACTAATCTTGAAGATGCTCTCCATCTGTTCGGAATGGGGCATGTGCTCCTGGATGCCGAAATTGTGGATCGCCATGTCGAAGTTGAGGGCGCAGGCCATCGTGATCGGCGACAGGTCGGTGGCGCCGTGGAAGCCGGTCTTGACGTTGAACAGGTCGGCGAAGTGGGCGATCTGGCGCAAATGGGTGATGCCGCCGGCGTGCACGATGGTGGAGCGGATGTAGTCGATCAGCTGCTCCTGGATCAGGGTCTTGCAGTCCCACACCGAGTTGAAGATCTCGCCGATGGCGAGCGGGGTGGTGGTGTGCTGACGGACAAGGCGGAAATTTTCCTGGTTGTCGTCGTCGACCGAGTCTTCCAGCCAGAACAGGCGGTAAGGCTCGAGGTCCTTGCCGAGACGGGCCGCTTCGATCGGCGTCAGGCGATGATGGACGTCATGCAAAAGGTGGATGTCGTCGCCCAGCGCCAGCCGCCCGGCTTCGAACAGCTTGGGGCAGGCGCGCATGTATTTCTCGGTCGACCACAGGTTTTCGGTCGGGATGTCGGCATCGGCCGGCTCGTAGGCCTCTTTGCCGTGCGGCACGCCATAGGTGGAGGCCAATCCGGGCACGCCTGCCTGCAGGCGAATCGCCTTGTAGCCCATCTCCTTGTGCTTTAGCGCATCATCGATGGTTTCTTCGACCGTCTTGCCGTTGGCGTGGCAATAGACCAGCACATTGTCGCGGGTGGCGCCGCCGAGCAGTTGATAGAGCGGCAGGCCGGCAACCTTGGCCTTGATGTCCCACAGCGCCATGTCGACCGCGGCGATGGCGCTCATGGTGACCGGACCGCGCCGCCAATACGCGCCGCGATAGAAGAACTGCCAGATGTCCTCGATGCGATGGGCGTCGCGGCCGATCAGGCAGGGCACGACGTGATCCTGCAGATAGCTGGCGACCGCCAGTTCGCGGCCGTTGAGGGTGGCGTCGCCGATGCCGTAAACGCCTTCGTTGGTCTCGATCTTGAGAGTGACGAAGTTGCGCCCCGGGCTCGAGACGATGACGCGCGCGGATTCGATCTTCAGCATGTGGGCGCCTTTCTTTTTAATGAAACTATTTTGCATGCCTAGCCACCCTTCGCAGAGGCGTCGGGACGAGCACTAGGCGATACCGGTACCAAATTCGTGATACCGGTACCACAAATCAGCGGTTCTCACAACCGCGTTCAACCGGCAGACTGCGGCTTGGTTGCCCGGGGCGAGTCGTAGCGCAGGGTCTAAGACACTGATATGGTAACGCAACCATGGCAGGGGGCTCGGGACCGGATCGCGGGACTCGACACAGCCGGCAGCCGCGACGTCGCACGCGACCTCGCATCGAACACAGCCCGGCATCAAGCCGGCACCAGGGAGGAGAGTAGATGGCTCACAAATTAGGCTTCGGTGAGAAGGTCGGCTACGCGCTCGGCGACCTCGCCGCGAATTTCGTCTTCCAGTTCATGATCTCGCTGCAGGTGACGTTCTATGTCGACGTCTTCGGCCTGCCGCCCGACAAAGCCGCCTTCATGTTCCTGGTCGTCGGTATCGCAGTGGCCTTCGTCAATCCGATCATGGGCGTCATCGCCGACCGTACCGTCACCAAGTGGGGCAAGTTCCGCCCGTGGCTGATCTGGACGGCGTTGCCGTTCGGCATCATCGGCGTCTTGACCTTCACCACGCCTGACATCTCTCCGGCCGCCAAGCTGATCTATGCCTGGGTGACCTATGCCCTGCTGCGCGGCATCTATGTCGTCAATAATGTGCCGTATGCCTCGATCAATGCGGTGATGACCGACGATCCCGATGAGCGCAACAGCGCGGCGCAATACCGTCAGATCGCCGCCAATTCCGCCGGCTTCATCATCGGCGCCTTGGCTGTGCCGGTGATCAACTTCTTCGCCCATGGTTCCAAGAACCCGGCCGATCTCGCCCGCGGCTATCAGTACACCATGGGCCTTCTGATGCTGGTCGCGATGGTAATGTTCGTGATCTGCTTCCTCACCACCAAGGAACGCATCCTGCCCGATCCCAAGCAGAAGTCGTCGCTGAAGCAGGACCTCGGCGACCTGTTCCGCAACCGGCCGTGGGCGATCCTGTTCCTGGTGACCTTGTTCTATTTCGCCGCCCTCTGCATCCGCGGCAACGCCATGCTGCCCTACTGCAAGCTGTTCCAGGGCGACGAGAACCTGTTCTCGTGGGTGAACGGTTTCGGCCTGGCTTCGCTGATCATCGGCGTGGCGTGCTCGAACGCCATCTCGGTGCGCATCGGCAAGCGGCTCCTGTTCCTCATCAGCATGGCCCTTACCGGCGCGCTGACCCTGGCGCTGACCATCATTCCGGTGCACGCCAATACCGTCGTGATCGGCACCGAAGTGGCCCGCCAGTTCGCGTTCGGCATCTCCGGCCCGGTGCTGTGGTCGATGATGGGCGACGTCGCCGACTTCGGCGAATGGAAGACCGGCCGTCGCGCCTCCGGCATCATCACCTCGGCGGTGGTGTTCGCGCTGTGGATCGGCCTCACCCTCGGCCAGGCGGCCGTCGGCGGCCTGTTCTCGGTTTACGGCTATGTCGCCGGCGCCACCACGCAAACCGCTGAAGCCATTCACGGCGTCGTTCTCACCGGCGGCCTTTATGCCGGTGCGTGCTTCCTGATCGCCGCCGCTCTGTTGGTGATCTATCCGCTCAACCGCGCGGAGAACAAGAAGATCGCCGACGAACTGATCGCCCGCCGTCAGGCCCGTCAGGGCTGATCGGCGCGTTCTGATAGGGCGCGGGATTTGGCAGGATTATCCAATCGTGCCGGTCCCGCGCCCGCCATACTTGCCCAAGAACAATAACTCTCCCGCGAGGATCCCATGACCACACGTCCGATGTCCGGTCCCATCACCTTCAACGCCCAGCATTCTCCGATGGGCGCTTTCATGAGCTTCACCTGCGGCAATCCCGGCACCCGCGGCGGTATCGGCCTGCAGATCGGATCGCCCGCCGACCAGGAAATCTTCATCGGCGTGATCGACGGCGATCGCTATGCCGATGCACCGCTGAAGTGCCTGCCGTTCTATATCGGCGCCGCCTCCACCGCGATGGAAGCCTTCACCGCCGAAACCGCCGGCCCGTCGGAAGCCAATGTGCGCCCCGATGCGGTGACCTTCAGCCCCGACGAGATCAAGCGCTGCTATTCCTGGGCGACCGACTCCTGGGCTGCCGGCGACATGGCCTTCACGGTCTACTCCCCGTTCGGCGCCATTCCCGATCCCGACAAGGCTTCGACCAAGGACATGCGCGACGCCCTGCGTCCGGCTGTCGTGGCGCGCCTCGTCGTCGACAACACCAAGGGCACCAAGCCGAAGACCGGCATCTTCGCCCTCAACCACGCCCGCACCGGCCCGCGCATGATCATCGATGATCTCGGCGGCAAGAATCGCGTCGGCTTTGCGTTCCGCCGCGAGGCGGGTGTTGCCGCGGAAGTGGTCGACATCACCGGGACCGGCAAGGCCGATCATCCCGAGGCGTTCGGTTTCATGCGCTGGTCGGCGACCGACGGCATCCGCGAGAAATATAATCCGGTGCATCTGTTGGGCTCGTGCCCGGGCGTCGGTTTCGAAGTGCCCGCGGGCAAGAAGTATTGCCTCGTGCTGGCGATCGGCTCCTATCTCGAAGCTCCGGTCACCACCGGCATTTCCGGCAAATATCTCTACACCCGCTACTTCACCGATCTGGTCGACGTCTTGAAGTCGACGCTGGATACAGCCGGCAAGATGGCGGACGAAGCCGAAGCCCTTTCGGCCAAGCTCGATGCGGCGTCGCTCTCCGACGACCAGAAGTTCCTCATCAGCCACGCGACCCACAGCTACTACGGCTCGACCCAGCTCCTGGACGTCGACAAGCAGCCGTTCTGGGTGGTGAACGAAGGCGAGTACTGCATGATGAACACCCTCGACCTTTCGGTCGACCATGTGTTCTGGGAACTCGACCGCAATCCGTGGGTGGTCAAGAACCTGCTCGACAACTTCGTCGCCCATTACAGCTACACCGACGAGGTCAAGGTCTATAAGGGCGACGTCAAGCTCTCCTCGCACGAGCACGACCCGTCGCAGCCGCCGCCGCCGCCGGATGCCGCGCAGCTCGCGCGTCCTTATGACAAAAAGCCGGGCGGCATTTCGTTCTGTCACGACATGGGCGCCCACAACAACTTCGCGCCCAAGGGCCGTTCGTCCTACGAACTTGCCAACCTGACCTCGACCTTCAGCTACATGACGGTCGAACAGCTGTGCAACTGGACGCTGACAGCGGGCTGCTATCTCGCCAAGACGCGCGATACCGCCTGGCTCAAGAAGAGCAAGAAGATCATCGCCGAAGTTCTCGAATCGATGATCAACCGCGGTGGCGACGTCGGCTTTGCCCAGTACGACTCGACCAAGACCGCGGGCGGCCAGGAAATCACCACCTACGATAGCCTCGACCACAGCCTCGCCCAGACGCGCAACAACGTCTACATGGCGGTGAAGAGCTGGGCGACCTATCGCACCCTGGCGCTCCTGTTCCGCGATCTCGGCGACAAGAAGTCGGCCGAGAAGTCGCTCGAACTCGCCAAGAAGGTGGCAGGCTTCGTCGCCGATCAGGCGGTCGACGGCGTGTTGCCGGCGATCTTCGAGAAGGACAATCCCGGCTATGCCTCGCGCATTCTGCCGGCGACCGAAGGCTGCGCCTACCCGCTCTATTATGTGAAGACGGGCTATGCCGGCGAGACCCTGGAACAGGTGTTCGCCAGCACGGAAGAAAAGCGCATGTACGACGCGCTCAAGGAGCACACCTTGAAGCTGCTGACCGACCCGCAGGGCCGCAGCACTTTCGCCGACGGCGGCATCAAGCTCAGCTCGACCTCGAACAATTCGTGGATGAGCAAGATCGCGATCTTCATGCACGTCACCCGCAAGGTGTTCGGTCTCGACCAGGATCCGGCGGTGGCCGAGGTCTTCAAGAAGGCCGATGCCGCGCATGTGAAGTGGCAGACGGTCGGTTCGGCTTACTGGGCCTGCTGCGACCAGATCGTGTCGGGCGAAGGCAAGGCCAGCCGCTATTATCCGCGTATCATCACCTCGGCGCTCTGGATCGACTGATCTCGTCCGTCATCTGGATAACAGTGAACGGCCGGGTCGCTCCCGGCCGTTCGCATAAATGGGAGGAGACATCATGAAATTTACCACCATCCTGGCGGGAGCGGTCGCGCTTGCTGCGATGACGGCTGCGGTCTCGGCCGGTCCGGCGCTGAAAGACGCTTACAAGAACGCCTTCGTCATTGGCGCGGCGCTCAACGCGGGCCAGATCACCGGGCAGGACGCCAAGAGCGACGAGATCGTCGTCCGCGAATTCAGCGCGATCTCGCCGGAGAACGACCTCAAGTGGGAACGCATTCATCCCGCGCCGGACGGCTATCATTTCGATATCGCCGACCAGTACGTGGCTTTCGGTCAAGCGCATAACCTGTACACCGTCGGCCATGTGCTGGTGTGGCATGCCCAGACGCCGCGCTGGGTGTTCCAGGACGCACAAGGCAAACCGATTTCCAAGGACGCGCTGCTGGAGCGCCTGCGCTCGCACATCTTCACCGTGGTCGGCCGTTACAAGGGCAAGATCAAAGCGTGGGACGTCATCAATGAAGTCGTCGGCGACGACGGCAAGATGCGCCAGTCGCCGTGGTACCAGATCGGCGGCGAAGAGCTGTTCGTGAAGGCGTTCCAGTGGGCGCATCAGGCCGATCCCAAGGCCGAGCTCACCTACAACGACTACAACATCGAAAATCCCGACAAGCGGGCGGAAGCCTTGGCGCTGGTCAAGCGGCTGAAGGCGGCGGGCGCGCCAATCACCACGGTCGGCATCCAGGCGCACTACATGCTCGGCGAGCCCGATCTCAAACTGCTCGACGAGACCATCGGCGAATTCGCCAAGCTCGGTGTCAAGGTGGCGCTGACCGAACTCGATATCGATGTGCTGCCGCGTCCGGGCAACGGCGCCACCGCCGACGTTGCGCTGAGCCTTGCCGCCGATCCCAAATACAATCCTTATGTCAACGGCTTGCCCGCCGACGTGCAGCAGAAGCTCACCGAGCGCTATGCCCAGGTCTTCGCGTTCGCCCTGAAGCACAAGGACGTGGTCAATCGCATCACGACTTGGGGCGTCACCGACAACGACACCTGGCACAACGGCTGGCCGATCCGCGGCCGTACCGCCTATTCACTCCTGTTCGATCGCGCCTATCAGGCCAAGCCGTCCGTGGCCGCGATCATTTCTGAGGCGCAGAAGTAAGCTGCGTCTTGGCGTAGCTAAGAAACGCGGTCCAGTTGGGCTGCATGGTATGACCGAAGGGGTGTTGGCGCCATGCCAGCGCCCCTTTTGTCACTTCGGTGCCGACCGGCGGCATCTGGTCAGTGCCGAGATCGCCGGCACCAAGCAGGCGATAGACCGGTCCCGCCGCCACCGTCGCCAGGAACATGCCGCGCTGATCGGCCCAGCCGTCTTCCATCGGCTTGGTACCGTCGCCGATCCCGGCGCTGATGAACAGCGGTCGCGGCGCGACGAGCGCGATCAACTCGTGGGCATCGACCGGCAGGTCGTGCGCGGTTTTGGGTCCGGCATAAGCGACGAAATTGCCCGCCATCCAGTGATGCTCGCCGTCGCCGGCGAGGTTCTCCAGCGTTTCGCCGAAGTTGCGCCTGAGCAGCTTGGCGCCGCCCGCGCCCGACGATGAGATGTAGCCGATGGCAAGCCGCGGCTCGAACGCCATCGCCACCAGCGCCGCTTTGCCATAGCGCGAATGTCCGGCGACGCCGATCCGCTTGGCATCGACGCGTTTGTCCGTGGCGAGAAGATCGATCACCCGGCTGACGCCCCAAGCCCAGGCGCGCAAAGCGCCCCATTGATCGAGCGGACGCGGCGCACCTTTGTTGACGAGGCCGATAACGCCTTCATTGAGCTTGTTGGGATCGTCGGCCTGAACGGTGGTCGGGATGTATTCGGCATAACCCCAGCCGGCGGCGAGAATCTGATCGCGCCAGTCCGCGCCTTGGCCCGGCGGCACCGGAGCGTTGTCCCATGGCCCATGCCAAGTCAGCACGATCATCACCGGCACCGGCTTTTCGTGGCTCGCGGGTAAGGTCAGGTCCATCGCGATATCGACCTTGTGCGCCGGATCGGCGCCGATATGGCCGACAAAGTGGGTGGTGATCGCTTTGACGGTGCGGTTCGGCACCTCGGCGCCCGTCGCTTGCCAGTGCACCGGCGGGATATTGGCGGGCAGGCGGCCATAGACTTCGGTCTCGAACAGGGCGGCGATCTCGGGGCGCCGTTTGGTCCACCAACTATCGGGCGTTGTAACCGCCTTGCCGTTCGCCAGCGTGAGCGGGTCGGGCAGGGTGTAGGTCCCGGCGCGGGCTTCATCGAAATTGGCGAAGTTGGGGGCCTTGGGATTCATGCCGTCGGCGCCACCTCGCACAGATGTGATGTGCAACCGGGTCAGCAAACTTTGGTAGTCATCGCTGGCGGGAGCAGCTCCCATCAGCAAAACCGCAAGTCCTGCGACGGCAAATCGTTTCATGGCTGATCCTTCCCCCGTTGTCGGTCCACGTCTTCGGTGGTACCGGTATCACCCGCAATAATGCCCAAAGAAGCACGCGCGGTTCCAGGAGAGGTTGCCATGAAAACGGTGGTTCTGTCGCTTGTTCTCGCCGGAATTGCAGTCGCAGCACCGGCCGAGGCGGAACTCGCACTCTATGAAGGCGGCAAGCCCGCGACCATCGTCCATGCTGACGGCACCCCGCTTACCAAAGCCGCCGAACTCCTGGCGCACGATCTTGGCGCGCTATCCGGACACAAAGTGGCGGTTACCGCCGCGCTCCCGGCGAGCGGACCCGCGGTGTTGATCGGCCGCTTCGACCAGCCGGAAATCGCGGCGCTGCTCAAAGCCAACCACATCGACACGGCCGCCGTTGCTGGCAAATGGGAGACCTATGGCCGCGCCGTGGTCGATCAGAACGGCCGCAAGGTGCTGGTCATTTTCGGTTCCGATACCCGCGGCGCGATCTGGGGTGCGGTGGACCTCTCCCGCGAAATGGGCGTGTCGCCGTGGGAATGGTGGGCCGACGTCAAGATCGCCAAGAAAGCGCGCGTCGCCGTCGCCGATGCGCCGTTCACGTCCAAGGAGCCGACCGTCAAGTATCGCGGCATTTTCCTCAATGACGAGGAATACGGCCTGTTCCCCTGGGCGGCGAAAACCTACGACAAGAAATTCGGCAATCTCGGTCCCAAGACCTACGCCCGCATCTACGAACTGATGTGGCGCCTCAAGGCCAACACGATCTGGCCCGCCATGCACACGGTGAGCGAGGCTTTCAACAAGGTTCCGGGCAATCCCGAAACGGCGGGCGATTACGCCATCGTCCACGGCACCTCCCATGTCGAGATGATGCTGCGCTCGAACCCGCACGAGTGGGATTCGAAGACCATGGGCGATTACAATTTCGTCGCCAACCGCCAGCGCATGCTCGATTACTGGGACGGCGCGGTGAAGGATTTCGGCAAGTACGACAATGCCTACACCGTAGGCCTGCGCGGTGCCGACGATTATCCCATGGCCGGGGCCGATACCCCGCAAGGCATGGCGAAGATCCTCGAAGACGTGTTCGCGGCCCAGCGCCAGATTCTGGAGAAGCGTCTCGGCAAGCCGGCCAACCAAATCCCGCAGGTGTTCACGCCGTACAAGGAAGTGCTGCCCGCTTACGACGCCGGACTGAAAGTGCCGGATGACGTCACCCTGGTCTGGCCGGACGACAATTTCGGCTACATCCGCCGCCT
>JAHFQC010000112.1 GCA_023259375.1 Alphaproteobacteria bacterium
CAGTGTTACGGCAGCGAAAATGGTCTTCCAGCCCATACGCCGGAGTCTAGGCGGGGACCAGTTTAGGAATGGCTAAGGGTGCGACGATCCAAATTGGGACAGGTCCCGCCGGTGGAGTTGATCGAATGCAATTCCGCCCAAATGGCAAATGGCCGGGACTGAGCCCGGCCATGACGAAATAGGTTAAACCAGCCTGCCCTGTTTCACGGCCGCGGCGATGAAGCTCTTGAACAGCGGATGCGGGGCAAACGGCTTCGACTTCAGTTCGGGATGGAACTGGACGCCGATGAACCACGGGTGCGCCGGGATTTCCATGATCTCGGGGAGCTTGCCGTCGGGCGACCAGCCGGAGACCACCAAGCCTTTCGCGGCGAGCTGATCCACGTAGTTGGTGTTCACCTCGTAGCGATGGCGATGGCGCTCGGAAATCGTGTTCGAGCCGTAGACCTCTTCCACCTTGCTGCCCTTGGTGAGCACGGCAGGATAGGCGCCGAGGCGCATCGTGCCGCCGAGATCGGCGGTTTCGGTGCGGGTCTCGACCTTGTTGCCTTTGATCCACTCGGTCATCAGCGCGATGACGGGATGCTTGGGCGTGCCGTTCTCGGTGGTGTTGGCGTCCTCCAGCTTGCACAGATTGCGCGCGGTCTCGATCACCGCCATGTGCAGGCCGTAGCAGATGCCGAAGAACGGCACCTTGTGCTCGCGCGCGAATTTGACCGCCGCGATCTTGCCCTCGACACCGCGCTCGCCGAAGCCGCCCGGCACCAGGATGCCGTTGACGCCTTCGAGGAACGTCGCCGCATCGTCACGCTCGAAGATCACCGCGTCGATCATCTCGATGCGGACCTTGACGTTGTTGGCGAGGCCGCCGTGCACCAAGGCTTCCGACAACGACTTGTAGGAGTCCTTGACCTGCATGTACTTGCCGACGACGGCAATGCGCACTTCGCCTTCGGGGTTCTTCACCCGGTCGACCACCCAGTCCCACTTGGTGAGATCGGGCTGCGGCGCGTCGGTGATGCCGAACACCTTGAGCAGCTCCACGTCGAAGCCGACCTCGTGATAGGCCTTGGGCGCCTCGTAGATGGTCTTGAGGTCGAGCGCGGGAATGACGCGCTCCTTCGGGACATTGCAGAACAGGCCGATCTTCTTGCGCTCTTCTTCCGGAATCGGCTTCTCGGAACGGCACAGAAGAATGTCGGGCTGAATGCCGATCGCCCGCAGTTCCTTGACCGAGTGCTGGGTCGGCTTGGTCTTCAATTCGCCGGCAGCGCCGAGATACGGCACCAGCGTCAGGTGAATAAAGGCGTGGTGATCGCGGCCGAGATCGTTGCCGAGCTGGCGGATCGCTTCGAAGAACGGCAGACCTTCGATGTCGCCCACCGTGCCGCCGATTTCGCAGAGCAGGAAGTCGACGTCGTCCGCACCGGCCAGCGCGAATTCCTTGATCATGTCGGTGACGTGCGGAATGACCTGCACCGTGCGGCCGAGATACTCGCCGCGGCGCTCTTTTTCGATCACCTGCTGGTAGATCCGTCCCGACGTGATGTTGTCGGCCTTCGACGACGCAACGCCGGTAAAGCGCTCGTAGTGCCCGAGATCGAGATCGGTCTCGGCACCGTCGTCGGTGACGTACACCTCACCATGCTGGTGGGGGCTCATCGTCCCCGGATCAACGTTGAGATAAGGGTCGAGTTTGCGAAGGCGGACTTTATAGCCACGCGCTTGCAAGAGGGCTCCGAGAGCCGCGGAGGCCAGGCCTTTTCCGAGGGAAGAAACCACGCCGCCGGTGATGAAGATTAACCGCGCCATGGAAGGCCACCATGTCGAAAGAACATCGGACTCTCAAGCACAAACATCAGAGTTTTCTCTCGCCTGAAACTTTGTCTCAGGCGCCCCAAGTCAAGCTGCTGAATTTTCTACTGTTAGTGAGGTGTAGGAACGGACGGTCCCTGCGGTGCGGGGGCCTGCTGGACTGGCTTTTGCGCCGGCTGGGTCGGAACGGGACGCGAATCAAACACCGACTGCTGCTTGTGACCACGCGCCACCAGCAGGTTCAAAGCCAGACAAACCACGAAAAAGATGACGGCGAGCCATGACGTCGTACGCGTCAGGGTGTCGGCTGCGCCGCGCGGGCTGAACAGGCCGCCAAAACCGCCGCCACCGCCGCCACCGCCGCCGATGCCCAGAGCACCGCCTTCAGAGCGCTGCAGCAGGATGAACACGATCAAAAGGACCGCGACGACGAGTTCGATGACCAACAGGAGGGTTTGCATACCTGTACCTTAACTTTTCGAGGTCGCGGCGCGTACACCGCGCACACTTTTTCGCGCGCCACTCGGAAGTCCGGCTTTTAGAGGAGAAAAACCGGAATGGAAAGGCTGAGGACTCCCCCTCCGTCTTGCCGCTGCGCGGCAATCCACCTCCCCCGTGCCACGAAGGGCATGCGGCACCACCTCTAGGGCACGCGGGGAGGAAAGATCGGGATAATAGGAAAATTGTCAGCAGGCATCCACGTTGAGCTGGCTGTCGGCTTCAGCCTGGATGGCCGCGCGGGCCCGGATTGACTTGATGGTCGCCTCCAGGGCGTTCAAATGGTCCGCTTTCGACTTTTCCTGGTCCAGCATCTGATTGAGGCTCAGCGCCGCCTGCCCCAGCAAGTGCATGGAGGCATTGCGATCGACTCCGAAGTGGAGCCCCTCCACCGCCGCCAGAATCGACTCGCACCACTGCGCCGGATCGTCGAGCTGCCCTGCCCGGCACCGTTTCAGGATATCCTGCGTCAAATTGGTCAGATCGGTGAGATCGGGCAGCTCCGCAACGGTGCCGGATTCATCCGGCTCCTGCAGCAGGCGCCACAGCACGCAAACCTGGAAGGAATCGCGGCGCAGCTTCTGGGTATTCAGCGTCTCCTTGGCCTTCTTGAGTTCACGACTCAAACGCGTCTGGGCGTCCGCCATGCTGAGCCCGTCCCGGGCCTTCATCTGAAGGGAGTTGGGCGGCAAGAACGGCTCGATGGTACTGATGCGGTTCGGATCGTTGCGCCGGTCCGGTCCGACATAATCGTGGGTGATCACGAACTGCTTGCGCTTCTCGACATGAGAATCGATGCGAGAGCAAAGCTGTCCGATCGAAAACGGCCGGAGCAGCAAGTCGTCGGCGCCCGAGTTGAGCACGCGATGGACCAGGGAAAGGTTCTTTTCCCAGGTACTGACGATGATCACCAGAAACGGATTGGTATGGCCGGTGCGGCACTGCCGGATCGACTGGATCATGTCGCACAGCTCGGCCTCGGCGACTTGCGCTTCGCAGACCGCCAGATCCGGCTGCACCCGCCACAGGCATTCGATGAATGCCTCAAGCGACGGAGCCGTCTCGACCTTGTGAAAACCCAGCGTGTAGAGCGCTGCCTTCGATGCGTTCCGGTGCGACGGCACCGGATCGTAAATTACCGCATCGGAACTCTCGTAACTGTACTTCGCCATTCTGGCCACCACCCTTTGACGGTCATATTGCCAAACGGCGGGTTAAAGAATGGTAGGAAATCTAGGTTAAGGCATTAAATATATTCGGCTTTTTCACTAAATCCGGCCCAGCGCGAGAGCTTGCCGGAGGAAGCGGTCTGGTCTCCCAAACCGCTTCATCCCAGCAGCTAGCGCTTATGGCGCGGCATTGATGATGGTCAGGAAATCGACAGCCTTGAGGCTGGCGCCGCCGACCAAGGCTCCGCCGACTTCCGGCTGGGCCAGGATTTCCTTGGCATTCTTCGGGTTCACCGAACCGCCATAGAGGATCTCGATCTTCTTGCCTGCATCGCCGAAGCGCTTCACCAGCTCCGCCCGGATGTGGCGGTGCATAGCCGCGATGTCGGCATTGGTCGGGGTACGGCCGGTGCCGATGGCCCAGATCGGCTCATAGGCGATCGCGACGATATGCTCCGCTGCGTCGGCCGGCACGCTATGGGCGAGCTGATAGCTGACAACTTCTTCGTGCTTGCCCGCGACACGCTCGGCCTCGCTCTCGCCGATGCAGATCATGACGCCAAGACCCGCCCGCCAAGCCGCCTGGGCCTTGGAGGCGATCAGTTCGTCCGATTCGGCGTGGTACTGGCGGCGCTCCGAGTGGCCGACAATGGTCCAGGTCGCACCGGCGTCCTTCAGCATTTCGGGGGCAATATCGCCCGTAAACGCGCCCGAAACCTTCGGATGGCAGTCCTGACCGCCGACTCCGACCGTCGAACCAGCCGCCGCCTTTGCCACCCGCTCCACCATCGTGGCGGGGGGGCAGATCACCACTTTGACGCCGTCCCGCGGCTTCAACCCGGCGACCAAGGCCTTAACCTCCTGTAACGAGGCTTCCAGGCCGTTCATTTTCCAGTTTCCTGCGATCAACAAGCGCATCTCCTTGCCGTTAAGAAGTGCCCTCCCTATCATCCGCCGCTTCTCACCGCCATGCGATTTCATCGCCTCGGCACACCGGCCAGAAACGGACACGTCATGCTTCAAGAAATGCGGAAATATTCCAAATCCTGGATCGCCAATATTTTCCTCGGCGTCCTGGCCCTCAGCTTCGTGTCCTGGGGCGTCGGCGACATGATTAACGGCCGCACCGATACCTCGGTGGCCAAGGTCGGCGGGACGGTCGTCGACCGGACGGAATTCAGCCGCGACTTCCAGAACGCCATGAAGCAGGAAGGCGCCCGCCGGGGCGAGCCGACCATCACCGCCGACGAGGCCCGCAAGATCGGCCTCGGCGACGCCGTGCTCGAGAGCAAGATCTCCCAGACCGCGCTCGACAATGTGGTGAGCAAGCTCGGCCTGACCGTCAGCGACGCGCAGGTGGTGGCCGTGATTCAGCGTATCCCCAGCTTCGCCGGCCTGACCGGCCAGTTCGACCGCCGCGTGTTCCTGCAGGCCGTCGAACGCTTCGGTTATACCGAACAGGGCTTCCTGCAGCTGATGAAGTCCGACATGGCCCGCACCCAGTTGTCGCGCGCGATGGAAGGCGGCTTCACCCTGCCGCCGGGCTACGCCAAATACCTGTTCGCCTATTTCTTCGAGACCCGCGCCGCCGACTACATCGTGGTCGAAGACAAGGCGCTCGGCACTATCCCGACCCCGCCGGACTCCGCGCTGCAGACCTACATCAAGGCCCACGCCGACCGCTTCTCGACGCCGGAATATCGCGACGTGACCTATGCCTGGCTGACCCCGGCGGATGTCATGGCGCAGGTCAAAGTCACCGACGATCAGATCAAACAGGCCTACGACGAGAGCAAAGGCACGTACGTCATTCCCGAGAAGCGCGACGTCGAGCAGATCCTGTTCGCCAGTGAAGCCGTTGCCAAAGCGGCCTACGACAAGGCCTCCAAGGGCACCAAGTTCCAGGACATCACCAACGAAAAAGGCGAGAAGCCGATTGCCCAGCCGGCGCTGACCACGGCCGACTTCGATGCCGGCACCGCCAAAGCGGTGTTCGCGCTGACCAAGGACGGCGTCACCCCGCCGCAAAAGACGGCTGCCGGCGGCTGGCAGCTCGTCAAGGTCACGGCGATTACGCCGGGCGTCAATCGCACCCTCGATCAGGTGAAGGAAGAAATCCGCGGCAGGCTCGCGCTCGACGGCGCCGTCGCCAAGCTGACCGATATCTCCAACGCCTATACCGATCAGTCGAGCAAAGGCCTCAGCCTTCTCGAAGCGGCCAAGGCGGTCGGTATGCACACCGGCCGTGTCGCCGCGATCGACGCCCAGGGCCTCGGCCCGGACGGCAAAAAGACCGCCGCTCCGGATGACCAGGAATTCCGCGAGCTGGTGTTCCATACCGAAGCGGGTGAAGAAGGCGATCCGCAGACCACCAAGCAGAACAACGTCTACGTGGTTTCGGTCAGCGGTTCGACGCCGCCGAAACTGAAGCCGCTCGCCGAAGTGCGCGAGGCTGCCCTCGCCGGCTGGATGGCGCAGGAGCGCGCCCGCCTGTTGAAGCAGAAGGCGCAGCAGCTCACCGCGCAGGCCGACAAGGAAGGCTCGCTCGACGGCGCTGCCAAGGCCATCGGTGTGACCATCCAGAAGAGCCCGGCGATCCCGCACAACTTCACCGACGATACCTTCGGGCAGCAGCTGGTGCAGGCGATCTTCCAGGCCGGTCCGGGCAAGGCAGCGGTGGGTCCGCGGGCGAAGGGCGGCGGCTATGTCGTTGCGCGCGTCACCGGCATCGTGCATCCGGCGATTTCCGAAAAGGATCCGCGCTTCCTGATGGCGGCACGCCAGCTCGGAGCCCAGGCCGGCGGTTCGATCAGCGAGTCCTATGTCGCTGAGCAGCGCGACGAGCAGAAGGTCGTCTACAACCGCAAGAACATCGATAGCGTCCAGGGCGGAGAGCCGCAGTAAAAATGTCTATTCTTCCCGCTTTTGCCGACTTCGCCCCGCGCTACCAGGCGGGCGAGGCGCAGGTTTTGTATGCCCGCTTGGTCGCCGACCTGGAGACGCCGGTCTCCGCCTATCTGAAGCTCGCCGAGGGACGCCAGAACGTGTTCCTGCTGGAGAGCGTGCAAGGCGGCGAAGCCCGCGGGCGCTATTCCATGATCGGCCTCAAGCCGGATCTGATCTGGCGCTATTGGAAGGGCAAGGCGGAGATCAATCGCACCGCCCGCG
This sequence comes from Alphaproteobacteria bacterium, assembly GCA_023259375.1. Lineage (GTDB taxonomy): Bacteria > Pseudomonadota > Alphaproteobacteria > Micropepsales > Micropepsaceae > Rhizomicrobium. The sequence goes on from JAHFQC010000112.1 coordinate 6,651, forward strand.
CCACGCCCGACCTGTTCGAGCCGGATGCGGAAACCAATCCGCTGAAGTCGCTGCGGCGGCTCTTGAAGGAAACCAAGCTGACGCTGCCCGACGGCGTGCCGCCGATGGCGGTGGGTCTCTACGGCTATCTCGGCTACGACATGGTGCGGCTGATCGAAAAGCTGCCCAACGTGCCGAAGGATACGCTGGGACTGCCGGACGCGATCCTGATGCGGCCGTCGATCGTGGCGGTGTTCGATTCCGTGCGCGACGAAATCCTGATCGTGTCGCCGGTGTGGCCGGAACCGGGCGTCGACGCCCGCGCCGCTTACGCCCGCACCGCCGAACGCATCAACGACACCATCGCCGATCTTGAACGGCCGCTGCCGGTGACGACGGTGCCCGAGCATCTGCCGGACGGGCCGGTCGAATCCAACATGACCCATGACGCGTACATGGACATGGTGGCCAAGGCCAAGGAGTACATCCTGGCGGGCGACATTTTCCAGGTGGTGCCGAGCCAGCGCTTCCGCCGGCCGTTCACCCTGCCCTCGTTCTCGCTGTATCGTGCGCTGAGGCGGTTGAACCCGTCGCCGTTCCTCTATCACCTCGCCTTCCCCGGCTATTCGATCGTCGGATCGAGCCCGGAAGTGCTGGTGCGGCTGCGCGATAACAAGGTCACCATCCGCCCGATCGCGGGCACGCGCCCGCGCGGCAAGACGCCGGAAGAAGACAAGCGCCTCGCCGAAGAGCTGATGGGCGATCCGAAGGAACGCGCCGAGCATCTGATGCTGATCGATCTCGGCCGCAACGATGTCGGCCGCATCGCCAAGGTCGGCGAAGTCACGGTGACCGACAGCTTCTTCATCGAGCGCTACAGCCATGTGATGCATCTGGTGTCGAACGTCGAAGGCGTGATCCGCGACGATCTCGATGCCGTCGATGCGCTGGCCGCGGGACTGCCGGCGGGCACGCTGACCGGTGCGCCGAAGATCCGCGCGATGGAAATCATCGACGAGTTCGAGAAGGAAAAGCGCGGCGCGGCCTATGCCGGCGCGGTCGGCTATTTCGCCTGCGACGGCTCGATGGACACCTGCATCATGCTGCGCACCGCCCTGGTGAAGGACGGCACGATGTATGTGCAAGCCGGCGGCGGCATCGTCGCCGACAGCGTGCCGGAACTGGAATTCCAGGAGACGGTCAACAAAGCGAAAGCCCTGATGACCGCCGCCGACGAAGCCGTCCGCTTCGCCAACGCGGCGAAGCGCGGGCAGTAGCTATTTCAGCAGCGTCTCCAGCGGGACGCGGGCGTAGGTGATGCGGCCGGTGCCGGTGCGCCAGTCGGTCCAGACGGCATGCACGGCATCGGGGCCGGACTTCATCACGTTGATGAAATCGCCGCGCACGGCGTAATCGGATTTCAGGGCTTCGGGCGAGCGCGACGGCTCGGTCGACACGCGCACGGGCGCGCCGAAATGCAGTCCGTCCGCTGCGCCTGCCGCGTACACATCATAACTGCCATCGGCGTGCTGGCCGCGCCACAACACGACGAGCGCGCCCGACGACGTGTAAGCGATGGCAGGACGCGACACGCGCGCGACATCCGGCATGGCCGCGACGGGAGCGGTCTCGCTCCAATGGGCGCCGTTGTCGGACGACTGCAGCAGCCGCAACGTGGTGCGGTCATCCGATACCAGCGCAATGGCAAACGCGCCTTTGCGCGCGGCATTGGCGGCCAGCGGCGGATAGTGCACCAGCGTGTCCATGTGGCCGACTTTGGTCACCAGCGTGCGTTTGAGATCGGCGCCGTTGCCGGTCGCGAACACCACACACAGGCATTCCTTTTCGCCGGGCGCGGCGCCCGCAACGTAGGCCAGCGCCATCGCGCCGGGCGCAGCAATGATGCGGCTGTCCCAGCGTTGCGGATACTCCGTCGAGCCCATGGCGTAGATCGGACTGAAGTGTGCCGCGCCGTCGTGCGACACCGCATAGAAACGCTGCGAATGGGCGGCGCCACCGGGCGGAGCCGGATAACCGCCTGCCACATAGACGTCGCCGTTACTACGGTTGACGATACCGCGGGCGCCATCCCACGGCGTTTGTTTGGCGACATCGGGAACGGCGGGATTGGGCGCGAAGGCGCCTTTGGCAAACGAGCCGCTGTCGATCACGCTGACGGTCGACTGCCACGTCTTGCCGCCATCGGGCGATTTGCGGATCACCGCGGCACCGAAAGCATGCCAACCCTCGGGCGGATTGACCGGTCCCATCTCGACCAGGGTCGCGCCGATGTAAAGTTCGCCTTTGGCGCCGAAATCGACATAAGGCGCATTGCAGATGCCGTTATCGAGCAAGCCCCAGGAGATCTGGCTGCTGGCGAAGGTCGCGCCGCCATCGCGCGATTCCGCGAGATGACAGAAGAATGGCCGGTTCTTCTGATCGGGCACCGCAATCTCGCGCCAGATCGCCACGACATGTTTCGAATTGGTCGGATCGATCGCCACGTCCGGCACCGAGGCGGCCCATTGCGCGCCATTGCCGCTGAGATCGACATTGGCGATGGCCGGCTGCGCCGCGGCAGCAGACATCACCCATCCCATGACGGCAGCGCCGCACACGGACGATTTCCAACCCTGAACCATTTCATTCTGCCTTTTTGATTACTTCCGGCTTGCCAACTCGACGCCCATCTCCCACTCCGTTTTCATGCGAATGGCGGTCGAGACCGGGATCAGGCGGAAGCCCTGCTGGGTTGCGCACCAGCGCGTGAGAATTTCGAGCGTGGCGGCGTGGGGATGGCCGATGGCGATGGCGACGCCGTTGGCACGAGCGATCTTTTCCAACTCGCGCAATTGCGCCTGCACGGCGGCCGGAGACTGGTCGTCATCAAGGAAGACATCGCGGTCCGAACTCGGCACGCCGAAAGCGCGCGCCACCGGCACGACCTGCGTCAGCGCCGTGGTGCGGGAATCGAGGAAGAATACGCCGCGGCCGTACAACCGCTCGGCCACCGGGATCAGCGCCAAGCGGTCGGCGGTGAACAAACTGCCCTCGTGATTGTTAATGCCGGCAAAATACGGCACCCGCGACAGCGCCCAATCGAGACGGCGGATGTTTTCCTCGACCGGGAGATCGCGGCGCAGCGCATTTCGCAGCGAGCCGTCACGGTCGCGTGAAGCTTCCATCGGCACATGCACCAGCAACTCGTGACCGGCGCGGTGGGCCTCTTCGGCAAGGCGGGGCGTCTCGGACGGGTCCGGCAGGAACGACAGCGACACTTCTTGCGGCAAGGCGATGGCGCGGCGGTTCTGCGAGACGTCGTTGCCCATATCGTCGATCAGGATCGCGATGGCGGGCTGTGGCCGCGCTTTGGCGACGGGCGGCGCGGCATCGGCTACGGGCGGCGGCGTGTAATGCGTAACGACCCGGCTCAAGGGCTGGACGATGATGTCCTGCCACCCGGCGCTGGCCTGAGCTTCCAGGACGCCGGTCGGCGTCACCACATCGGCCAGACTGGGAAGTCCCGCCAGGGCGCCCTGCCCGCCGACCCCGATCGCGAGCAAGAAGATGATCCAGAACACGACCTCAAGCCCGCGTCGCGCCGAACGGTTCGGCCGCGGGTTCGATGAAGGTCTGCGATTCGGATCGCGCCGGGGCATGAACCAGTACCGCCCAGCTGCGAGTGAGAGTCAACGCCGAGGGATTACTGGCTAGGGGACAGGATTACTGGTTCAGCGACTCCATCGGCTCGACCGTCCCGGCGAGGATGTCCGCCACCTTCTTCTCGGGATAGCCGACGCTCATCTCGGCGCTCTTGTGCCAAGCATCGATCACCATGTCGCGCATCTCTGCCGCACCGCGGGCCAGTTCCTTGGTCACGAAGGCGTTCATCTGCGGTGTATGCTTGGTGAGCCCGACCTGCTTTTCGAGCCGGTAGAGCGGCACCACCTCGCCTTCCGACGCGGCCAGATAATCGGCCGTGCGGGTCCAGATCTCGCACTTGCAGTCGCGATAGGCCGGCATCGCCTTGGCGATGTCCTTCTCGGTGATATTGCCGTGGACGTAGGTGCTCTCGAACGGCGAATGGATCTTGGCCTCGGTGAAGCCTTCCGGGTTGGGGTATTTGCCCCAGCCGTTGAAATGGATGGTGACATGCAGCGGCTGGCTGCCGTCGCCGACGAAATGCGACCAGGTGCCGAGGTCGTGCAGCACGATGCTCTCGCGCATGGCGCGATCCTTAGCGTACCAGGCGCGCGCGTCCGCCGTCTTGGCATTGGTCTCGCCCCAGGCGGCGACGCGCCAATAGGCGAAATCCTTCGCCAGGCGCTGGAAGCCCTGCTCGATCGAATACGGCAGGTAGCCCTGCTTGTACTGGGTGGTACCAGCCTTGTTGAGGGCCTCGTCGTACTGCTCGCGGCTGACCGGCAGCTTCGACAGCGGCACGCCCGAAACGGTATTGTCGTCACCAGCATCGACGAAATGGCCGGGACTGTTCTCATCATCAAACGAACGGCCGGCGCCTTTCACGCGGTCAGCCTCGGGCGCGAGATAACCCGCCTCCTCCACCGCCGCAGGCGTACGCACGAAGGCCGGAAGCTCGGCCGGCAAGGACTGCACCGCGACGGTCGCAATCATGCGATGGCCGTCCGCGCCCCAGCCCAGGGCTGCCGACGTCAAAACGATGGCCGCAACCGATCCCATCAGTACCGTGCGCATGACTCACCTCCGCTCAGCTCGGCTGTTTATGGCAGGCCCTTGTGACGGCGCAAAGACCTGCGCGAGCCGTTCGCGTCTGCGGTAGATCGATGGATGCACCGCAACACAGGTGTAACCTGCCCACCCCACTGAATAGGCGAACCGGCCGGCCAAAAGGCCTGTCACAAATCCTGTGGATGGTTCATCCAACCGACAGATTCCGGCAGGGCTCCCAAAGAAAAACCGGCCGGGAATCGCTCCCCGGCCGGCTTCTATTGGGTATTCCAGTGACCTTAGTAACTTGCCGTGAGCTGCACGGAGAAGGTCCGTGGCGAGGCGATATTGGCGTAAGGCACGCTGGTGCAGCCCGTCATCGTGCTGAAGCAGGTATAGCTGCCGATGCTGCCGAAGTAGTGCTTGTCAAACACGTTGTCGACATTGAAGCGCACCGAGGAGCCCTGCATGCCGAGATCGTCCAGCTTGAAGCGGGTGTCGAGGTTCACCGTGTAGTAGTCCGGCACGAAGATATTGTTGTCTTCGGTCATGTTACGACGGCCGACATACTTGGCGCTGACACCGAAGTCCCACCACTTGGTCAGATCATAGGTGGCCCGGCCCGACAGCGTCCACTTCGGCGTTTCCGAGAGCTGCTTGTTCAGTGTAGCGGCGTTGCCGCCACCCACCACGATGTCGGTGGTAATACGGGCGTGGTCGTAAGACGCGTTGGCATAGAGCGTCAGATCCTCGGTGACCTTGTAGTTGCCTTCAAAGTCGACGCCCGAGAAGTTGATGCCCGGGATGTTGTGGTCGAAATACGTTCCCGTGGCGAAGTCATAGGTCGACACGATACGGTTCTTGACCTGCGAATTCCACAACACGACGGCGGCCTGGATGTCTTCGCCCAGATAGCGATAGCCGAACTGGTAGGTGGAAGAGGTTTCCGGCTTGGTGACCGCAAACGCCGTCCAAGGCGAGGTTTTATCGGCCGGGACAGACAGCGCGCTGAGGTACAGGTTGTCGGTACGCGGCGCAGCGATTTCCTGGGTGTAGGTGCCGAAGAACTGATGTTCGGTCCCGAACGGCTTCACGGTCAGACCCAAATGCGGCAGCGGACGGCTGTAGCGCTTTGTGGCCTGCAGGGTGAAATCGCTGCTGGTCTTGCCGCTGCCATCGGACGGGCCGATATATTTGGTGTCCTTGGCGCCCGGCGTGGCGGAGACCGTGTAGTAGTTCTGCGCCGCGTTGTAATAGCCCATCGGCACCGAGGTGCAGAACGCGGTCGACGAACCGGACTGTTCATAGCAATTCTGGTTCAAGCGGCGTTCGAAGAACGGAATACGATAGCCGACCGAGCTCTGCACCATGCCGTCCAGCCAGTTGCCTTCCCAGTCGAACGCGACTTGGTTCATCACCGCATAGGACTTGCGATCGCGATAACGGACCGGCGTGCCGTCGGCCGAAACCACAGCGTACTTGCCGTCATTAGCCACCGGGCCGAACGGATTGTAGAAGCCGTTGGTCGGGTTGATGAGGCCGTTGCGGCCGGTCTGGACGTGCAGGCCCCAATCCAGCGTATAGGCGGCCTGGATCGTCTGATCTTCCGTGAGGCGATAGATCAACGAAGACGAGAAGCCGTAGCGGCGGGTGTTGGTGACGCTCGGGCTCATGACCAAAACCGAGTCCCTGACGTCTCCGTCACCGTTGAGATCGCAGCCCACGCCGGCGACGCAGCCATACGGAGTCGTAGTCGAGGCGATCGTGCCGGTGCCCGTGCTCGTACCCTTCAGCTTGGCATCGTTTTCCGACAGCGTGTTGGTCATCGTACCGCCGGTCGCCAGCACATACTGCATGTTGGCATCGGCCGTCAGCGTCAGCCCGGGAACCAGGTGCCACAGCGAGCTGAAGCGGATGTTGCCCGTATCGGACGGATTGATGCGCAGTTTGTACCAACCGCTCGTGCTGGAAGGGGCGCAGCTGGTCATCGTCGAGTCCGCAACACCGGCGGTCGGCGCAGTATAGGCGCACGTAGCGGCGTAATCGCGGTCCCAGCCCGAGGTGTTGTAGCCGGTGCCGTTGGGACGCGACGTGGCAACGTAGTTGCCGTTCGCGTCCTTGATAATGTCCGTGCTGCCGGAGAGTTGGGACGCGGTCAGCAGCGAAGCATCCTGCGCGTAGTTCGGCGAATAATAGGCGTTGTTGCGGTTGACGTTGAAGTGACCGGCAATGCTGAACCAGCCGATGTCGCCGAAGTCCTGATAGAGCTTCAGGTTGGCCTGCATCTTCTTCAGTTTGCCCGGCCCCTTGAACTTGTCGTAGCCCTGATAGGAGAAGCTGCCGAACACCGACGTGCCCCAGGGGCCGAACTTGCCGCTGTCGACGCGCGCGAAATAACGCTGCATCGCCTGCTCGCAGAAGCTGACCGAGGCCAACGTGCCGAATTCATCATGCGG
>JAHFQC010000147.1 GCA_023259375.1 Alphaproteobacteria bacterium
GGTTTGATCGCCGGTGGAGCCGATTTTGCTTCGGCCGCGCTCTGCGGGACGAGACCGGCCGCTCCGACAAATCCGACCGCCAGTGTGCTGGTCTTTAAAAATTCTCTGCGTTTCATGATAGCTCCCCGGCCGGAGATCATTGTCCCCGAGCTCTATCGCCGTTTTTGCGCGGCGTGTTTTCTCCTCGCGGCTCAGCGCGGAATGAGGAACTGTAACGCTACCATGAGCCGACGCAAGGTAAGCTCATCGGTGTGCGCGTATGTTTTTCTGAGCGGAATGCGCGCATCAAAGCGCCCCGCGCGTCACGCGGGCGTCACGCCAATTTGAAGTATGTATCAGATTGTCGGCGCCGCTCATGGCGAGCGAAACCGATACAAAGCTCAGAGCGGTGCGAACTTCGCCGAGAAATGACGCATGCGTTCCGGCTCCCAGGTGATGCGCATGCCGGTCAGCTTGTCCTTGTTCTTGGCGATGGTCTCGAACACTTCGACGATGTAGTCGGCGTGGGACTGGGTGTAGACGCGGCGGGGCAGGGCCATGCGCACCAACTCCATCGGGGCGGGGTGCTCGGAGCCGTCGGGATGGCGGCCGAACATCACGGTGCCGATCTCGCAAGCGCGAATGCCGCCTTCGATGTACATCGCCACTGCCAGCGCCTGGCCGGGATATTCGAGCGGCGGAATGTGCGGCAGGAATTTCTTAGCGTTGATGAAGATCGCGTGCCCGCCCGACGGCTTCACGGTCGGCACACCGAGTTTCTCCAGCCGTTCGGCGATGTAGGACGCGGTGCGGATACGATAAGCGAGATAGTCCTCGTCGACGATTTCCTTGAGGCCTTGGGCAATGGCGTCGAGATCGCGTCCGGCCAAGCCGCCATAAGTCGGAAAACCTTCGGTGAGGATCAGCCGTTCGCGCACGCTTTGCGCCAGCTTATCGTCGTTCAGCGCCAGCCAGCCGCCGATATTGGCGAAGGCGTCCTTCTTGGCGCTCATGGTCATGCCGTCGGCGACCGCGAACATGTCGCGCACAATGGCTTCGACGTGGCGGCCTTCCTGGCCCGGCTCGCGCAGCTTGATGAAATACGCGTTCTCGGCGAAACGGCAGCCGTCGATGATGAAGGGCTTGCCGTATTTGTGCGCCAGCGCGGCGGTTTCGCGAATGTTGGCGAGGCTCACCGGCTGGCCGCCGCCGGCATTGTTGGTGACCGTCATCATCACGCACGGCACCGCATCGCCGGCGTTGGCGAGGAACCGCTCCAGCTTGGCGGTATCCATGTTGCCCTTGAAGGGATGCAGATTGTCGGGGTCGTGGCCTTCTTCGATGACGAGATCGACCGCTTCGGCGCCGGTCGCTTCGATGTTGGCGCGGGTGGTGTCGAAATGGGTGTTGGACGGCACCTGCCGGTGCGCTCCTCCGAGCACCGAGAACAAAATCGCCTCCGCCGCGCGGCCCTGATGGGTCGGCAAAACATGCTTGAACGGGAACAGGGTCTTCACCGCCGCCTCGAAGCGGAAGAAGGACGGGCTGCCGGCGTAGGATTCGTCGCCGCCGATCAGGGCCGCCTGCTGCGCCGCGCTCATCGCCGAAGTGCCGGAGTCGGTCAAAAGATCGATCAGCACGTCGTCGGAATGCAGGCCAAAAAGGTTGTAGTCCGCCGAGGCGACGAAGCATTCGCGCTCGTCGCGCGTTGTCATGCGGATCGGCTCCACGACTTTGATGCGGAACGGCTCGATGATGGTTCTCATGGCATGACCCCGTGACAAGCGTAGCCGTCAGGCTGGCACGGCTTTGCGGGCTTGAGCAGGTCCGGAGTACGAACCGGAGCCATCCCCTCTGCGCATGGCAATCGATTTTGCGGGTTATTCTGCGTTTTTTGAGAACCGTCCCGCACAGCGCATGGCAGGTGCGCAAAGGGAAAACGGCGCAGTTTTATTTCTTCGCCTTCAGCAGGCTCTCCAGCGCGGGAGCGAAGGCGGTGGCCTTGTAGGCGGGCAGTTTGAAGGCCCAGCCTTCGGTGCGGGCATTGATCGACACGGCTTCCTTGGCGGCGCCGGGGTAGCCCGGTTGGAATTCGGCGAACACGCGGGCCCAGGTGGCATTGTCCTCAGTGACAAGATTAACCGTGACCGACAGCCCGTCGAAGGTGTGAACCGTCAGGCGGGCGCCGTCGGTAAAATCGAAATCGGTTGAGCGGCGGATGTCGTCGAAGCCGAAGTCGGAGAGCGCGGCGGCGGTGGCGTCGGCCGCACCCGGGTAGGCGAGTTTGCGCCCTTTGGGCAGCGGCGCGATGACGAACCCGTCATTGGGCTTCACGCGCGCGGCTGTGTAGGCGGGGCCGTTTGCGGGCTTCACCTCGGCCGAGGCGATGCGGTCCGCGGCTATGCCGATCACCGTCTTGTCCATCCACTCGGCGGGCGCGGCTTTGATCTCGGCCGGACTGCGGACGAGGTAGCTCTGGTTCTCGCCGGCGCGGCGGACGAAGACGCCGAGGTCGTCGCCGAGCGGCTCGCTCTTGCCGACGATCATTGACGCTATGACATGGCCGCGGTCGCCCGACAGCGTGACGTTGATGCCATCGCCCTGCGGCGGCGGATCGAGATCGACGTAGTGGAACCATTCCGGCCGGTCGGTCTTGGGCTCGATGGTCTGCATCGCCGCAATCGCGAGAAGGGTCTGCTTCACCATGTCGAACGAGGCCGGATAGTTGCCGTGGTCCGGCAGCACCCAGCCTTTTTGCGGCACGAAGGCGACGGTGAAGGCGCCGTATTTTTTCGACACGATATAGATGCGGGTGACGTCGCCTCTGGTCAGTTGGCGGGCGAGGCCCGAGAACACCTTCATCGGCTGATAGCGCGGCGACAGCACGGCGGCCCGGTAATAGACCGCTCCCAGCGCCAGCGCGATGCTGACAAGAGCGAGAACAAGGAGCGCCATCAAACGGCGGTCACGGCGGCCATGAAAAAATGCGCTCATGACCGGCTCACAGATGGATGGCGCGGGCGCGACGGCGCCGGCGGATCCAGGCGAGCACGATCGCGAACAGGGCGACCAGCGTCGGCACCAGAACGATGTTGATGAAGGCGAGGGCGTTGCCGAGGGCGTCGACGTCCTGGCGCAGATTGTGCTGGACCTGCCGCAACTGGGTGCGGATATCGGTGAGCTGCCGCTTGAAGGTCTCGACCGCCTTCTGCTGCTGCGCCGTGAGACCGGTCTGCGCCGAAGGTCCGCTCTTGCCGTCTTGCCCCGCCTGCAGCGCCTTGAGCTGCTGTTCGGTGTCGGCGAGCTTGGCCTTCAGCGAGTCTTCCTGCTGCTTGAAATCGCGTTCGGCTTGGGCCTGGATTTCCCGCACCACCAGGAACGGCCGGTCGTTGGTGGCGCGCGTCCGCAGAGAAATGAGATCGGCGGAGCCGGTCAGGTTCTCGATGGCGCCGAGCACGAAGGCGTCGTTGTTGGCGAACGGGGCGGCGATGGTCTTGCCGTAAAGCTGCTCGACGCGGACCCAGAACTCGTCCTTGAAGATGTCCGTATCGGCCATCACGATGACGTTGATGTTCTTGGCGCTTGTCACTTGCGGCGCGGTGGTTCCTGCCGGAGCCCCGCCGGGGAAGGCGGTCTTGGCCGGGCCGGTGACGCGCGCGGTGATGATGTATTCCTCGCCGGTCGGGGCGACGGATGACGCCACGCTTTCCGGATTGGTCATCGCCAGCGTCCGCGCCTCGGCGACGTCGATCAGTCCGGCGCGATCGGACGAGCCGATCAGCGAAGTGAATTTGGTGGTGGCGTTCTTCAAGGGGCGGAGCGAACCGGCGCTGCCGAGATTGAGCACCTTGAGATTGGCGGTCACCGGATCGGAGTCGCTGAACTGATCGCCGGTCAGGTGCAGCCACACCGGATAGCTCATCGCCGGACCTTCGCGCGAGAGCTGCACGTGCTGCGCCAGCTTGAGGTCGGCGACTTCCTTGGTGGTGTCGAAATGGATGCCCCAAGCCTGGAACAGACGCGGCATGGTGGAATAGGCCGCCTCTTGTCCGGGCTGCATGGTGCCGCCTTGCGCCAGCTCGGAATTGGGATCGACGAACACCAGGGCGCGGCCGCCTTTCAGCACGAACTGATCGATGGCGTAGGTCTGCGCGTCGCTGAGATTGCCGGGATGGACGATCATCAGCACGTCGGTGCCGGCCGGGATCGACGAGAAGTCGGGCGGCAGCATGGCGGTCGAATAGGTCTGCGCCAGCTCCTGATAGAGCGCGTAGGGACGGCCGCGGCCGGCCATCATCGCCTGCATGTCGCCCGCCAGCGGCAGTCCGGAGAGGATCGCGACCTTGTACTTCTTCGGCGCCGACAACCGGTAGATCAGGCTGGTAATGTCGTATTCGAGCAGGCCTTCGCGCTCGGGGCTGAAGAACGGGATGACCTCGTGCCCGTCGATGCGGTTGACGCCGACGAGGCCGAAATAGACCGTCTCGCCGGTTTCGGTCGGCACCGCGGAAATACCGGCGGCCGAGGCGGCGTCTTCGGACGGCGTGAACGGCTCGGGATCGATTTCCTCGAGCACGATCTTGCCGTGGCTGACGGCGGCGTATTCGCGGAGCAGATCGCGCACGCGCGACGCGTAGGCGCGGGTCTGGGCGTATTCGGCCGCGGTCTGCTTGGAGAAGAAGAAGCGCAGCGTGATCGGCTCGTTGAGACTTTTG
>JAHFQC010000113.1:0-762 GCA_023259375.1 Alphaproteobacteria bacterium
TTCCATCTCAGCCCCACGTCGTTGCGGCAAACACTACAAGGCCGAACGCCGGTAGCAGGAAAACCGCCCCATACAAAACCGAAACCGCCACGAACTTCGCGCCCGTCCAGGCCCAATTCTGACCGTAAAAGCGGCGCATCGCCAGCAGCAAGTAGACGCCCATCACGGCTACAGCAGCCCACAACACAACCTCGTTGGGCATGAATTGGGCGCATCCTGCCGCGAGCAGCAGCAGGGCGAACGCGAAACTGTGAATGCCCAGCGAAAACACCAGATGATCGACATAGAACTGCGTCTTCCGCTGGCGCCAGTAGAATGCCGCGACCAGCAGCGCGAAGGCCGGCACCAACAGGAACAACGCCCGCGGAATCCAGGTCGTGAGGGCGCCGTTCAGCGCCGCCGGATCGTTGGAGAGTTTGCTCATGGTGGACGCAACCGTGCTCCCGACGGAGCCCGTCTTGCCGTGCTGCTTTTCCTCTTGTTCGGCGCGCGCCAAGGTCTCGAAAACGCGACTGCGTTCCCGCGGCGTCAGTTCGGAATGCAATGAGCCCTGGCGGGCAAAGAACACCAGTTTCGAGTCGAAGGTATAGTGGTCCCGGCCATCGGCGTAGTACGGCGGCAGCGCGTGCCGCGCACCATCGCGGTCCACGACATAGGCCTTGCCCTGAACCATCGTGACGGTCATCGGCGTCGCCGTCATCACGAACTGGAAAATCGCGATGCCGCTGACCGACAGCACCAGAAAGAAGATCAGCGAGACGA
>JAHFQC010000113.1:772-13488 GCA_023259375.1 Alphaproteobacteria bacterium
GCGTCCGTCGCGGAACGCCGCCGCCAACGCGCCCGGCTGGAATATCAGCGCCTGCGCGGTGCGCAGGATGCGGCTGTCGAAGCTGGCGATATCGGCGATGAACTCGTGGGTCAGGTGGGCGACGGAACGGCGATGCGTGTCGACCGGCTGGCCGCACGACGCGCAGAACTTTCCGGCCAGCGTGTGGCCGCAGTTCGGACACGTCCGTCCGGTCGGAGCGGAACCAGCAAACGCCGCCGCTCCGCCCGTCTCCAGAACAGCTTCGCGTTCGTCCATCCTAACGAAGGCTCCTACAGCAACATCGCCGCCGGGTCTTCGACGCACTGCTTGAACACCTGCAGGAAGCGCGCGCCCGTCGCGCCGTCGATGACGCGATGATCGCAGCTCATGGTGACGGTCATCACCGTGGCGACTTCCACCTTGCCGTCCACGATCACCGGCTTTTCGACGCCGGCGCCGACCGCAAGGATGCCCGCATGCGGCGGGTTGATCACGGCGGTGAACTGCGAGATGCCGAACATGCCGAGGTTGGAGATGGCGAAGGTGCCGCCTTCATACTCGTTCGGCTTCAGCTTCTTGTCGCGGGCACGAACGGCGAGCGACTTCACCTCGTTGGAAATGGCAGCAAGGCCCTTGTCCTCGGCGGCGAACACGATCGGCGTGATCAGGCCGAAATCGAGCGCAACGGCAACGCCGACGTCGGCATGCTTGTGGCGCAGCACGGCGTTTTCGGTCCAGGAGGCATTGCACTCCGGTACCTGCTTCAGCGCCAGCGCCGCCGCCTTCACCAGGAAGTCGTTGACCGACAGCTTGTAGGCCGGTTTCTTCTCGGCATTCTTCGGCGCGGCGTCGTTAAGGCGCTTGCGGGCCCCGAGCAGCGCATCGATGCGGCAGTCGATGGTGAGATAGAAATGCGGGATGCCGCTGGTCGATGCCGTCAGCCGCTTGGCGATCGACTTGCGCATGGAGTCGTGCGGGATTTCCTCGTAATCGCCTGCCTTGAAGAAGATGCGGGCATCGGGCAGCGCGCTCGGTGCGGCCGGAGCCGACGACGAGGCGGCAGCAACCGGAGCAGCGGCCGGCTTCGGCGCGGCGCCCGGCTGGGCGTTTTCGACGTCCGCCTTGACAATGCGGCCGCGCGGACCGGAGCCGTTCACGGCGTGCAGATCGACGCCCTTCTGCGCCGCGATGCGCTTGGCCAGCGGCGACGCGAACACGCGCTCGCCATTCGCTTGCGGTGCCGGTGCCGGAGCCGGTGTTGCGACCGGAGCGGCGGCAGGCTTGGGTTCGGCCTTGGCTTCCTTGACCTCTTTGGTCTCGGCGGCGACGGCATCCTTGATCGAGGACATGGCGCTGTGAATGTCGGTCGCGGGCGCTGCGGCAGCCGCAGAGGCGTCTTCGCCTTCTTCGAGCAGGACCGCGATCGGGGCGTTGACCTTGACGCCTTCGGTGCCTTCGGCAATCAGGATCTTGCCGATGCGGCCTTCGTCGACAGCTTCGAATTCCATCGTCGCCTTATCGGTCTCGATCTCGGCGATGACGTCGCCGGAATGGACTTCGTCGCCCTCTTTCACATGCCACTTGGCAAGCTTGCCCTCTTCCATGGTGGGCGACAGAGCAGGCATCAGGATTTGGATAGACATCAGCGGGCCTCAAGCGGCGTGAGTTTTTGAACGTTCGCTTCCCAATTCTTGCCGTCGAAACTGTTCACCGTGACCTTGGTGAAGCCGTGCATGTCGAGGCAGCGGAAATTGACGCTGACCCCGTCGGGATGCGAACGCGGGATGTAGAAGGATTTTACCCCGCACACCGAGCAGAAGTAGTGGTGCGCGGTCTTGGTGTTGAACTGGTAGTCGGTGAGCTTGTCCTCGCCCGACAGCAGCCGGAAGCGGTCCTTCGGCACGATCAGGTGCAGAAAGCCGGTCTTCGAGCAGATCGAGCAATTGCAGTCATCGATGGCGACCTCGGCGGGCGTCAGCACTTCGAAGGTCACGGCGCCGCAATGGCAACCGCCCCTGTGCCAAGACATGGTGGAGGTGTCGGTCATGCTGCCACCGGTGCAGTGGTCAAGCGAAAGACCTCGAGACAGAAAACCGAGCGGAAAAGCACGATGAACATCTTGATCGGCCACTCGTTCTGCCACCAACTCTCCAGAAAGCGCTTCGAACTCCTCTCGAAGCAGGGGATCTCGCTGAGAGCCAGCCCTACGTCGAACAACCCCATCCTGCCGAGCCACGCGATGAGGACGTAAAGAAGAACGCATGAGATCAACTTCGATAGGGCAAGCAAGCCAAGCAACCCGAAGAACGGCCATCCCTCTGGAAGAGCCTCCAACATGAGGGATGCCCCCACAAACACAACACCGAACACGATCCAATCGACCGCGCCAAATTCGCGGTCGATTCCTCTGATCAACTCCGTTGTTGCGTTGTCTTTCAACATCCGCTTACCGGTACAACACCGCTTTCGCTGCGGCGACGACGTCTTCCACCGTCGGCAGCGCCAGCTTTTCCAGGTTATGGGCGTACGGCATCGGCACGTCCTTGCCGTTGACCCGCGCGGGCGGTGCGTCGAGATAATCGAACGCCTTTTCCACCACCTGCGCGGCGATTTCCGACCCGATCGAAGCGACCGGCCAGCCCTGCTCCACCGTCACGATGCGGTTGGTCTTCTTCACCGACTCGATCACCGTGTCGGTGTCGAGCGGGCGCAAGGTGCGAAGGTCGATCAATTCGGCATCGATGCCTTCCTTGGCCAGTTCTTCCGCGGCTTCGAGGACCAGCGCCACGCCCATCGAGTACGACACCAAGGTGACGTCCTTGCCGGGGCGGATGACGCGGGCCTTGCCGATCGGCAGCACGAAATCATCGAGCTTCGGCACCGGGAACGACTTGCCGTAGACGATCTCGTTCTCGAGGAAGATTACCGGATTGGGATCGCGGATCGCCGCCTTGAGAAGACCCTTGGCATCGGCCGCAAAGTACGGCGCGATCACCTTGAGGCCAGGAACATGGGCGTACCAGGAGGAATAGTCCTGGCTGTGCTGGGCCGCGACGCGCGACGCCGGACCATTGGGACCGCGGAACACGATCGGGCAATGCATCTGGCCGCCAGACATATAGCGGGTCTTGGCGGCGGAATTGATGATCTGGTCGATCGCCTGCATGGCGAAGTTCCAGGTCATGAATTCGACGATCGGCTTCAGCCCGGCAAAGCCGGCGCCGATACCAAGGCCGGCAAAGCCGTGTTCGGTGATCGGGGTATCGATGACGCGTTTGGCACCGAACTCATCGAGCAGACCCTGGCTGACCTTGTAGGCGCCCTGGTACTGCGCAACCTCTTCGCCGATCAGGAACACGTCGGGATCGCGGCGCATTTCCTCGGCCATCGCATCGCGCAAGGCTTCACGAACCGTGGTCGAGACCATTTCGGTGCCATCCGGTACCGAAGGCTCGATCAATGCAGCCGTGGCAACCGGTGTCGGAGCCGTGGCCTTGACCTCTTGCTTGGGGGCGGCGACCGGCGCGGGCGCGCTGACGGCAGCGACCGGCTGGGCTTCGCCCCCCTCGGTGATCAGTTCGGCGATCGGGGCGTTGACCTTCACGCCTTCGGTGCCTTCGGCGACCAAAAGCTTGCCGATCCGACCCTCGTCGACGGCTTCGAATTCCATCGTCGCCTTGTCGGTTTCGATTTCAGCGAGGATGTCGCCCGAATGAACCTCGTCGCCTTCCTTGACGAGCCATTTGGCGAGCTTGCCTTCCTCCATGGTGGGAGAAAGCGCGGGCATCAGGATTTGCGTGGACATCAGGCGAGCACGTCCGTGTAAAGTTCGGAAGCATCCGGTTCCGGCGCTTCAATGGCGAATTCCGCCGCCTCGTTGACGATGAGACGGATTTCCTTGTCGACGGCCTTGAGGTCGGCCTCCGTGACCAGATCCCGGTCGACCAGCTTCTTGCCGAACTGATCGATCGGGTCCTTGCGGTCGCGGATCGACTGGACCTCGTCGCGGGTGCGGTACTTGGCCGGATCCGACATCGAGTGGCCGCGATAGCGATAGGTCTTCATTTCGAGGATCATCGGGCCATTACCGCCGCGCACAAACTCGAGCGCCTTGCGGCCGGCTTCGAACACCGCTTCGACATCCATGCCGTCGACCGACTCGCCGGGCACGTTGAAGCTCTGGCCGCGCTTGTAGAAGTCCGGCTGTGCCGAGGAGCGCTCGACGCTGGTGCCCATGGCGTAGCGGTTGTTCTCGACGATATAGAGCACCGGCAGATGCCAGAGCTCGGCCATGTTGAAGCTCTCGTAGACCTGGCCCTGGTTGGCGGCACCCTCGCCCATATAGGCGAGCGTCACCGCGCCGTTCTCTTTATATTTATTGGCGAACGCCAGACCGGTGCCGAGCGGCACCTGGGCGCCGACGATGCCATGCCCGCCGAAGAAGTTCTTCTCGGCAGAGAACATATGCATCGAGCCGCCCTTGCCCTTGGAATAACCGGCTGCACGGCCGGTGAGCTCGGACATCACGCCTTTGGGGTCCATGCCGGTCGCCAGCATATGGCCATGGTCGCGATACGCCGTGATGACCTGGTCGCCCGGCAGCAGCGCGTTCTGCATGCCCACCACAACGGCCTCTTGGCCGATATAAAGGTGGCAGAAGCCGCCGATCAGTCCCATGCCGTAGAGCTGGCCCGCTTTTTCTTCGAAGCGGCGGATCAACAGCATGTCGTGATAAAACTTTTTCAGGGTCGTCGAATTCGGAGCCGGCGCCGTGCTGACACCGTCACCTTCGACCACGCTCGGATCGCTCATGGATGTTCCATTATCTATCGCCGCGGAAAGTGGCGGCGTTCCTGGGTCTTTTGGCAAGTACTTTAGAATTTTGCAAGCTCTAAACAGTGTTCGAAAAATGCCCACGAAATCCTAGACTCACCTTTCTTATCATGGCCTGAACCGGCCAATTTTCACGCGCATAAACATGCCAGCCGAACACTGTTCAAGGCAAGCTGAATACTATGAAAAGATGGGGAGTTAGTGGCGCTGACGCGGAATTGCGACCTGGCCGGGTGCGCCGTCCATCAACTTGGTACGCGCGAGTTCTTCCACCAGGTCGGGATCGCCCGCCTTCAGAAGCTGGATGCGATGTTCTAGGCGCACGCGCTGATCGGTGAGCTGGGCAAGCGCGGTGTGCTTCTCTGTCAGCTCGCCGCGGATATCGAGCAATTGGGCGTATCCCCGCTCGCCGTAAAGCGCGAACGTGCCGAAATACGCCGCCACTCCCAACGTCGCAGGGACGGTGAGCCAGCAGATGATTCGGACGACGGACGGCCTGATTCGCATGACAGACACCGAATCACTCCTGATTCGGGCGGTCAAGCGGTTTTTGGTTAATGGCGCAGTGCGCTCGTAGGCAGACGTTACCAGGACCTCCTCACAGCCGGTGCTTTGAACGCAAGCCACACGCCGCTGAGACGCGGAACAGTCGAGGCCGGAAAAAACGCGAACGCATCACTCAGGAACCAGACGGGAATTGCATCGATGAAAGCGCGAATGAATCGCGAAGATCCATCTCACGGTCCGAGATAGAACCGTGACTGTGCGATGACAAGACGATTGTTTGAAGTTCAACGATTTTTCAGACAGGCACGAATTCGAGTGCCGTCTCTTGGAACCCTGGATGGCGACGAGCGGCGTGAAGCACATGCACGATGATCAGTGCATCGGCTTCAACGCGATAAAACACGATGTACGGATACCTGCTCAGAGTGCGACCCAAAACGCCCTGCTCGTCCGTCTTCCTGCCGTTCCACGGAAAGCAAGCGAGCAACTCGATCTCTGCTTCGATCGCGCGCACGACTCTTTGGGCTGCCGAGGGATTGTCTCTCGCGATGTAGTCACGGATGGCCCGTAGTTCCGTGCGGACTTGCCAAGTGTATTCGACCCGCATCGAAGCCGATCCCGGTCTTATTTTGCCTTGCTACGCGCTCGACCAAAAATCTCGTCCATCTCTTCTTTGGTGGCGAAACGACCGTTCGCGGCATCGTCGAGCCCCCGGCGGACGGCTGCCCGCTCCTCATCCGACAGGACGTACACATCCGTCTCGCGACGCTCCAGCCAGTCGAAATAGGCCGCGAAATCCGCCTGCTTTTCAGCCGGCCAAGCGCGGACGCGGTCGAACAGGGCTTCGAGCTGGTCCTTGGTCATGGAACAAGCCTAGCACAACCTGAGAGACGTACCAAAAATGCAGAAAGGCCGCCCCGGTGGACGGCCTTTCCGTTTTTACTTCCCCACAATCCGCGCGCTATGTTTTGTTTCGCGCGGAAAATACCCCCGCTTACGCCTTGAGGATGGACTTACCGGCATACACCGCCTGATCGCCGAGCTGGCTTTCGATGCGGATGAGCTGGTTGTACTTGGCGATCCGGTCCGAACGGCTGAGCGAACCGGTCTTGATCTGGCCGCAGTTGGTGGCGACGGCGAGATCGGCAATGGTGGAATCCTCGGTTTCGCCCGAACGATGGCTCATCACCGCGGTGTAGCCCGCCTTGTGGGCCATCTCGACGGCTTCGAGGGTCTCGGTCAAGGAACCGATCTGGTTGACCTTCACCAGGATCGAGTTGGCGACGCCCTTCTTGATGCCGTCCGACAGGCGCTTGGTGTTGGTGACGAAGAGATCGTCGCCGACCAGCTGCACCTTGGCGCCAAGCTTGTCGGTGAGGAGCTTCCAGCCATCCCAATCGTCTTCGGCCATGCCGTCTTCGATCGACTTGATCGGATAGGCGGCGACGAGCTTGGCGAGATATTCGACCTGCTCGGCCGACGAACGGGTGACGCCTTCGCCTTCATAGACGTACTTGCCGCCCTTGAAGAACTCGGTCGAGGCGCAGTCGAGGGCGATGGTGATGTCGACACCCGGCTTGTAACCGGCTTCTTCGATCGCCTTGATCACGAACGACAGACCTTCGTCGGCGCTCTTGAGGGCCGGCGCGAAGCCGCCTTCGTCACCGACAGAGGTGTTGTAACCGGCCTTCTTCAGCGCGGCCTTGAGGGCATGGAACACTTCCGCACCCCAGCGCAGGCCTTCCTTGAAGGACGGCGCACCGAGCGGCTGGATCATGAATTCCTGGAAGTCGATCGGGTTGTCGGCATGCACGCCGCCATTGACGATGTTCATCATCGGCACCGGCAGCAGGTTCGCCTTGGCGCCGCCGACATAGCGATAGAGCGGCAGACCGGCGGCTTCAGCAGCAGCCTTGGCCACGGCCAGCGACACGCCGAGGATGGCGTTGGCGCCGAGGCGGTTCTTGTTGGCCGTGCCGTCGAGGGCGATCATGGCGCGGTCGAGACGGACCTGCTCTTCGGCTTCCATGCCGCACAGGGCATCGAACAGCTCGCCATTGACGGCCGCGACGGCCTTCTCGACACCCCTGCCGAGATAGCGCTTCTTGTCGCCATCACGCAGCTCGCAGGCTTCGTGGGCACCGGTCGAGGCGCCCGACGGCACTGCAGCCCGGCCGAACGAACCGTCTTCCAAACGGACGTCCACTTCCACGGTGGGGTTGCCACGGCTGTCCAGAATCTCCCGGCCTTCAATGTCGATAATTGCCGTCATGCGCTGCTCCTTGAGGGTAAATCGAGGCCTCGTTTAAGCCCTCGCCGGACTGCCTTCAAGCGGAGAGATATGGGGCAAATTCGACCTCTCGAATGTGATGAGAATTGCGCGATAAGTGTCGCGAATCCCTGTAGAAATGTCGCTCGCGTCACACCACCGCTTAGGGGAGAAAAGTGTCATGCTAGCGTCACCTGCCGTCCTCTCGACCGCCTTGGTCACGATTCTGGCCATCGTGGTGTACTTCTATATGGGCGTGCGCGTCGGGCAGATGCGCGTCAAACATGGCGTCAAGGCGCCCGCCACCAGCGGCCACCCCGCATTCGACCGGGCGTTCAGAGTCCAGATGAACACTCTGGAACATCTGCCTGTTCTTATTCCGCTTTTGTGGCTGACGACGCTCTATTTCCAGACTATCCCGATGGCCGCGCCGGCGCTCGGGATCATCTGGATCATCGGCCGTATCGTGTACATGGACGGCTATATGAAGGACCCCGAAAAGCGCGGTCCTGGCTTCGGCCTCAGCGCGCTTGCCGAGATGCTGCTGCTGGTCCTGGCGCTGTTCGGGATCATCGCGGCCTTCTTCACCGCCGTCTGAACCGCCGCATCATCAGCAGGGCCGGAAGCAGGAGCAGCGCCGCAGCCGGCTCGGGCGCCGGGGCGGGAGAAATGATCGTCTCGGGCGTGAGCAGAAGCCAGCCGGTCGGTCCGGCCCAACTGGCCAGGATGGTGTCGCTGTTGTCGATGCTCTGGAACACGACCGTGAACCAGGCATCGCCGATCAACGCCTCAGCGGCAGGCGTCAGGGCATAGTCGATGGGCGCCAGCGCTTCCGGACCGGACGGCCCGGCGAGGAAGGCCGGGAAAATCGGCTGCCCGGCATTGGACACGGCAGAGAGGTCGGTACCGATGAAGAGGTCGTGGTCATTGCCGTCGGTGATCGCGTAGGGATCGTCGAGCGTGCAACACTGCAGCGAACTGCCGTTCCAGAGATAGGCGGTGTGGATGTTGAAGGTCGTGTCGTCGACGTGGCCGAAGACGTAGCCGTTGGCGTTGCTCGCCGTCGTCCAGGTGAAGTTGTCGGACGACAGATCCACTCCGAGATGAGCCGTAAAGAACGTCCGGAAGTCGGCGTTGCTCGGGCCTGAGCCCGACGAAGTTCCATGGCTGCCGATGGTGCAGTCAACACCCTGAGTACAGGCCTTCGCATTGTAGACCAGACCGGCCGAAGCTGGCGCCAGGCACAGCACCAGTGTGGCGATAGCAAAGATGGCGCGTCGCATGGCGTCCCCCGCGTTGTCAGCGCACCAACTCTGGCGTGCAGCCGCGGTGACGCCTACGCGTCAGGTGGAAAGCTTTTTCCGCAAGGGCCGCGTCAGCGCTTCTTGACGATCGCGTCGATGGCGAGAAGGTCGTCGATCAGCGCCGGGAAATCCTCCAGGTGGAGCATATTCGGACCGTCCGACGGGGCGTGATCGGGATCCTGGTGCACCTCCATAAACACCGCCGCGACACCGACCGCCACGGCCGCGCGCGCGAGGTACGGAACCATCGTCCGGTCGCCACCGGTAGAGGTGCCCTGCCCGCCCGGCTGCTGCACCGAGTGAGTGGCATCGAATACCACCGGCACGCCGAGGCCGGCCATGATCGGCAGTGCCCGCATATCGCTGACCAGCGTGTTGTAGCCGAACGAAGCGCCGCGCTCGGTCGCCAGCACATTGGGATTGCCGGCGCCGGTGATCTTGGCGATCACGTTCTTCATATCCCACGGCGCCAGGAACTGCCCCTTCTTGACGTTGACAACTTTGTGGGTGCGGGCGGCGGCGGTGAGAAGATCGGTCTGGCGGCACAGGAACGCCGGGATCTGCAATATGTCGACGGCCTCGGCCACGGCGGCGCATTGATCCTGCTCGTGCACGTCGGTGATGACCGGCAAACCCAGTTCCTCGCGGATGTCGGCGAAGATCGGCAGCGCCTGTTCCAGACCCATGCCGCGGGCGGCATTGGCGGAGGTGCGGTTGGCCTTGTCGAAACTCGACTTATAGATCAGGCCGACGCCGGCCTTGACGCAGATTTCCTTCAGCGCAGTCGCCATCTCGAAGGCGTGGGCGCGGCTTTCCAATTGGCAAGGACCGGCAATGATCGAAAGTTTCTTCGTATTGCCGATTTCGACGGAGCCGACCTTAACGACGGCGTTGGGAGCGGTTTGGGTCATTGGGTGAGTTTAGCGGGCCAGCAAGCGGGTGCGCAAACGGCCCATTGTCCCGACGCTTGCACCATTTTCTTGGATGGCCAACGGCACAGCCGCGGGCGACGAGAACTTGACAATGCCTACTCGCATGACTATATGCGCTTAAACGCATAGGCGGTAAAACGCATGAATACTGTAATCGCTCTAATGTCCGCCCTATCCGATCCCACCCGGCTCGGCGCCTTGCTGCTGCTGGCGGACGGCAAGGAGCGCTGTGTCTGCAAGCTCATGGAGCACCTCAACGCCACGCAATCGCGCATGTCGCGGCACATGGGGGTGTTGAAACAGGCAGGACTGGTGGTGGATCGGCGTGATGCCCAATGGGTGCGCTACCGCCTCAATCCCGCGCTCCCGCCCAGCACCAAGGCGATCATCAAAGCGGTGGTGGCTGCAGCCGCCGCGTCGGAAGACATTGAGGGCAAAGTCGCATGAGCGAGATTTCCACCTCCCCCGCTCCGCGGCCCGGATTCGTATGGGCCCTGCGCAGTGCGCTGGGGCTTGCCGTCTGGGTTGCCGCGTATGCGGCGCTCGACCCCGTCTCCAAGTGGCTCGTTTCCTTCTTGCCGCTGGCGCACGACGGCGCGCTCTACGCCGCAGCGGCGTTCTTCATCTACGAAGTGCCGAAGGTGCTTCTGCTGCTGGCCATCGTCGTGTTCGGAATCGGCGTGATCCGCACCTTTTTCTCAGTCGAGCGCACCCGCGCCTTTCTGGCGGGCAAGAACGAGTTCGCCGGTAATGTCGGCGCCGCGTCGCTCGGCATCGTCACACCGTTCTGTTCCTGCTCGGCCGTGCCGATGTTCCTCGGCTTCGTGTCCGCAGGCGTTCCGCTGGGCGTCACGTTCTCGTTCCTGATCGCCTCACCGATGATCAACGAAGTGGCGCTCGGCCTTCTCCTGGCCCTGGTGGGCTGGAAGGTGGCGGCGACCTATCTTGTCTTCGGACTATCGGTTGCCATCGTCGCCGGTTGGATCATCGGGCGGCTGCATCTGGAAAGCTGGCTCGAGCCGTGGGTTCAGAGCCTGAGAGCGGCGCCAGTCGAACTGCCGGACCGGAAAATCACTGCAAGCGACCGCGTGGACGCGGGGCTCGACGCCGTCAAGGATATTGTCGGCAAAGTCTGGCTGTGGGTGGTCGCCGGCATCGCCGTGGGCGCCTTCATTCACGGCTACGTGCCGAACGGCGTGCTTGCGGCGATCATGGGACGCGACGCGTGGTGGTCGGTTCCCGCCGCCGTGGCGATCGGCGTTCCAATGTATTCCAACGCCGCGGGCATCATTCCGGTGGTCGAAGCACTGCTGGAAAAAGGTGCGGCCCTCGGCACCGTGCTGGCCTTCATGATGAGCGTCACTGCTCTGTCGCTGCCGGAAATGATCATCCTGCGCAAAGTCTTGAGTGTTCGCCTGATCGCCGTCTTTGCCGGCACCGTCGCCGTGGGCATTCTCGCCGTCGGCACTCTGTTCAACGTCCTGTTCTAGGAAATATCCAATGAAGCACGTGAAAGTATTCGGTCCGGGCTGCGCCCGCTGCCAGCAAACCGCCGACATGGTGAAGTCCGAAGCCGCCAAGATCGGCGTCGAGGTCGAGGTCGAAAAAGTCACCGACTACGCCGAGATCGCCAAAGCCGGTGTCGCCTCGACGCCCGGCGTGATGGTCGAGGGCAAACTCGTTCATGCCGGCGGACTGCCGAAGCCGGCCGACGTCCAAAGCTGGCTGAAATAGACGTTCGGCACACCCACACAGCAAAAGAGCTTCCGATGAACAAATCGAAATCCTGCGGATGCGGTAACGCCGAGCCGCAAGGCCCCGTCAAACTGATCTATGCCTGTTCCGGCGCTGCCGATGTCGGCGAAATCGCCGATCGCGCCGCCCGCACCCTCGCACGCGCCGACGGCGGCAAGCTGCAATGCGCCAACGCCATCGGCGCGGGATTGGAGAGCTATGTCGAAGCGGCCAAGGCCGCGGACAAGGTCCTAGCCATCGACGGCTGCATCAATCACTGCGCCGCCAATTGCCTGAAGAAGGCCGGGGTCACCAAGTTCGAGCACTTGGTGCTGAACCACATCGGCCTCGCCAAGCAGGTGTCGCCGCCGAATGAAGAGAACATCGCCAAAGCGGTGGCAGCCGCGGAAAAGATGCTCGCCGCCTGATCGTGCGGCGTGTTGGTCATCGCTTGATGGCCGGTCGGCGACGGACCCAACGCGCGATGTGCGACCGCAAGCTCGCCTCGCGCGCGGGGGCAGACAATCAGGGCAAAATATCTTTCGACAGGTCAGGAACGGCCCGCGCGAGACCGTCGGCGACGATGGCCGCGAAGTACTGGGCGCCCACCGGACCGAGGTGAGTGCCGTCGAACACCTGGTTGAAGGAACCATGCGGACCGGGTGTGCCGGCGGCCGCCTTCTGCTGTTCCACGTTGACCTCGGTCTTGGCCTGCTTTGGTGCGGGAATCGAGTTGCCCGCTTTGGCCGCTTCCAGAACTTCCGGCGGCGGCGGGATTTCGGCGAGACGCATGGCCTCGACCGGACCGAGACCCTGCACGGCGGCCTGGCTGCGGGCGTAAAGATCGATCAGCGGAACCTTCATCGCGGCCGCCACCTGACGGACCTTCTCCGCCCACGGTCCCAGATTGTCGTTCAACTTGCCGCCGACGAAGTCGCGGCGGGTCAAAGGCGTGAGCAGCACCGGAACGGCACCAGCCTCGCGCGCCTCCTGCACATAAAGGCGAAGGTTGGCGGGAAACTCGGTTTCGAGATTGGTGGAGCGGCCCGGCTTGCCCGGCTGATCGTTATGGCCGAACTGGATCAGCACATAGGTTGGGGTGTAGCCCGGCGTCACCATCTCGTTGAGGGCGTTCTG
>JAHFQC010000026.1:0-12441 GCA_023259375.1 Alphaproteobacteria bacterium
GCGAACACATCCCACCATGGCATCAACCACTCGGGCGACTGAAACGGCGTCGCCGACGGACAGCGTTGCCATAGATCACGCCATTCCTGCCGCAGCGCCGCAAAGCCGGCGGGCTCGGTCACAACCGATACCTGTAGAGCGGAACGCGGCGAGGCTTGGCTCATCTCTCGGTTCCATGGATTGCGGGTGGGAAACGCCTGCGCGGACAGTTCGTTGCGGGGGACACAATGCCGCCCTCGCCCGTCATGACACATGTAAGCCGCGCTCGTATGGTTCCGTCTTTATCCGCATTCAGGAGATTTCGATGACTACACGCCGCTGCTTGCTGCAGACCATCATGACCACCGGTGTCATGCTACCGCTGGCTGCGGAGGCGCAGGCGAATGATCCGTGGGCGGAAGCCGACCGGATCGTGGCGCGGATCGTGCGGCCGCACTTTCCGGCGCGCGACTTCGTCCTCACCAACTACGGCGCCATCGAAGGCGGCAAATCCAAATGCACCGAGGCGTTCGTCAAAGCCATCGCGGCTTGCAACAAGGCCGGCGGCGGCCGCGTGGTGGTGCCGGAGGGCGTGTGGCTGACTGGCCCGATCCATCTCCAGAGCAACGTCAATCTGTACGTTTCGCGTGGCGCGACCATCCGTTTTTCGACCGACACAACGGATTACCTGCCGCTGGTGCTGACGCGCTGGGAAGGTGTCGAGTGCATGAACTATTCGCCCCTCGTCTACGCCTTCGAAGCGGAGAACATTGCGGTGACCGGCGAAGGCACGCTCGATGGTCAGGCCTCGGACGATCATTGGTGGCCGTGGAAAGGCCGCCCGGATTTCGGCGGCTGGAAGTCGGGCACGCCCTGCCAGAACGAGGCGCGTGTAAAGTTGTTCGCGATGGGCGACGCCAATACGCCGGTGTCGGAGCGCCGGTTCGGCGAAGGCAGCTATCTGCGCCCCAATTTCTTCGAGCCTTATCGCTGCAAGAACGTGCTGATCGAAGGCGTCACGGTGCGCAATGCGCCGTTCTGGGAGCTGCATCCCGTTCTCTGCCAATCGGTCACCATCCGCGGCGTGACGGTCGACAGCAGCGGCCCCAATACCGACGGCTGCGATCCGGAAAGCTGCCGCGATGTGCTGATCGAGAACTGCTCGTTCAACACCGGCGACGATTGCCTCGCCATCAAGTCCGGTCGCAACGGCGACGGCCGGCGGGTGAACGTGCCGTGCGAGAACATCATCATCCGCGGCTGCAGCATGAAGAACGGCCATGGCGGCGTAACGATCGGCAGCGAGATCACCGGCGGCGTGCACAACGTCTATGTCGAGAACTGCCGCATGGACAGCCCCGGCCTGTGGAACGCGATTCGGTTCAAGAACAACGCCGTGCGCGGCGGCAATCTCAGCAACTTCCACTTCCGCAACATCGTCGTCGGCCAGGTGTCGCACGCCGTGCTGACCATCGACTTCAATTACGAAGAAGGCGGCAAGGGCGCGTTCCTCCCCGTTTTGAAGGGCGTGCATCTCTCCGCGATCGCCGGCGGCAAGAGCAAATACGCCATCGACGCGCAAGGCCTTGCCAATGCCGTCGTCGAAGACGTTACGCTCGATCATTGCGCCTTCGACAACGTCTCGGATGGGACCATCGTCAAGTTCGTTCGCGGCGTGGAATTCCGCGGCGTGACAATCAACGGCAAGCCGGTCTCGGCGCCGTAACGGCTCCGCCAAAGCGGACAATAAAAAGGGGCGCCGGAGACATCCGGCGCCCCAATTCGTCTGTGATGGCAACGCTCCGAGCGCTTTCAGGAAAAGTGGAAAACGGTTTTCCGTCCGAAAGCGCGACAATCAAAAAATCTAGAGCAGTTCATCCGTGAAACGGTGAAATGCTCTAGTACTTGAAGGAGACGCCGGCGAAGACCTGACGGCCGGTCGATACGTACTTGGTGACCGTCGGCAGACCGCTGTAGGCGAAGCGGTTGTCGGTCTGGTTTGTCAGGTTCAAAGCGTCGATGCGGAACTGGAGCTGGTCGTTGTAGTTCCAGGTGAACGACGTATCGACGTTGAGCGTCGACTTGGAGAAGATGGCGTCGTTCATGATCGGGTTGTTAGTGGTGCCCGGCGCGGCGTCGCCGCCGGTGATCGGATACTGCGAGACGTACTTGCTGCGGTAGGCGACCGACACGCGGCCCGACCAAGCGCGATCCGCCCAATCCTTGCCATCATAGAAGACGGTGGCGTTGAACGCCGACGGCGAAGCACCCGTCCAGGCGGCGTCGCCGTACACCGCATCGCCCTTGCCCGGCGCCGATTCCGGATTGACGATGTAGTGCATGCGCGAGTGGATCAGCGTGTAGTTGGCGTTGATGCCGAGACCGTCAAACGGCTGCGGCAGGAACTTCAGCACCTGCTGATAGGTGATTTCCAGGCCGTTCAAGACGCCGCCGCGGGTGTTCATGTAGGTCGTGGCGGTGAAGTGATAGCCGTTGACGTGGTTCCAGCTGTTCTGGATGGCCGTCGCGTTGGTGGCGCTGACCATGCCGGGAACGTTCTGATAGGCGTAGAGGAGCTGGTTGTAGGAATCCTGGTCCATGTACTGGTCGAGGAAACCCGCCGTCGTCACCAGCTGCGGCACGTCCTTGATGAACTTGGTGAAGCCCGACACCGCGAACACCGCGCCCTCGTCGAAATACCATTCGTAGCCGAGGTCGACCGTGGTGGCATCGTAGGGCTTCAGCTTGGGATTGCCGATCGTCAGGCCGGCACCGTCGGCGCCATTGGTGTCGAGCGTGAAGCTCGAGATCGACGGCGACATGGTGGCAAGCTGCGGCCGCGCGATCGCCTTGGAGGCGCTGGCACGCACCAGCATCTCATCGGTGACCGAATAGGCCAAGTTCACCGACGGCAGGAAGTTGTTGTAGCTGTTATGCCCCTTGGTCTCGTTGCCGACCGTACCGTGGCCGACCGTGTCGACATCGGTCGCCGCATAACGCAGACCGACATTGCCGCGCAACTCACGGCCGAACACCATGATCTTGTGGAAATCGAGCTGCAGGTAGCCCGCTTTGTCGTGCTCGCTGACCCAATAGGTGTTGCCGGTCACCGAAGTGGAGGCGGCGCTGAACAGGTTCGACACCGTCATGTCGCCGAAATCGGGATCGACGCAATTGCAGTCGACATGCATGTACTGCTTGAAGGCATTGAGGTTCGGCGCGAAGTAGCGCATTGCGCTCATGCCCGACGGCAGGTCGAGGCCGTTGCCCCAGCTCACCGACTGGCCGAGATCGGCAATCGAGAACGACGAACCGTATTTGTCCTTGAGTTCGGAAATCGCCGGCACGCCGTACTGGTCCTTCATCGGACGCGAATACTTGACCGTGGCGAAGTCGTAGATGCGGCCCGAGAAGCCCGCCTTTATGGTGAGGTAATCGTTGGCCTCATAGGCACCCGAAGCATGGAGCGAACGGTACTTGTTCGTCGTATTGGTGATGTAGTGCTTCAGGCTGGTGTAGCCCTTGTAGAGGTCCCAGCTCGCCGGCGCTGAAGCATCGAACGAGCCGAACGACATCATCGGCATGTCGCCTTCGGCGGTGGCGTCGTAGACGAAGCAATCGGTGCAGGTGGTGCCGTCGTAGGTGCCGGAATCGAGCCGGTTGAACTCGGCCAGGAAGCCTTCCTGGTGATTGCGCGACACCGACATGCCGAGCTGCAGATTCGCCGTGAAGCGCGATCCGATCTTCTGCTCGATGTCGAGCGAGCCCTGCATGAACTGCGTGGTGTAGGCGGCTTCGTCGTCGCGCGTGGCCAGATCGAGATTGGCGAGCGTCATCTGATTGGTGATGCCACTCGTCACGCCCAAAGCGGTCATGCTGCCCGGCGTCGGCGCGGCGACATTGGCGGAAACGATCTTGGTGCTCGGCCGGCCGAGGAACTTGAGCAGCATGGCTTCGGCCGCACCCAGCTTCGTTCCGTTGGCGGAATAGTACGAATACGGGTCCATGTTATGGGCGAAGTTCTGCGTCGTGCCGGTGTTGAGGCAGGTCACGGGCGCATAGCCGGCCACGGAGGCGTTGTTGCACTTGGCCAGGTCGACGAAGGCGCCGGAATTGGCCGTGGGGTTGTACAGCAGGGCCGCATCGGCCGCGGTCGTGCCGCTCGCCGACAACTTGTTCAGGTTCGACGAGGTATTGAACCGGTTCAGGCCGAGCGGCGAAATCGTGTAGTTGTTGGAGTTCTGATACGACGAGGAGAATACGCCGTCGAAGCTCACCAGCGTCGTGTCGGTCGCCTGCCATTGCACTGCACCGGTCAGGCCGAGACGGGACTGATAGAGGTCCTGATGATAGAGCGCGGCGGACGTCGGGATCATCGTCGTCGCCATGCCGGGCGCCGCCGAGGATGCCCGCCCCGTTCCTTCGACTTCCGCAAACTCCGCGGGATTGGAGCCCTGCAAGGCGTTGCACAGCGGCGTGTACGGGATCTTGGTCGACGGAACCACCAGATCGCCGCTGGTGTTGCACTGCGCCGCCGTGGCGGTGCCGGTCGGAGCCGCGAAACCGTAACGCCACGCCGAGCTCGAACCCTTGAAGGTCGCGTTGCGATAGACGTAGGACGAGGTCGCCTGCGAGTTCTGGTAGGAGTCGATTTCCTGGTGGCGCATGTTGTAGGCGACCGAGCCCAGGATGCCGAGCTTCCCGCCAAGGAAGGTCTGCGAAGCCACTGCCGCGACGCGCGGATTGAACGGCTTGCCGAATTCGTACCAGGCGTTCTGCGCCGACAAGACGAACTTGTCGCCCGTATCGAACGGACGGCCGGTCTGCAGCGACACGGTGGCGCCGAGTGAACCTTCGTCGATTTCCGCCGAGCTGCTCTTGTAGACCTTCAAGTTGGAAAACAGTTCGGAGGCGAAAGTGTTGAAGTCGAACTGGCGCGAACGGTTCGGATCGTCGCCCGACGACGAGGCACCGGCCGTCGACAACGCTTCGAGACCGTTCAGTGTGACGCGGGTGAAGTCGGCGTTGAGGCCGCGCACGGTGATGGTGCGCCCTTCGCCGTTATCGCGATCGACCGCCACGCCCGGCAGGCGCTGCAGCGATTCCGCGAGGTTCGCATCGGGGAATTTGCCGATGTCTTCGGCGTTGATCGCATCGACCATTTCGGCGGTTGAGCGCTTGACGTCGAGGGATTTCTCCAGGGACGCGCGGTAACCGGTAACATAGACCGTCTCGACCCCGCTATTGTCCTGCGCTACCGCAGCCGTGCCCGCCAAAAGCAGCGCACTTGCCGCCGCACTACACGCCAAGGCACGACGAAAAACGTCAAGTTTCTCTTGTCCTGCAACGATTTTCGATGTCGTTCTCACGCCAATTCCCTCCCGATTTGAAAACGCCAGATGCCTCAGTCCCCGGCCGCATCGCTTGCCCCCGCGGTGCAACCGGAAAATGACACCGGTGACATAACTTATATTGCCCAGAAATTCGGCGACGGTCAATGACGTGACGGTAATGATACCGCCACATCCAAAGGCAGCTACGCGCAAGAAATGGTCCGAAATTCTCTATTTTCGGGAATTTTAGATTATAAAGTCCTAGACGTTACGCCACGCGCAATAAAACTACGGAGTGACGTTCAACCAGCCGGAACGGGCAACACTGAATTTCGGCTAGTGTTGCCCGGGCGCCGCTAGGGCTACTCGCTCTTGGTTGCCAGCGCCTTCAGGGTCGCGAAGCGGTGACGGACCTGATCTTCGGCCTGCTTCAGCATCTCCTGATAGCGCGCATGGTCGGCGTTATCGGTGATCTTGAAGCGGGTTTCGCCCGCCATGAACTCGCCAAGCGGCAGGCTCGGCTCCTGGCAATCGAGCGCCAGCGGCGCCTGCCCAGCCGCGGCGCGGCGCGGGTCATAGCGATAAAGCGGCCAATAGCCGGCGGCGACAGCCGCCTTCTGACGCTCCAGACCGGCGCTCAGATCGAAGCCGTGATGGATGCAATGCGAATAGGCGATGACCAGCGACACGCCGTCATACGAGGCCGCTTCCGCCAGCGCCGTCACGACCTGCGTATCCTTGGCGCCGACCGCGATCGACGCGACGTAGACGTCCTTGTAGGACATCGCAATGGCGCCCAGATCCTTCTTGGCGCGCGTCTTGCCGGTGGTGGCGAACTTGGCGGCGGCGCCCATCGGAGTCGACTTCGACTGCTGCCCGCCGGTGTTGGAATAAACCTCGGTGTCAAGCACCAGGATGTTCACATTGCGGCCCGACGCCAGGATGTGATCGAGACCACCGAAGCCGATGTCGTAAGCCCAGCCGTCGCCGCCGATGATCCACACCACCTTCTCGACCAGATAATCGGCGAGATCGATGAGGCGCTGCGCATCGATGCTGGTTTTGCTGGCCAGAATGGACTTCAGCTCGGCGACTAGGGCGCGGCGATCACGGATTTCCCCATCAGACTTGCCGCCATTGGCGGTCAGCGCCGCGACCAAGCCTTCCGGCAATTCGCCCGCGAGCTTCTGCACCAGACCGGCAGCTTCCGCCGCATGGCGATCGACCGCGAGGCGCATACCGAGACCGAATTCGGCATTGTCTTCGAACAGCGAGTTCGACCACGCCGGACCGCGGCCATCGCGACCGACCGTATACGGCGTCGTCGGCAGATTGCCGCCATAGATCGACGAGCAGCCGGTGGCATTCGCCACCATCATGCGGTCGCCGAACAATTGCGTCAGGGTGCGGATGTATGGGGTCTCGCCGCAGCCGGTGCAAGCGCCGGAGAATTCGAACAGCGGCGTCATGAACTGGCTGGCCCTGAGGCTTATCTTGAGCCCGGCGCGCTCGAGATCGGGCAGCTTGAGGAAGGCTTCGAAGGCCGCCTTCTCTTCTGCGATCACGCCCTCTTTCGGCGTCATGGCGAGCGAGCCTTCCTTCGGGCACGCCGCGATGCAAAGACCGCAGCCGGTGCAATCCTCGGGCGCGACTTGCAGCACGTACGCGCTTCCGGGCGCTGCTTCCTTGCCCTTGAACGGCAGGAACTTCAGCGTCGAGCCATCCACCTCCCCCATCGGAACCGCCTTGGCGCGCAAGGCCGCATGCGGGCAGACCATGACGCAGCGATTGCACTGGGTGCACGGCGCGGTGTTCCACACCGGAATCTCGTCGGCGATGTTACGCTTCTCGTAGCGCGCGGTGCCGATCGGCCAAGTGCCGTCTGCGGGCAGTGCGCTCACCGGAATCGCATCGCCCTTGCCTGCCAGCATCGCCGCGGTGACATTCTTGACGAAGTCCGGCGCATCGGCCGGAACCACCGGCGGCAGTTCGGCGCCATCGATCACCGCCAGCACCTTCACCTCTTCGAGATGGGCCAGCGTCGCGTCGACCGCGGCGAAATTCTTCTCGACGATCGCCTGGCTCTTGCGGCCGTAGGTCTTCTGGATCGCCTTACGGATGGCGGCGATGGCCTCGTCTTTCGGCAGCACATTGGCGAGCGCGAAGAAACAGGTCTGCATGATGGTGTTGATGCGACCCCGCAGCCCGGACTTGTTGGCTACCGCGCCGGCATCGATCACGAAAACCCGCAGCTTCTTTTCGACGATAGCGCGCTGCACCGACGCCGGCATTTTGCTCCACACCTCCGACGCCGGATACGGCGCGTTGAGCAGAAGCGTGCCGCCGGGCGCGGCGTAATGCAGAACGTCATAGCGCTCGAGGAACACGAAATGGTGGCAGGCGACGAAATCGGCCTGATCGAGCAGGAACGCCGAACGGATCGGCTCCGGGCTGAAGCGCAAGTGCGAAACCGTTATCGCGCCAGACTTCTTGGAATCGTAGACGAAATAGCCCTGGGCATAGAGATCGGTGTGCCCGGCGATGATCTTCACCGAGTTCTTGTTGGCGCCCACCGTGCCGTCGGCACCGAGGCCGAAGAACACCGCGCGGCGTTCTTCCGGATGCACGATCTGGAAACCTTCGTCGACGAACAGCGACAGCCCGCCGACATCGTCAGTAATACCAACGGAGAAGCGCCGCTTGGGCGCACCGAGCGCGAGCTCGTCGTACACCGCCTTGACCATGGCCGGCGTGAATTCCTTCGACGCGAGACCATAACGGCCGCCGATCACGTTGGGATCGAGCGTCGACAGCCCTTGCGCGCGGGCTTCGGCCAGCGCCGCCACAACGTCCTGATAGAGCGGCTCGCCGACAGCGCCCGGCTCACGGCAGCGATCGAGCACTGCGATCTTCTTGACGCTGGCGGGCAGCGTCTTGACGAACGCTTCCACCGCGAACGGGCGGAACAAGCGCACTTTGACGACGCCGGTTTTGCGGCCCTTCTGGTTCAGCCATTCCGAGGTCATCGCCGCGGTTTCGCCGCCCGAAGCCATTACCACGATCACATCGGTGGCGTTGGGATCGCCGATATATTCGTAGAGGCCGTACTGGCGGCCGGTGATCTTGGCGAAACGGTCCATCGCGTCCTGCACGATGCCCGGCAGCGCGTCGTAATAGGGATTGCGCGCTTCGACGCCTTGGAAATAGAGGTCCGGGTTCTGCGCCGTGCCGCGCAGCACCGGATGATCGGGCGACAGAGCGCGGTGGCGCAGCGCCATGATCTCGTTTTCATCCAGCATGCCGCGCAGATCGTCGTCGGAGAGCGGCGTGATCTTGGCCACTTCGTGCGAGGTGCGGAAGCCGTCGAAGAAATGCACGAACGGCACGCGCGACTTCAGGCTGGCGCATTGCGCGATAGCGGCGAAATCCTGCGCCTCCTGCACCGAGGCCGAGGCCAGCAGCGCGAAACCGGTCTGACGCGTCGCCATCACGTCGGAATGATCGCCGAAGATCGACAGCGCATGCGTCGCGATGGTGCGCGCCGTGACATGCATCACGAACGGCGAAAGCTCGCCCGCGATCTTGTACATGTTGGGGATCATCAACAGCAGGCCTTGCGAGGCCGTGAAGGTCGTCGCCAGCGCGCCCGCCTGCAGCGCACCGTGGACAGCGCCCGCCGCGCCGCCTTCGGACTGCATCTCGATCACGTCCAGCACGCGGCCCCACAGATTGGTGCGGCCCTCGCTCATCCACTGATCGGCCAGTTCGCCCATGGTCGAGGACGGCGTGATGGGATAGATCGCCGCCAGCTCGTTCATCCGGTAGGCGACGGAAGCGCAGGCTTCGTTGCCGTCAACGGTGATCATCGGGGACTGGCTCATTTCGGCTCCAAACAGCGAGAAAAAACGCCCCGGTTTAGGCGTCCCGGACGGCCAGGACAAAGCGACATAATGCGCGGCAAAACGCCGGAAAATCGGGGAAAACCATTTTATTACAATGGGTTTATGACCGCGAGCGGCGCGCCCGCCGGCTTTCCGCCATCATCGTCAGCCTGCGCAAGCCGCCCCACCACTTGTTGCTCCTCCCGCCTGATGTCATCCTGACTGCAAGGGCTATGGGGGCTTGCGTGGGGAAATTCGGCAAAATCGTCGGGCTGTTGTGCCTGTCGTTCGGCGTTGCGCAGGCGGCCGAACCGGCCGAGCAGTATGCCGAACTTTACCAGCTCCTCACCCAGAAGGCGGCAGCCCCGGAAAAAATGGGTTGCTACAACCGCGCCCCGTTCGGCGAAGGATTTGCTTGCGACGCGAACGAACCGGGAGCGTCGTTCCGGCGTAACGCGCTGGTGATCGACAGCGTTGCCCAGACCTACCGCAATGAAGTCGTGACGACGATCCTCACGTTTTCACCCGATCATTGCATCGCTTACGACGGCTTCGAGGCGCACTTGTTGAAATCGTCGGACCCCAAACTGGTGAAGTTCTGGCGCCGGGATCACTGGTACCGTCCGGACGGAAGCGGCACCGGCGACCGCGACGACTATCACTTTTATGAAGCGAGGAAGCTGTCCATCTTCCACATGTCCAAGGCGGTCAGTCCCTGCATCACCGAAATACAGATGGTCAAACGCGTGCGCTAAGCCCGCCGGACGATACCGGCTCAGCCTCGTCCGCATCTTTGCGACTTTTCCCCAATTGCATGTGCGCACGCCCCGGCGGTTCTTTGTCCCAGCCCGGCGATCTTGCTATCGGTATCATCGGCCCCTAGGCTCGGCCTATCAATGGGGAGGGGCTTATGAACAAACTATTAGGGTGCATTACATTAGCGGTCGTCGCATTGACGTTTGGCGGCTGCGCGACGTCACGCAGCACGGTCATGCCGACCGTTGCGGCCGTGGCTAATCCGACCGAAGGAACGGCGATCAAGATCGTGACCGTCGTCGATCAGCGGACGTTCGAGCACAAACCGTCCGATCCTTCGATTCCGTCTCTGGGCTCGGAGAGTGAACTCGCCAATCCGGCGATCACCAACCGGGCGATCGGGCGCAAGCGCGGCGGCTTCGGAATGGCGCTCGGCGACGTTCTCTTGCCGCAAGGCCAGACCGTCACCAGCCTGGTTCAGGACGCCGTCGCCAACGCCTATCGCGGCGCGGGCTATCGCGTTCTGACCAAGGATACCGAGGGCTTCGACGCCGCCATTCCGGTGGATGTCAAAATCAAGAAGTTCTGGTGCTGGGACACGCCCGGCTTCTGGCAGATGTCGCTCGAAAATCGCCTTGAAGTCGTGATCACCGCGGCGCAGCCGGGCTTCGAGAACGGCGCGACGGTCGATGGCTATGCCATCAATCACCTGATGGCCATCTTCGAAGACGAATGGCCGAAGATCGCCACCGCGAGTCTGGCGGACTTCAACAAGAACCTTCAGATCAAACTGAAGCAGAAAAAGTAAAAGACGGCGATGGCACGCCATCGCAGCATAAGATGGAAACCCCGCGGAGAAATCTTCGCGGGGTTTTCTGTTTGATGACGCGCCGAACGAAACGGGCGCCTCACTCAGCCCAATTCCGCCCGCATCTAAAGAGCCATCAGTGGATCGACGCCTTCAGGCGCAGGTCCTGCGATGACGGCCCGACCCATACGGTGCGCGTCGCGGCGGCATCGACCCAGGCGGCCGACCAATACTGCATCCGCCGCCGGTCGATCTTGATCGTGACCTTGCGGGTCTCGCCGGAGCGGAGCGCGATGCGGTCGAATCCGGCCAGCGCCTTGAGCGCAAACTGGACGCCGGGCACCGGCTTTTGCGGCGGCGACAGATAGATTTGCGGCACCTCCTCGCCATCGACCGCGCCGGTGTTCTTGATCGTGAACGAGACGGCCAGGCTGCCGTCGGGCCAGCGCAAAATCTTCAAGCCCGAGTAGGCGAAGCGGGTGTAGCTGAGGCCATAGCCGAACGGATAGAGCGGCGCCACACCCTTCCTCTCGAACCAGCGATAGCCGACATCGAGGCCTTCGGTGAAGCGTGTCTTGCCGTCGATACCAGCGGCGCTGCGCTCGGGGAATTTGGGATCGGAGGCGGGATAATCGGCGAGATCTTTGCCCCAGGTGAACGGCAGCCGCCCGGCCGGGTTCTTCCGTCCACTGAGGATGTTCGCCGTCGCCCAGCCGCCCTCGTCGCCCGGCCACCACATCTGCACCACGGCCTTGACCTTCGAAAGCCACGGCATCGCCACAGGCTGGCTGACGTTCGTCACCACGATGGTGTTCGGATTGGCGGCGGCCACGGCCTCCACCAGTTTGTCCTGATCGCCCGGCAGCGCGAACAAGGGAATGTCGCGGCTCCAGACGAACACCACCGCCGTCTTGGCGGCCTTGGCCGCATCCACCGCCGCCTGGAAGTTCTGGGCCTGCATCTGCGGCGTGACCCAGGACAAGCGGATGCGCTCGGGATCGCCCGAACTATCGGGCCTGGCATCGATGACCAGCGCATGCGGGCCCGGCGTGAGATCGACGACTCCGCGCGCATTGTTGAGGCCGTCGCGCGTCGGCATCACATCGTCCTGGCCGGCGATCAGCGTGTCGCCATGGCCGCCGCCCATCGAGCCCGACGTCATCGCGACGGTCTTGCCGTCGATGGTGAGGATCGCGCGCGCGCCCAGCGTCTGGACCGCCAGGATGTAGCGACCCGCCGCGGGCACCACCAGCGTCCCCGTCCAGGAATGACGGTCGCCCGGCGGCAGCGCCCGGATGCCGGTGAAATCGACCTGGGCATCGACGCCTTCGATCTTGTCATTGACGATATGCGAAAGGCCGATGCCGCCCTCGCCGCGCGCCAGACGGTCCGCAGGCACCGCGACGCCGGTCATGTCGTTGGCGACCGCCAGCCGAATGTCGGCATCCGGCATCACTTTCTTCAGCGCCGCATAGGGCCCGACCTGCCGCTCCACCAGCCCCACCGAGCGCTCGCCCGATTTGCCGATGGCGACGACCTGCGCCGCGCCGGGGCCGATCAAGGCAATGGTGCCGGACTTGTGCGACAGCGGCAGTGCGCCGCCTTCGTTCTTCAAAAGCACCGCCGCGTCTTCCGCCGTGCGCAGGATCACGTCCGCCGGATTAAGCCCCGAGGGCGTCTTGAT
>JAHFQC010000026.1:12451-18306 GCA_023259375.1 Alphaproteobacteria bacterium
CGTTCGGCGCGCGAGCCATCGAGATAACCGAAGCGGTCCATCTGCTTGAGGACGCGCAGCGCGGCGCGGTCGATCATCGCAGTCGTCACCACACTTTCGCTGAGCGCGTTCGACAGGTTCTTGTAGTCGCCTGAGGGCGGCGTCAGCGCGAATATCGGCGCCGCAGGCTCCTCCGGCACGCGGCCGGTGAAGAGATTGACCGGCGGCAGCTTCTCCAAGTCGTCGGCGGTCGGAATGCGCGGCGGATCGGTATCGAAGTATGAGCGGCCATAGAACGCGCCCGGATCACCCCTCACCGGACGGCCCGGCATTTCCATGTCGAGGCCTTTGGCAAGATAGTCGTAGTCATGCACCGCGCCCCAATCGGAGGTGACGAAGCCTTCGAACTTCATCTCGCCGCGCAGGATGTCGGTCAGGGTCTCGGAATTGCCGCAGGCATAAGGACCATTGATGCGATTGTAAGAGCACATGATCGACGAAACGCCCGCCTTCACCGCATCGTCGAACGGCGCCAGATAGATCTCGTGCAGGACCTGCGGGGCAATCGTCACATCGGTCCCGCCGGTGTCGTAGCCGACATAATGCTTGGCCTGGGCCATCACGCCCCGGGCCTGAATGCCGGTAATGAGATCGGCGGCGATTGCGCCGGTGAGCACCGGGTCTTCGCCATAGGTATTGTAGCCGCGCTCGAAGGCCAGATCGCGGTCGATGTTGATGAAGGGCTCGAGCACAATGTCGATGCCGAGACGATTGGCTTCGTCGCCGATGACCGTGCCGTTATCGCGTGCATCGGTCCGGCTGAAGGTCGCCGCCAAGCCCATCGTAGCGGTCAACGCCGGCGACGGCTGACGGGTCAAAACGCCCGGAGGCCCATCCGCCAGCCGCAGCGCGGGGATACCGAGCCGCTTGATACCGGAAAGCCACCCCGCTTGGCCCTGGCTGGTGGCAGCGGGTTCGACCTCGCCGCGGATCAACGCCATCTTCTCTTCGAGGTTCATCTGGGAGAGGAGACTCGCCGCCCGGTCCGCGCCTGATCCGGACTGCGTGGAGGCGCCAAAAACCAGCATCCCCAGAGCTGCTATTGTCTTCAAATGGTAACGGCGTGCTCTCATGGCCCCCTCACTGAGGACGGTAAAAGGTAGCGCTCACATATTCCGGCGATGTACATAAGCCTTATAACACAAGCTTAAGTCGCACCGGGACCATCCTCTTCTTGGACGAACTTGTGACGGTCCTGCATCAGTATAGCAGTTTTCCCGTGTCGCGATTGACAGCCATTCTGTCCCCTGGAATACTTATAACTGGAAACGTTTCCAGATAAAAACCAAATTCACAACCAAAATCAGGGGGCATCATGATCCGCAATAGACTCCTCGCTTCGGCATCTCTCGTTGCAACCGTCGCTGCGCTCACAGCACCCGGGTTCGCGCAAGACGTCGAGACCGTGACCATTACGGGCTTCCGCCAAAGTATGATGACGTCGCAGGCTGTCAAAAAAGACTCGATGAGCATCGTAGAAGCAGTCTCGTCCGAAGATATCGGCAAGCTTCCCGATGTTTCGATCGCAGAATCGCTGGCCCGCTTGCCGGGCCTTGCCGCACAGCGCGTCAACGGCCGCGACCAAGTCATTGATATTCGCGGCTTAGGACCGGATTTTGCCGGCACGACCTTCAACGGTCGCGACCAGGTTTCGACCGGCGACAACCGAGGCGTCGAATTCGACCAATACCCGGCCGAGATTCTGACCGGCGCGACGGTCTACAAGACCGCCGATCCCACCGTGGTCGGAGCCGGTCTGTCGGGCACGATCGACCTCAAGAGCGCTCGTCCGCTTGACTATGACGGCCGCAAGATCGCACTCGGCGCTCGCGGCGAATGGAACAGCCTCGGCAAAATTTCGCCGGAAGTAAGCCCATTCGGCCAGCGGTATAATCTCACCTATATCGACCAATTCGCTGATCGGAAATTCGGCGTATCGCTGGGTTTTGCCCACCTCGATTCGCCGTTCGAGAAGAAGTACTCCGACGACTGGTGGTGGCAGAACACGCCAACCTTAACTGGCTGGGGTGCTTATCCGTCCCAAGCCGGCTACCCGGATAATACCTGGGGTGCATGGGGTGCCGAAGCCGGCGTGGTCACGCAAAGCCAAGTCCGCGATGGCGCGATCCTGACGTTCGAAGCCCAGCCCGTTGAACACTTCCACTCGACGCTCGATCTCTACTGGTCCAACTTCAACCAGAAAGAATACGATCACATCCTGCAGTGGACGGACGATCCCTGGTCAAAGGACTATGGCGTTCCGACTTTGGTTGGCACCTACCCCGCTGGGGATCCCAATGCGGGCCAACCCCATTACGAGCCCTTGATTAAGGCCTCGAACCTCGGCATGACCCAGGTCGGCAGCGCGAACCTTGTCACTTCGGGCGTCTGGAATGGTGTGCGGCCGCTGGTGATGAGCCGCCTCAACAATCGCGTCGACGTGCTTCATTCCATCGGTTGGAAGAACGAGTTCACTTTCGGCAAGTTCACGGCCGTTGCCGACCTCAGCTATTCCGACGCCAAGCGGCACGAAAACAACTCCGAATTCTATGCGGGGCACATCGCAGCGGATCCCGCCTTCGGCTTCTCGTTCACAACCAAACCGAGGATGGCGACCTTTACGCCGTCGCAGTCCTTCTCGGACCCCACCTCGGTTCTCCTGTTCGATGCGCAGGAATACGGCCATGACGGGCGCATACAGTACGTTCAGCAGAAGGACACCATCCAGGCGGCGCGCCTCGACCTGAAGTACGATATTGGCGGCTTCATCGACAACGTCGCACTCGGCGCGAACTTCCAAACCCGCCAAAAGAACCGCGCGTTTGAGGTCTACTTCGCCACGCTGAAGACGCCCCCCTCCGCGGCGATTTCGTCCGATCTGATTAACAAGCCCGTCTCGCTCAAATTCGTCGGCGCCGGCGACCTCATGGCGTTCAATATCCAAGGGGTTGCCGACAAGTACTACAATTACGCGCTCGACATGACCCAGGACGATTGGCAGAAGGACTTCACCGTCAAGGAGAAGGTGTTCACCTCCTACATCAAGGCGGACTTCAAGACCGATATCAGCGGTGTCGAACTCAAGGGCAATATCGGCGGTCAGCTGATCCATAGCGATCAGTTCTCGCGTGCCTATAACGTCAATAACGCATCCTCCGTTTCTCCGCCCGGCCTGTCCGCCACCGGCGGAAAGAGCTACTGGGATTTCCTGCCGTCGATCGCGGTAACGGCCGATTTCGGCGAAGGTTCATTGCTCCGTGTCGTGGTGGCGAAGGCAATGGCCCGTCCCCGTGTCGACCAGCTCCGGTCTGCAGCCAGCGCTACCGTTTCCGACACTCCGCCGATCGTGTGGAGCGGCAGTGGCGGCAACCCGAAGCTGTCGCCGTGGCGCGCCGATTGCATCGACGTGTCGTTCGAACACTACATCAACGCTTCGAGCTACATCCAGGTCGCAGGCTTCTACAAGAACCTGAAGAGCTACGTATATCAGCAGACTATCGACTATTTCGACTTCTCCGGGTTCCAGCTTCCGCCGCCGCCCAAACAGAAGCCGGACAGCAATCTGGGACAGTTCTCCACTTGGGCCAACGGTACCGGCGGGTATGTCCGTGGTGCGGAAATTGCGGCCCAACTCGACGGCAGTCTGTTCTGGGACGTGCTCTCCGGCTTCGGGTTCACCGGCTCGTTCTCGTGGACTGACACCTCGATCAGGCCTGACGGACCGAATAGCGCCATGACCGCGACCCTGCCCGGCCTGTCGAAGGCGGTGGCCGACGGAACGCTGTACTATGAGAAGGACGGCTTCACGATCCGCATCGCCGAGAAATATCGTTCCGATTTCCGCGGCGAAATCAGCTCGCTGTTCGGCAACCGGTCCTTCACGCGTATCCTGGGGGAATTACAGACCGACTTCCAAACGAGCTACGAGTTCCAGTCCGGTACGCTCGATGGATTGACGATCCTTCTCCAGGTCAACAACCTCACCAACACACCGTATCGCACAGTGCAGGACAGCTTGTTCGACGGCGGCAGCCGCCAGCCGCTCGAATACGATCTGTACGGACGGCAGGTCCTTTTGGGCTTGAGCTACCGTCTCTAGGTGCCTCCTATGGCCGCGCCTCCATTCCGTCCCCGGGGGCGCGGCCATATCTTTCGATCCGGGGTTTTAGAGATTCGACCACATGCTTCGTCGGTTCCTTCTGGCCACGGTCTTGACTGGCGGTTTTTCCGCTGCGGCCTGTGTTGCAGGTGATGTCCAGGTCTGGCTCACGACGTCGGATGGCGGCAAAGCTCTTACACGCCAGACCGACCTCGATTTTTCCCGAAATTCTGCCCCGCGCACGCCAAACGTGGTCAACGTTGATCCCGGCAAGCGCTATCAAGAGATTGTCGGATTCGGCGCCGCCCTGACGGACGCCTCCGCGATCCTCATCCACAACCTGCCCGCCTCCCAACGCGACACGCTCCTCAAGGAGTTGTTCGGGCGCGAGAACGACGGCCTGGGCTTTAGCTTCACGCGCCTGACGATGGGCGCCTCCGATTTCTCGACCCACCATTACAGCTTCGACGATCAGCCCAAAGGCGCGAAAGACCCGGAGCTGAAGAGCTTCTCGATCGAGCCGAACCGCGCTGATATGCTGCCGGTGATCAAGGCGGCGCTTGCGGTCAATCCGGATCTCAAGGTGATGGCTTCGCCGTGGAGCGCGCCCGGCTGGATGAAATCGTCAGACAGTCTGATCCAAGGTTCGCTGCTTACCGCAGCCTACCCCGCCTACGCGGACTACTTCCGGCGCTACATCG
Organism: Alphaproteobacteria bacterium; assembly: GCA_023259375.1. Classification (GTDB taxonomy): domain Bacteria; phylum Pseudomonadota; class Alphaproteobacteria; order Micropepsales; family Micropepsaceae; genus Rhizomicrobium. The sequence continues at coordinate 17,291 of JAHFQC010000026.1, forward strand.
AGGCGTACGCCGCCGAGGGCGTGCCGATCTATGCGCTGACGATCCAGAACGAACCCCATTTCGAGCCGACCGATTATCCTGGCATGCGCGTTAATCCGCAGAGCCGTGCCGCATTCATCCGCGGCTGGCTTGGCCCCCTGCTCGCGCGGACGCATCCCGATGTGCGCATCCTCGACTGGGACCATAACTGGGATGAACCGCAATCGCCGCTGACGGTTTTGGCCGATCCTGCCGCCGCGCATTACGTCACCGGTGTCGCCTGGCACTGCTACAACGGAACGCCTCCAGCGCAAGGGGTGGTGCACGACGCCCATCCCGACAAGGAAACCTGGTTCACCGAATGTTCGGGCGGCGATTGGGTCGCGGCTAAAGATGCACTGGTATCAAGTGCCGGAACACTGGTTGAAACCGTGCGCTATTGGTCGAAAGGCGCGTTGCTATGGAATCTCGCTCTCGATGAGAAGCATGGCCCACATTTGGGCGGCTGCGATAACTGCAGGGGCGTCGTCACGATCGATTCCGCCTCAGGAGCGATCACCCGCACAGTGGATTATTACGCACTCGGCCATTTGAGCCGCTTCGTAGCGCCGGGAGCCGTTCGCATCGAGGCGGGACAGGATCCCAAAGATCTTAACACCGTTGCCTTCCGCAACAAGGATGGATCAACCGTGGTCGTGGCTGTAAACCGCGCCCAAGGAACGCGTACTATGACCGTTCGCGAGGGGCAAAAAACCTTCACTTACGACCTGCCGGTGGGCGGAGTCGCTACGTTCGTCTGGCATTAAGTTTGAACAGAACTGGAAAAACCATGTCGCTTAGAACACCTGCCGTCTTGGTTTCTTGTGTCCTCCTGGCGGCAGCCCCAGCTGCGGCCCGCAATGCCTGGGACGACACATCGCTCAGCCCGGACGCGCGCGCCAACCTCGTTCTTAAGGCGATGAAGCAGGACGAAAAGCTTTCGTTGGTGTTCGGCTATTTCGGCTCTCCGAAGCCGGAAAAGAACTTCGTCCCCCCGG
>JAHFQC010000026.1:18316-51166 GCA_023259375.1 Alphaproteobacteria bacterium
CCGGCGGATTCGCACATGGGTTCGGCCGGCTACGTGCCTGGAATTCCGCGCCTTGGTATTCCCGCCCAGTGGGTTACCGATGCCGGCATGGGTGTTGCCACCCAGCGCGATTCCGTCGACACCTATCGTGAACGCACCGCTCTTCCCGCCGGTATTGCCGTGGCCGCCACTTTCAATCCCGACATCGCACGAGCGGGCGGCGCTATGATCGGCAGTGAGTCCTACGCTTCGGGGTTCAATGTTCTGCTCGGCGGCGGCGTCGACCTCCTGCGTGAACCGCGCAACGGGCGCAACTTCGAATACGCGGGTGAAGATCCACTTCTCGCGGGCACCATAGTCGGTGCCAGCGTGCAAGGCATCCAAAGCCAAGGCGTGATCTCGACGGTCAAGCACTGGGCTCTGAATGATCAGGAAACCGGCCGTCACATCTACTCGACGGATATGGACGACGCTGCAGCGCATATGTCCGACTTCCTGGCGTTCGAACTTGCCATCGAAAAGGGCAAGCCGGGGTCGGTGATGTGCTCCTACAACAGGGTGCGGAGCCTTTATGCGTGTGAAAGCGATTACCTGCTCAACAAGGTGTTGAAGGGCCAGTTTAAGTACCCGGGCTACGTCATGAGCGACTGGGGCGCGGTCTATTCGACCGAACGCGCAGCCCTGGCCGGGCTCGACCAGCAGTCGGCTGGCGTCTTCGACGACCAGCCTTGGTTCGGCAAGCCGTTGAAGCTCGCCATCCAGAACCACAAGGTGCCGCAAAGCAGGCTTGACGACATGGCACGGCGGATCTTGCGCTCGATTTTTGCCGTCGGCCTTTACGACCGCCCGATCACCGATGCCAAGATCGATTTCGATGCGAGCAAGAAAGTCGCTCAGGCGGCGGCCGAGGAATCTATTGTTCTGCTCAAGAACAAGAACAACGTGCTGCCAATCGCGCGTACGGCCAAACGTATTCTCATTGTCGGCGGCCATGCCGACCGCGGTGTGATCTCCGGCGGCGGGTCCTCAACCGTATTCCCGGTGGGCGGTATCGCCGTGCCTGGCCTTGATGTGAAGGGCTGGTATGGGCCGATCGTCTACCTGCCCTCTTCGCCGATGGCTGCACTGATGGGCCGCCTGCCGCAGACGCCGTTCAAGTATCTGGACGGCAACGATGCGGCTGCTGCAGCCAAGGAAGCGGCGAAGGCGGACGTCGTGCTGGTGTTCGCCACCCAGTGGTCGACCGAAGATGCCGACCATACGATGAACCTGGACGGCAATCAGGACGAACTGATCCGTACCGTCGCGGCGGCTAATCCCAATACGGTCGTGGTGGTGGAAAGCGGCAACCCGATCTTCATGCCGTGGGCTGATCAGGTCGCGGGCATCGTGGAAGCGTGGTTCCCGGGCTCGGGCGGCGGCGATGCCATTGCGCGTGTCCTGCTCGGCGAAGTCGACGCCTCGGGGCGCCTGCCCGCCACCTTCCCGGCGAGCCTGGATCAGTTCCCGCAGCAGCAGCTACCCGGCTCCGGCCTCAAGGACGGCACGCCGTTCGTGATCAATTATCCTGAAGGCGCCGCGGTCGGCTACAAATGGTTCGACAAGAAGAACCTGAAGCCGCTGTTCCCGTTCGGTTATGGCCTGTCGTACACCCAGTTCGCTTACAGCGATCTCGGCGCGGCCATGAACGACGGCAAGCTGACGGTGCATTTCACGGTCAAAAACGTCGGCAATCGTGACGGCAAGGATGCGCCGCAGATCTATGTCTCACCCAAGAATGGCAGCTGGGAAGCGCCCAAGCGTCTTGCCGGCTGGTCGAAGGTGAGCCTTGCCTCCGGTGCTTCCACAACTGTGACGCTGATCGTCGATCCGCGCCTGCTGTCGGTCCACGATGGCTCGCAGTGGAAGCTGTCGAATGGCCCGTTTGTGGTGTCGCTGGGCGCTTCGTCGGCCGATATCAAGCAGAACGTCGAGGTGAGCGGGACGCTTTCGCGCTGAGCCGCGCTACCGAACCTCGCCAAATGACTTCGGCAGGCAGATCGCGAACAACGGTCTGCTTGTCGTCGTAACAGAGGTTCAGCAGGTGACCCAGCGCATTGCGCACGATCTCCAGCCACGGGACCATCACCGTCGTCAGCGGCGGTACGGCGAAGGCGGCCAAGTCGATACCGTCATAGCCCATCACCGACAGATCGCCGGGAACCGAAACGCCCATCTGCTGCAATGTGGCGAGCGCGCCCATGGCCGACTCGTCGTTGGCGCAGAACAAGGCGGTGAACTCCCGCCCGTGCTCGAGCAGCGTATGCACACCGGCAGCGCCGGCGGCGGGGGAGAAGTCGCCGTTGACACGCGGGATAGCCTCCACATCGATCCCACGCGCCGCCAGCGTGTCGTAGAACCCCTTCATGCGGGCGACGTTGTCGGGTGAGGTCTCCGGGCCTTCGATCGCCGCAACGGCGCGATGACCGGCCTCGTAGAGCGTCTCGGCGGCAAGCGCACCGGCGGCCCGGTGATCGGGGTTGAAGCAGTGATCCATGTAGCCCGGCACCGAGCGGTTCAGCACCACCGTCTTGGGCTGCAGTTGGATTAGCTTCTCGACATCCTTGGGCTTCAGGCGCGTGCCCATCACAATCAGCCCGTCGCAGCCGCGATCGGTGAGGAATTCGGCGCCGTTCAGCGCATCCTGGCGCTCGGTCTCCAGCGTCTGGCCGAAATCCACCACCATGTGGCGACCGGTGGCACGCAAGGCAGTGTAGATGGTGTGCAGGATCGGCGTATAGAACGAGCCTTGGATCAGGGGCACGAATACGCCGATGGTCTGCGACTGGCCCTTTTGCAGCACGCGGGCGGCGTGGCTGGGGCGGAAATTGAGTTCCTCGACGGCCTTCAGGACACGCGCCATCGCCTTGGCCGATACAGGGCCGTTCCCCGCAATCGCCCGCGAGGCGGTCCCCAGGCCGACACCCGCCCGTTTTGCTACATCCTTGATGGTCGCCATTCCGGCCCGCCTTTCCGGACGCGATTATGCATTGGAATGCGGCGATAAAAAAACAGTTTGGCGCGGCATCATTAGCGGAACCACCAGACCACGCCCGCCGTCACGGCGAGCAACGCAACGCCCCAACCGGCCACCGCACGCGAACCCAGACGGGCCGCATCCCATGCGCTTTTCAAGGTGAACGCGGCGGTGCGGGCGCGCTCCTCGGGCGTCTGCCGGCGCGTCAAGCTGACCAAGACCAATGCGATCAGCGAGACGGCGAACACCAAAAATGCCGCATCGAGGAACGGCAGCGAAAAGACCTTTGTCACCGACAGAGCGAACAGCACCAGCCCCAGCCCGCTGCCGGCAACGACCGCCCAGATCGCCCCGCGCCCATTGGCCCGCGGCCACAGCATGCCGACCAGGAACAGCGCCGCCGCGGGTGGCGTCGCGTAGGCCAGCACGGCCTGGAAGTATTGCCACAATGATGGGAAACGCACGATCTGCGGCGCCCACGACGCCGAGACCACCATGCAGACGACGGTCGAGATGCGGCCCCAGCGGACGACATTGGCATCCGTCGCGCCGGGACGCAGGCGGCGGACGAAATCCATCGTCACCAGCGTCGCGGCACTGTTGTAGCTGGCGGAGAGCTGGGCCATCAGCGCGCCAAGGAACGCCGCGACCAGCAGACCGAGCAATCCGGTCGGCATCAGGCCGAATGCCAGGCGCAGATAGATTTCGTCGGCACTGGCGAGCTTGGGATAGAGCAACAGTCCGGCCACGCCCGGCAGGATGATCAGGAACAGAGTGAGCAGCTTCAGAAGCCCGGCGAACAGCGCGCCCTTCTGCCCGTCGGCGATCGACTTGGCGGCCAGCATGCGCTGCACCATCACCTGATTGGTGCACCAGTAGTAGAACGCCATCACCGGCAGCCCGAACGCCATGCCGGTCCACGGCATGATCGGATCGGACGCGGGGCGGATCAGATTCAAATAGCCGGACGGCGCGGCGTGCATCACGGTTGTCCAGCCGCCTGCAGCCTTGAACGCGAAAATCGCGAGGAACAGCGCCGATCCCAGCACCACCACCGCCTGCACGGCTTGGGTATAGAGAACCGAGCGCAAGCCGCCGGTCACCGAGTAGAGCACCGATAACGCCGCAAGCAGCAGGATGGCGGCATTGAACGACAGGCCGGGAACGATGAACTTCAGCACCAGCGTGCCGCAATAAAGCGCGCCGGCGGCATCGAGCAGGATATAGAGCGCCAAAGTCAGGATTGAAAACCACACCCGAACGCGGCCGTCGTAGCGGCGCTCGAGAAACTCGGGCATGGTGTAGACCTTCGTTGCCAGCACCGCGGGCAGGAAGAACAGCGCGAACACAACCAGGATGACGGACGCGGTCCAGTCGTAGTTGTAGACCGAGATGCCGAAGGCGTACGCCGAACCGGTCAGGCCGATCAGAACGCCAGGCGAGACGTTGGAGCCGACCAGCGACAGCCCCACGGCGGCCCAGCCTGCATCGCGCGACGCAAGAAAATAGTCCGACGGCGTGGCGCGGCGGCGGGTGAGAACCAAACCGAGCGCCAACAACCCCGCCAGATACGCAGCCAGAACGCCGTAATCGAGTGTCGGCAGCACTACGAGCCCCGCAAACAATGCCCCGGACGATTTCTAGCCTGCTTTGCCAGCGGCGCAAAGAATCCCTTATATACGCCAAGAGGCGGTGGCCCCTTGCCGGTTCGCCCGCCTCTTCTTGTCCGAAGCTCCGGCAGCAAGGATACGCGCAAGCCGATGCGCGCCACATGCACCTTCGCTTCTCCCAGGGTTTCGAGGAGACGCCGGCAAACCGGCGTAGCAGCCAGCCGCCTCCATCACGGATGCGCGCACATCCTACCTTGTATGACACATGGCTGATCGTCTTCCGGTCCGCGTTCACCGTCGCGGCCCGCCATCGGCATCTCCTTCACAAACATCACGCTCAAGAGATGGGAAGCGCCGCATACGGATTCAAGACGGTGCGACAAACGCTACGTTGTTACGGGCGAGATGCAGACGCAATAATTTCCGAATGATGGACGAATGAAACTGTTCATCTAGATGAACAGAATTGGTGAACGCGTATCGCGGAATTTTCCTTCATGTCATTCCCGGCTAAGCCAAGGCGCGTAGCGCCAAGCGAAGGAAAGGGAACTCAGGAGCCGAAGCAATTTCGACGATGGAGAACGAGCGAGGATCACGCCAAATGTCGTACCGTTGTCTCTACCTAGGTCCCCTTCCCTTCGCTACGCGTTGCTTGCTCAGCCGGGGATGATAGGTTGAGATGGGTTCGCGTGGGGCAGAAAAGTGAGGGGCGTCCGGGATGACAGCGCATCGGCGATATCCCGCAGTGAGCGTCACGCGTCACTTTTCTGACGATCTCGTCATCGAACGGTGTTCTCACCGGAACTTACAAATGATCGCGGCATGTCAAACGATTTGACAGTTTCGCCAAAAGAGCGTGCACACAAAAAGACATCGCCTTGCGGACAATCGAGATTCCGTTCTGGCACGCAGCTTGCTCTCCTCTTCTCGCGACTACATGCTGTGGGAGTTCCATAATGCTGGCGCGCGCGAGAGTTTTCATCTCGGCATTATTCTTATCTCTGATTACGGCGACGGCAGCTATGGCCGCACCGATCTTCTCGTCGGGTACGTTCGGATACGCCCTGCCCAATGCCACAGGCACCAATGTGGCGATCCTCACGGACTTCGTCACCGAAGGCAAGGCTGTCGTGCTAAGCAGGCAAGGCTGGTTCCTCCTCTCGCCGTTTGATACGTTTACGGTGCCGTCTCACATCAACTTCAATTTGCCATCGACGTTCTCCTGGTCGTTGGGCGACATCGGAAATCTGGCGGCAAACACCATCGTCAAAGGCGACGTCACGATAAACGGCGATTCTGCTACGGCCATCTGGTACGTCTACGGCACGTTCACCGTAGGATCGGATTACGCCAATGCGGGCTCTGTCCTGGGCGCCATTCAGACGATCGCGCTCACGCAGACCGGCGGCCCCGGCCAGTCGATCTCATATTCGGGAACCGTCTACGTGCCGCCGCCGAATTCCAATATCCCGGAACCGGCGACGCTTCTGCTCATCGGCGGCGGTGCGCTGCTGATCGGGTTCCGCAAGCGGCGCAAAGCCTGACGATTGCGAATTGACAGGGGGAAAGCGGCGGCTTCGGCTGCCGCTTTTTTTTGTGCTCGGCGTGAGAGAGGAACAACACGACCCGAGCATGATCGCGCTTTGGTGCTTCCGGAACAGGGCGTCACGACGAGACGTTACGACCGAGCAGCTCCGGACGCGATGTCCATGCCCACCTCGCCGCTCTATCCGAAATCGACCGCACGCATCTTCGGCCACCCCATCCATCCGATGCTGGTGCCGTTTCCGATCGCCTGCTTTGTCGGAACCCTGTTGACCGATATCGCCTATGCGGCCAGCGGCGAAGTGCAATGGGCGAACTTTTCGTCATGGCTTTTGACCGCGGGACTGATCATTTCCATTTTCGCCGTCATTGCGGGGCTGACCGATTTTTTCGGCGAGCGTCGCATCCGCGCGCTCAAGCACGCCTGGATACACGGCATCGGCAATGCCATCGCGCTGATCCTGTCGATCTGGAACGCGTTCGTGCACACCCATGACGGCTATACCGGAGTGTGGCCGACCGGGCTGACGCTCTCGGCTATCGTGGTCGTGATCCTCGTGGTGACCGGCTGGCAAGGCGGGAGCCTGGTCTACCGCCACGGCGTTGCGCTGCTGCCCGAGGACAAGCCGTGAAGCGTACCGCGAGTCTTCTCGCTGCGGCGGCCCTTATGCTCGGCGCCTGTGGCCCCGAACCAACCGATCCCAAGCACCAGGTCGGCGCCAATCCGACGCTGCCGCCGCTGCATCAATACCTGCTGCCGCCGATGAAGGTGGCCTCGCGCGGGCAATGGGGCAACGCCAAACCATCGGTGGCGGGCGGCTTGCGCATCGAGGCCTTGGCCAAGAACTTTGCCAATCCGCGCATGGTGTATGTGCTACCCAACAATGACGTGCTGGTGGTTGAATCCGACGGGCCGAAAGAACCGATCAAGCGCCCGAAGCAAATCGTGATGAACTGGATCGAAAGCCAAGTTCATTCCGCCAATAAGGCCGGCAACCGCATCATCCTGTTGCGCGACACCAACGGCGACGGCATGCCGGATCTGCGCACCGTCTTCATCGACCATCTCGTCCATCCCTTCGGTGTGGTGCTGGTCGGGAGCGATCTCTATGTCGCCAATACCGATGCGCTGATGCGGTTTTCCTATCACGAAGGCGAAACCCATATAAGCGATCCGGCCGTCAAGCTGACTGATCTGCCGGGCGGTCCGATCGATCATCACTGGACCAAATCGCTGACCGCGAGCCCGGACGGCAGCAAGCTTTATGTCGGCGTCGGCTCGAACTCGAACATCACCGAGAACGGCATGGAAGCCGAACACGAACGCGCCGCGATCTGGGAAATCGACCGCGCCAGCGGCGCGCATCGTCTCTACGCCACCGGCACGCGCAATCCCTCAGGCCTGATGTTCGAACCGGCGACGCACAAGCTGTGGGCCGTGGTCAACGAGCGCGACGAACTCGGGCCCGATCTGGTGCCGGATTATCTCACCTCGATCAAGGACGGCGCCTTCTACGGCTGGCCGTGGAGCTATTGGGGACAGCATGTCGACCCGCGCGTCTATCCGCAGCGTCCCGACATGGTGAAAAAAGCGATCATGCCCGATTACAGCCTGTCGTCGCACGTCGCGCCGCTCGGCATCGCCTTTGCTGCGGGTCTTCCCAACTATCACGACGGTGTTTTCGTCGGCGAGCACGGCAGCTGGGATCGCGCGCCCACTAACGGCTACAAGGTCGTTTATGTGCCGTTCACCAACGGCCGTCCCAGCGGCCCGGCCAAAGATGTCGTGACCGGATTTCTGCGCGGCACCACCGCCTTTGGTCGGCCGGTCGGCCTCGCCATCGACAAACGCGGCGGCTTGCTGATCGCCGACGATCTCGGCGGCACGGTGTGGCGGGTTTCGGCACGATAAAAGCAAAACGGGCGGGATGATCCCGCCCGTCTCGCAAAAAGAATAGCCTGGAAGATCAGGCGTTCGCGGCGGCCGGGGTTTCGGCCTTGACGACACGCTCGACCACCTTGTCGATATTCCTGAGCGAAATCATCTGCATGAAGATGAGTTCCAGCTCGTCGTTCTTCAACAAGGTTTCGAGCTGCTCGCCCTTGAGCGCCTTCAGCTTCTCGCGGTTGACCAGGAAGAAGCCGTTGATTTTGCGCTCGGGGTCGTTCGGCAGCGGCGTCTTCACCTCAACCGGATCGAGCAGGCCGAGCTTGTCGAGACGGTCGCCGAACTCGCGCGTGCGCACGTACATCATCTGGTATTCTTTGAGGAAATCCACGGTCTGCTGGACGAACGGGCCAAGCTTGCCTTCGCCGTCGAACAGCTTCTCGCCCTCGCCGTCCTTGTTGAGGCCGGGATAGGCTTCGTCGATCATCAGCGTGAAGGTTTCGGCCTTCTCGTCGGTGCCGAACACGAACGGATAGCGGCGCACGAACGCCGGGATGTAACGCGCATCCCATTTTCCGTCGGCCGTCACAAAGGCGTTCTCACGGTCGCGAATGCCGACGATCGCCGTCGGAACGACGCCTTCGTTGGTGCGCGTGAAGACGATCGGATACTCCTCGCTCGCCGGCAGGAACTCGCTGCCGACCAGCGGAATCGCATTGGTCTCGCGCGCAAAGCTGACATCGTTGGTGCGCTTCAGCGACATCTCGCCATGGTCGCGCTGGGTCAGCGGTTTGATGTTTTCGTAGATCAACAACTGTTTCATGACACCTTCCCATTTGGCCTGACGCGACGGCGCCTTGCCCTGAAAACCTTCTTCTGAGGACCCCCAAGCCCGGGCCGGAGCGGCCCCGTTTTCTACCCGACCGTAGCGTGGCAAGTGCCTGGGGCACAACGGTAAGAAAGGGTTCAAATCCGCGCGGGGCGTGCGTTATAGAATCACACTAAGATGCAGTTGCCTGTCGGCAAAATGGGCGGATATTGGCGGAAAACAGCAAAAAGGGCGCCCGCTGGGAGCGCCCTTCTCTGCGACGGGCTCAGGAGTTCTTGGCGGTCTTGCCGGCGCCCGGCCCGGCACCGAGATCCGCCCCCGTGACGACATCGTGATCGGTCGCCGATTTGGTCCGCCGGGCCATGGCTTTCAGGATCTTGCCATCCGCCGCCTCCAGCTTGACCGAGGCGCGGCCGTCGCCGCCGTCGACCGCAACCTGGGCCTGCGGGTCGTCGACCTTTTCCCATTGCCCGCCGGTGTTCCACGGCCCTTCGGCATCGCCGTCGATCGCGGCGTCGCCTTGCGAGAGGTTGTAGTACTTCGAGGCAAAGCGCGGATCGCCCGGCAGCTTGCCCGGCGGGAAATTCGGCTCGATGGCATAAAGCGCCTTCTCGAACGACTTCTGGTGCGCCACCTCGCGGGTCATCAGGAAGGTGAGCGCCTCCTTGACGCCGGGATCGTCGGTGACGTTGATCAACCGCTCATAGACGATCTTGGCGCGCGCCTCGGCGGCGATGTTGGAACGCAGATCGCAGGTCGGATCGCCGATGGAGTCGATGTACGCCGCCGTCCACGGCACCGTGCCGGAATGGGTCAGCGCCGGTCCGCCGCCATAAAGCAGCGCGGTCGTATGACTATCGTTGCCCTGGCCGAGCGCCATATACATCTCGGCCTCTTCCAGCGCGCCCTCCGACAGTTCCGCCTTCACACCTTTGTTCAGCATGGCGACGATGCTGCCGATCACTTCGAGATGCGACAATTCCTCGGTGGCGATGTCGATCAGCATGTCCTTGCGGCCGGGATCGTCCTCCGCCAGATGCTGGGTGAAATAGCGCATCGCCGCCGCTAGCTCGCCTTGCGGGCCACCGAACTGCTCCAGCATCAAATTGGCGAGCGCCGGATTGGTTTCACCAACGCGCACTGTATACATCAACTTCTTGTTATGCATGAACATGAGAGGGATCCTTGGGGTTGCCAAGAACCCAACGCGCACGCTCGGTCCCTGTTGCCGATGCGGCGGCGCCAACATAAGCGAACGCTGCCGACATTTTCGCGCGCCGGTCACGCAAGTGCGCTATCGTTCGCCGCGTTTCGGGAGGGGCGGACATGCTTCGCGCGGCTTTGGCGGCAATGGTTCTGATGGCGGGCTCGGCGGCGGCGGGCGAAATGTTCCCCTTCACCATGCCGTGGAACGACACCGGCACCGGCAATATCACCGACCTGTCGCGTTGGAACGATAAGCCAGCGGGGGCGAGCGGCTTCGTCACCGTCGCGGGCGGACACCTCGCGGCGGGCGGCAAGCGGCTGCAACTCTTGGGCGTCAACGTGACGTTCGGTTCCAACGCGCCCGACCACACCGATGCCGATATCGTGGCGCGGCGGATGGCGCGCTTCGGGATCAATATCGTGCGGCTGCATCACATGGACACCCATGAGGCGCCGAACGGTCTGCTCGAAAAAGATCGCGTCACCTTCAACCCCGACTATCTCGATAAGCTCGACTATTTCATCGCCGCGCTGAAGCACCAGGGCATTTATGTCGACATCAACCTGCATGTCGGCCGCGCCTATCCGGGCTTTGCGACCTGGCCGGGCGGCGACAGCTATTTCAAGGGCGTCGACCATTTCGAGCCGCGGATGATCGCACTGCAGAAGGATTTTGCCCGCGACCTGCTCCACCATCGCAATCCCTATACCGGCACCCGCTATGCCGAGGAACCGGCCGTCGCCATCGTCGAGATCAACAACGAGAACGGCCTGATCCGCGAATGGGGCGCCGGGGCGCTCGATCAAATGACCGAGCCGCTGCGCGGCGAATTCACCCAGCAATGGAATGCGTGGCTGAAGCAGCGCTATGGCAGCGACGCGGCATTGCGCCAGGCGTGGGGCGCGCGCAGCGAGCCGCTCGGCAAAGAGATGTTCACCACCGGCTGGGAGTTGCAGACGCTCGGCGGTTCTAAGGCGACGCTGACACCGACGGCGGCCGGGCTCGCGCTGACCATGACCGGCAAAGGTCAGGAAAGCTGGCACACGCAGATGCATCAGAACGGGCTGAATTTCACCGCCGAGCGGCCCTACACCCTGACGCTACGCCTCAAGGCCGATCACCCGATGAAAGTCGCGGTGCAGGCGATGCAGACCCACGAACCGTGGAAATGGTTGTGGTCCGATACCATCGCGGTCGGCACGGACTGGAAGACGGTGCATTTCACCTTTGTGCCCGCGTTCGGCGAGAACGGCGCGCGGCTAACCCTGGGCGGGCTCGGGTTTGAAACCGGCACGCTGGAGATTGCCGAAGCAACTCTCAAGCCGGGTGGCTCAGCGGGGCTGAAGCCGGGCGAAAATCTCGGCCGCGGCAGCGTTGCGATCAGCGAATACAGTTCCCGCTACAGCCGCACGCCGGCAGCGCAACGAGACTGGCTGAATTTCTTGTGGGATACCGAAACCCGCTATTGGGCCGAGATGCAGCGCTTCTTGAAGGCGGACCTCGGCGTCAAACCGCTGCTGGTCGGCACGCAGACGGTGTACAGCCCGGCGCCGATCCAGTCCGGGCTCGATGTCGTCGACGATCACGCCTATTGGCAGCATCCTCACTTTCCCGGCCGCGCCTGGGACCCGGGCAATTGGCGTATCAACAACGTGCCGATGGCGGGCATCGAAGGCGGCGGCACGATTGCCGACCTGGCGCTGCGCCGCGTGCCAGGCAAGCCATTCATCGTGACGGAATACAACGCGCCCGCGCCCAACGATTACCAAGGCGAAGCCATGCCGCTGGTCGCCGCCTATGGCGCGCTGCAGGATTGGGACGGGCTTTTCCTATTCGATTACGGCGGCTGGGACAACAACTGGCACACCGATCATATCGACAGCTTCTTCGACAGCCGTTCCAATCCGGTGAAACTCGCAAGCCTGATTTCGACGGCTGCGATGCTGCGGCGAGGCGATGTCACCGCAGCCGCTCCGACGCAGGCAAGCATGCCCGACCGCGCGGCGTGGATCGAAGCACTGCGGCAATCGGCCTATCCGCCCAGCGGCGCCAGTTTCGGCATGGCGAAAGACGCGGCCTTGGCACGCTCGGTCGGCGCGATCGCGGGCAACGGCGTGGCACCGTCGTGGCCGGTCAAGAGCGAGACGGGCGAACTCACTTGGGGGCTCGGTGGCAAGACCGTGGTGATCGATGCCCAACGCAGCAAGGGCCTGATCGGCCCGCGGCTTGGACAGGCTTACGACGCGCATGGCGTCGGGCTCGAACTGACCGAAGCACAAGGCGATTGGGGCGTGGTGACCGCGACCGTCGTTCAGGGTACGGATTTTTCGTCGCCAGGACGCATTCTGGTAACGACGCTAGGGCGCGAAGAGAATACCGGGCAGCAATGGACCGATGCGACGCGGACTTCGGTCGGCCGCAACTGGGGTACAGCGCCGGTGCTAGTCGAGGGTCTGGGTGCGCGCATCACCCTGCCCGTTCCGGCCGCGCGGGTATCGGCGTTTGCGCTCGATGCGCTCGGCAATCGCACCACGCCGCTGCCGGTGCGCGGTTCGGGGCGCGCCACGATCGACCTCGGCGCGCGGTATCAGACGCTTTGGTACGAGGTGGTGGTGAAGTAGTTGTTTTCTCCGGCCACCCGGACACTGTCCCCTTATTTCGTCATGGCCGGGCTTTCGACCCGGCCATCCATTTCGAATTCTGGCGCATCGTCGAAGATTGTTCCGCGTCGGCACCGCCTGGATGGCCGGGTCACCGCTTCGCTATCGGCTACGCCGACGCAAGCGGGCCCGGCCATGACGAGATGGGGATGGGGGGCTTCTACGCCGCATCACTCCCCCCTCCGGCCCTTCGGGCCACCTCCCCCGCTAGTTCACGAGCCGTGCGGTTTTGCCGTCACGACTCCGCGAGGGAGGAAAGAAGATGCCGAACCTGGTCGGCCGGGGATGACAGTTTTGTTCAGGGCGTCGCCGCGTACAGCGCGTGATGGGTGACGATGTAGAGCGTCTGCCCGGCGGTGACGAGTTGGATCGGGCGGTCGGGGACGTCGATGCGGCCGGTTTCGCGGCCATCGCGGTCGTAGACGTAGATCTGGCCGTTGGCGATGTAGACGCGGCCTGAGGCATCCGTCGCCACGCTCTCACCGCCGCGATCCGCAAACGGCTTGAGATCGGTGAGCGCGCCATTCTTGCCGACCTTGGCGATGTAGGTCTTGCCTTCGGTCGAATTGCTGATGAAGACGCGCGAACCGGGCGCGGCGGTGTTGTAGCCGTAGGTGTCGAGCGCATGCGAGAAGCGCCAGCCGCGATTGTCGGGCGGCCCCTGATGCACGACACGATAATCCGGTAACGCGAGACTGCCGTCGGGCGAAACGTATTGCTTGGCGGGCGCATTGGCGGCGTCGCGGGCGAAGAGTTCGGCCAGCGTAGTGAAATGATCCGTGGCCGGATTATACTGGTCCTGGAACTCGCCGTTCACCCACCAGTTGCCGGGCAACGCGATTTTCTTCGCACGCGCATTCGCGGTGGGCTCGATCGGCGTGATCACTGCGTTAGGCGCATCGGGATCGAGACTGAACGCGGCACCGAAGAATCCGGCGGACGACTGCACCAGAAGATGATCGGAGGCATCGACCGCGACATTGATTGGATCGAGCGGCTGATCGCTGACCACCTCCAGCCCCTTGTCCGACCAGCGATAGATGCGCTGGAAGGTGCGGTCGACAAAATAGAACCGGCCCTTGGAATCCACTGCCCCGCCACCGAGCGCGAAGAAGCCATCGGCGAGCTTTTTCACTTGCGGCCCCGACACGGGCTCGGCCACCGGCGGCTTGCCGGTGATGTCGAGCGCGGCGAACATACGCTCGCGCACGACGGTGTTGCTGGTGCGGTCCTCGATCGCATTCTCGAACGGGAACTTATTGGGCCGCAGATAGACGATGCAGTCCTTGTCCGTATCGCAATAGGTGAAGCCGCTTTCGGCGTTCACGGCGACATTGCGGAAGCGGATATTGCGCGAATTGTAAAGCCTGACGGCCGTCGGCGCCGGAACCAGCGTACGGGTGACGCGATAGGCGTGATAATTCGCGATCAGGATGTCATGCGAGTCACGGATTTCGAACGAAGTGGCATTGCCGCTTTCACGGTACTCCTCCTCCGTTTGCGGCGCGTGGAATTCCCAGTTGGCGACACGCTCCAGCACGATCTCAGCGCGAACGTGATGCTCGATGCTCATCTGGTAGGTATAACCGGGCGTCGACGTATCGGAGATGTAGAAACCGGCGCTGGCAAACGTATCCGGCGTCCAGCAACCGACGAACGTGCCGCCGCCGCCTTTGGTCACCCACAGGCTAGGATACTGGCCGTCCCAGCGCGGCGCCGGATTGGGATCGAAGAACGGGTTGGTCGCGCGCGCGGCCGTCTGCGCCGCATTGAACGGCGACGTCGGCATCGGAGCGGAGAAATCGGTGCCGAGCGTGAGCTGGAACTTGACGTCGTCCATCAGCGAGTCCGCTCCGGCCATCCACAGCATCGCCGTGGCACGCGGATTGACGCCGCCGGAATAGAGACCGAAACCGGACACGATGGCATCGCCGCCTTCCGCCGATTGGATCATCGCTTTGGGCGCACCGATCCCGGCAAACGCCAGCGTGCGGTCGTTGAGGATGATCTGCGTGCGGTTAGGGTGCAACGCAATCAGCACCGTGTTGGGCTTCAGCCGCACCGTATCGCTGATGCGGTAATCGCCAAGCGGCAGATAGACGACGCGATGGCTGTCGATGGCACGCTGCAACGCCGCTGTGTCGTCCGCCTTACCGTCGCCGACCGCACCGGCGTCACGCACGCTGTACCATTCCGCCACCGGCGGCAGCGAACGAACGATGGGCGCGCGTTCGGCGGGCAACGCCGTGAGCGGCTCGATGCTGGAGGTCGTCTTGATGGTGCCCATACGGCCGAGATCGGGCACATGCACGCCGTGACTGAAGGCGGCAACGCGGTAGAAGCGACCCTGCCCCGCAACCGTCTTGCCGCTGTCGCGGAATTTGGCGAACACCGGCGTATCGGCGGCGAACGTGTTCTCGAAACCGATCTCGGTATAGACGGATTTCTCGTTGGAAATCACGACGGCCGCATCGCGCACGTTCTCGAAACGCACGTCCTTGCCCCACAGCCAGTCACTATAGCCTTTGTCGATCTCGATCCCGACCGGGACATTGCGCAGCGTGACATTGGCGAGGGTGAGCGACAGTTCGTGCTCACGAATGGCGGCGCTGCGCTGACCGTCAAAGGTGGAATCCAAAACCGTGAACTGCCATGCGGGCGACGTCTTTTCGCTGACGATGCCATAGCGGCCGCCGTGGAAATGAACATCGCGAATGAGCGTGGTGGCCTGATAGATTCCGGCAAAGCCAGACCCGAGACGAAGGTCCATATGGCTCAAGAAGCCATGCTGGGCGACGCGGAAGCGGAATGCGGCGGCGGCGGGGTTGCCCTCGCCGATCTCGACATCGACATTGCTCATCGCCGAATAGAAGGTGGAGGAATGCGCGTCGGCAATTTTGGGATCGAACGGCACAATGCCGGGCGGCGGGAACGGCACATGCGGCATCATTCCGCGCGGCGCACCGGTGAACGCAACCATGTAGGAAACGCCGCGCTGAAAGCCCGGCGTCTTGTCTCCGAGCACAAGAACGGGACGCGTCGCGCCAATGCCGAACACGCGCACACCGGGCCAGACGAGAAGCGTACGGCTGATGCGATACCGGCCCGAAGGGAGGAATACGAGCCCGCCGTTCTTCTCGCCTGCCTTATCGAGTGCAGCTTGGATCGCGGCGGAGTCATCACTCACTCCGTCGGCTTTGGCCTGCACCGTTATTGCGCGCGGATCGGCGGGCGCTGTCAAGTAGACGGAAGTCGATACCGACGAAGGCGATGCGTGCGCGGACACAACCGCGCACACGAGCGCGAGCACAACGGCTAAAAGCCTCATTTTCCCCTCATAAACTGAAGCGCACACCGATTCTGTACATTCGCCCAACTAAATCATACAGCGCCGGATTGGCGTCAAGACCGGTATTAGTCTGCGGCGAAGCTGTCGGGTCGCGATCGAGGAGGTTATCGATCTTGAAGTACGCGGTCATATTGTCGGTCACATTGTAGGTACCGCCGACGTCGAGATAGAAAGCTCCCGCCATCGCATTGCGATCAACGGTGGGGAAATTGACGCTAGTCGGATCGTTGGCGATCATCGCCGGACAGCCAGTGGTGCAAACGCGATATTTGCGGTCGAACACGCCGTCGGAGAACCAGCGCTGCTGCAAGGTGATGCCGAACGTATCGGTGTCATAGCTTTCGACCAGGAGCAGTTTCCAGTTCGGCGTATTGCCGGTGTTGTTGCCGGCGCTCTGCAGCGGCGCCGAACCCGGAATGCCGGGATCGGTGACGAAGCTCGTGATGTTGGTGGCAAGGCCATGCACGATGAAGCGGCCCGGCACGCCCATGTCCTCGAGACCAAACTGATAACTGGCCTCGTAATCGAAGCCCTCGGTGAAGATGGAGGCAAGATTGAACTGCTGCACGTTGACGTACGGCGTCGGGCCGGTGAGATCGAAGGCGCCGCATGTCTGGGCAATACCGCCGCGGCAGAAGTTGACGATCTGATCGGCGGAGAGGCTCGAAATGCCCTTGGTGAGCTTGATGCGGTAATAGTCGAACGAAACGCTGAAGCCGGGCAGCCAGTCAGGCTGCGACAGCACGATGCCGGCTTCGACGTTGCGGGCAATTTCCGGCTTGAGTGCGGTGTTGCCGATGGTGTTCTGGAAAATCGTCAGCTTGGTCGGCGGATTGGTGAACGGGTTGTTGAAGCTCGGCACCGTGGTTGTTGTCGGCGCCGCAAACAGTTCCGACAGATTGGGCGCGCGCACGTCATTCGAGGTCACAGCGCGAAGACGCACGCCATTGAGCGGGGTGTCCCAGGTGCCGCCGATCTTCCAGGTCCAGACGACGCCGGAGGTCGAGTAATCGGTCCAGCGGCCGGCGACGTTGAGGTTGGCTTTGCCGAGGCCGGGCGTATCGAGGAACGGCACGTTCGCTTCGGCATAGGCTTCCTTCACATCGTAAGAGCCGGTGCCGTTGTGATAGTTGCCGGCGTACCAGTTGGAGCCGTTGGTCGACAGCGTCGGATCGGCGGGATAATCGGCGTTGTACGGCGTGCCGTTGGCCGCGCCGTTGCCATAAGGATCGGCCTCGACGCGATAATATTCGCGCCGGTACTCGCCGCCGAACGCGACCGACACCGGCCCCGCCCACAGCGACAGCGGCTCGCCGTTGAGGTTGAGACTGACCACGTCCTGGGACTGATGGGTATGCTGGAACGGGCCGTTCGACGGCTGGAGATATTCAAGCGTCGACGGGCTCGGCGCCTGTCCGCCGAAAATGTTGAGCGGCTGGCAGCCGTTCGCCTGCGCCACGGGATCGGCGCAGACGATCTGGCCGTTCGCCACCGTCGCATTGATCGCCTGGTTATAACGCGGGTTCACCAGCATGTTGTGAACGCGGATCCAGGTCAGTTCCTCGCCGTGTTCGTAGTAAGCGTCGTAACGCCAGTTGGTGCCGCCGACTGCAAGCTTGCCGTCGGCGCCCAGCACCGCCCGCATCTGCCCGCGCGAGGTGTTGACGTGGATGTTCGGCAGCATCGCGTTGTCGGTGCCGAAAGCGAAGCTGGTGATGTTGTTGGTAAGGCACGCCGCCGCCACCGACGACGGCAGGAACGGATTGGCGCACGACACATTGAGGTTGGATTTCTGCGCGCCGGGATTGGGCTGGTTGTTGGTGGTGACGCGCGACCAGTTGACGGTGACGTAGACCTCGTTGTCGGGCAGGAAATCGTAGCCGATGCGGGTGTAACCGTTGAGGCGCTTGATGCCCGATTGCAGCGAGGCGCCGATGCCGACACCGCCGGAGCGATCGCCGCCGACGCAGAAGCCGCTGATGCAACCGGCCACATCGCCGGCCGCGTTCTTCGCCGGCACGCCGCCCGAGCCATAGACGAACGGGAACGGATGACCGCTGGCGTCGAACGCCGTGCCTTGCAGCGGACCTTTGCTGATCAGGCCGTATTTCGAATAGGCGTAGGCCTGAGCGTGATCGCGATAGATGTAGCGCGGGCCGCCGTCACTGACCGTGGCGCCGCGGTCGAGCAGCGTCGAAGCGCGATACCACGTCCGGCCGTTGGCCGCACTCTCGCCGAAATCGCCCGGGGGCACGCCGTCTTCGTGATCGTATTCGCCCGAGGCTTCGACATGCAGCTTGCCGCCGAGAAATGCCTGTCCGACCGCCGCCTGCATCAGGTATTGCGCATCGTCGCCATAGGTGGAAATGCCGCCCTGGACGTTTGCCTTGACGCCTTCGAAATGCTTATTGGTGATGAAATTGACGACGCCGCCCACCGCATCCGAACCGTAGGACGCCGAAGCGCCGCCGGTCACGACGTCGACGCGCTGGATCAAGAGTTGCGGGAACAGGCTGATATCGGGGACGCCGGTGACGTTGGCGCCGACCACACGCTGGCCGTCGAGCAGCGTCAGGGTGCGAATGGTGCCGAGGCCGCGCAACGAGAAGTTGGACAGACCCTGCTGGCCACTCGAGGTCGAGAACGTGTTGGTGCTGGTGCCAGCCGAGCCCTGCAACGACGGCAGCTGGGCGATGGTGGTGTAGATGTTGGGCTGGGCGTTCTTCTCGATCTGCTCGGTACCGACGATGGTGGTCGGCGTCGGCGCGGTGAAACCGGTGGCCTGAATGCGCGTGCCGGTGACGACGACGGTCTCGGCCATCTCGGCCCCAGGTTGTGCCGCGCCGGGCGTCTGCGCCGCGGACGGAATGGCCAGCGCCACCAGCGAGGCCGACGCATATAAGGCCTTCAGAAGATGCCGGCGGCATGCCGGCGGCAGTTGGCCGCTCTGTCGCATTGATCTTCACTCCCGAATTGTATGTTCTACGGCTGTTCCACCGCGCCGACCGATGATATCGGCAGTTTCGGGACAGGCATCCTCGACCAAGGTCGTAGTTTTCTCGCGGCGGAGAACCATCGACATTGGGCACACAGCGACAGATCAATGGGACCCATGATGACATCTTCTCGCGGCGTCACGCCGGTGGCGATCATCATCATGGGCGTCAGCGGTAGCGGAAAGTCGACGCTGGCGCGCGAACTTTCCGTTGCGATGAACTTGCCGTTTCTCGAAGCCGACGCGTTCCACACCCCCGAAGCCGTCGCCAAGATGACGTCAGGTACTCCGCTCACCGACGACGACCGCTGGCCGTGGCTCGATCGCCTCGGGCACGCGATCAATGCCGACGTGACGGCGCATGGCGTAGCGATTGCGACCTGTTCCGCGCTGAAGCGCGCCTATCGCGACCGCTTGCGCCAGACGATTGCTGCGCCGGTCAAGTTTGTGCTGCTCGAAGGCGAACGCGAGGTACTGGCGCGGCGGATGTCCAACCGCCCCGGCCACTACATGCCGCCAAGCCTTCTCTCCAGCCAGCTCGAAACCCTGGAACAGCCCGACGCGGACGAGCACGTGCTGATGCTCGATGCCACACAAACACCGGCAATGCTGCGCGATGCGGTGCTGCAGTGGGTGCGCCGCTAGATCAGACTGCTCAACAGCCACACCAGCGCCAAGCTCACCACGGAGATCACTGTCTCAAGCACCGACCAAGTGCGGAAGGTGGCGGGCGTCGAGGTCCCGAGATAGCTCTTCACCAGCCAGAAGCCGGGATCGTTGACATGGCTGAAAAACACCGAGCCGGCGCCGATGGCGAGCACCACCCATTCCGGTGCCACGCCGGACGCCGCCACCACGCCGGGCATTACGCCGGCTGCGGTGATGGTCGCGACGGTCGCTGAACCGGTGGCAAGGCGGATGGCGACGGCGATCGACCACGCCAATACGATCGGCGACAGCGTTCCGGTTGCCGCAACACGCGCCAACAGTTCCGATAATCCGGCACTGACCAGAACCTGTTTCAACGCCCCGCCCGCGCCGATGGCGAGCAGGATCGCACCGGCCGGTTTTACCGCTTCGAGCCAGATGGCATCCTGCGTCGCCGGTTGGCGCATGCGCGGGCCGAACAACAGCGGCAAAGCAACGAGACACGCGATCAGCAGCGCCAGCACCGGATTGCTCGCCAGCGACAGCCAAGCAAAGTGCGGCGCCAGCGCGGGCGGCAAAATGGCCTGGACTTGGCCGGCAGCGATCAGCACCACCGGCAACAGCACGACGATCAAGGCCCGCCACACCGGCACAGCGCCCCCGCCGCTCACGGTCTCGACCGGCAAGACGGAAACCGGAGAAACACCGCGGGTCGTCAGCTTGGCCAATAAGGGACCGGACAGCGCCGCCGTGGGGATCGCCACCAGCACGCCATAGATGATCGTGCGGCCGAGATCGGCGTTCAGTGTCGCCACCGCCAGCAACGGACCGGGATGCGGTGGAACCAGCGCATGCACGACCGAGAGACCCGCCAAGGCCGAGAGCATCAATTGAAGCCGGTACGAAGGCCGCGTGCCGACGGTGGCGGCGCTGGCAATGATCGGCAGGATCAGCACCAGGCCGGTCTCGAAAAACAGCGGCAGCCCGATCACCAGGGCGACCGCCAAACTCATCCACGGCGCGCGCGGCGTATCGGCCCGGCCGATCATCACCCGGGCAAGACCGGCAGCGCCGTTCGAAAGTTGGAGCATAGTGCCGAGCGCCAGACCCAGCGCCACGATCAACCCGATACTGCCGAGGACGTCGCCGGCGCCCT
Source organism: Alphaproteobacteria bacterium (assembly GCA_023259375.1). GTDB lineage: Bacteria > Pseudomonadota > Alphaproteobacteria > Micropepsales > Micropepsaceae > Rhizomicrobium. The sequence continues at coordinate 39,199 of JAHFQC010000026.1, forward strand.
TCTGCACCGCTTTGGCGGTATCGGGGAGACTCAGGCCGCCGAGCGGACCGATCACGAAGGCGCCGCACAACAGCGCCACGAAGGGATGCAGGCGGCCGCGCACGATCAGGATGATCGAGAGGGCGATACCGAGAACCGCCGCCAGGGCGATCCGGCCGTCGGTAGCGATCATGCGGATACGGTGCGCTGCAATGGTTCTGCTTCACGGCATGACATTTCGGTTTCTCCCTGGCGACTTCCTCGATATCCGGCGGCCCTTGCCCTGGACGCGAGGGAAAGTTGTCCGACAGATAATACTATTCAATTACAACACACTAGCAAAAATCTACCACTTTGACGTCAGTTATTGCTTGAACCTGTCTGACCAATTCAGTTAGTGTGCAGATGTGACAGCCCGTCGCAAGGCCTACACGACTTTGTGAAACACAGAAGTCGGCATGGCCATGAAGAACGGGCGCAAATGGGAGACGGCCATGGACGGTTTCTTGCCGACGCAGACGCTCTTCACCGATAGCGCTACCCGCCTGACGCCAATGCAGCAGAAGATCCTCAAGGGCGTCCAGTCGGGTCGCCTCAACAAACAGATCGCCTTCGATCTCGGTATCGCCGAAGCTACCGTCAAAGCGCACATGACGGCCCTGATGCGGAAGTTGAACGTCCGCAACCGCACCCAGGTGGCCCTGGCGGCGCAATTCATGGAACAGCACGCCAGCGAGCGAGCGGCTTAGAGCCGTCGGACTTCCGCCCCCAAAATCATCATGGCCGGGCGTTCGACCCGGCCATGATGAATACAGCGAATTTCTGAAGCGGGACTCTAAATCTTCAAAATCTTGGCGCGCTGGCGCACGTCGGCAAGGCTGAGCTCCTTCTTTCGCACCACATAGCAGCAGAAGGCGTTGACGCTCAGCATCGTCATCGACGGAACCACGCCGGCGCTCGAGATATCGGGGCCACCGCCCGGACCGGTGGGAACCGTTGCAACCATGCCGCCGAAACCGGTCTGGCCCCAGAAGTGCGATGTATCGACATTGCCGCGGCCCAGAAATATGTCCGAGAGGGCCCGCGACGGCCGGCCCGGCAGCGCCAGATCGCCCATCACATAGTTTTCCGGCTTTTCAACTTTTTGCCGCCAGCCATGGCCTTCGACCAGTTCCAGCCGGTCGGGCGCAAACGCAAGCGTCAAAAGCAGATAGCGCATCGCGCCTTCGGCATGAAGGACGGCGCGGCTCTGGGCGAAATCGGCGATCCCCGCGGTGCCGAAGCCGAAGGTGAGCCAATAACCGGGCCCTTCCCACAAGGTCAGAAACGCCGCTTTGGTGCACGGCACCTTCACGCCGTCATTGAAATCGAGATACGGCGGCTTGCCCTTGATCACGGTGGCCTTGGGCAGGTCGCTGTCATCGTCGGCTGCCCAGGCGATGCCGCCCATCGCAGCGGCCCCCAAAAGTGCAACGATCGTACGCCGAGTTTGCATCGAGGTTCTCCTCACGTCCCCCCTGATACAATCGGGGCGGCGTCACCGCCGCCCCGACTTACGTCAGACCGTACTCCGCAGCTTTAGCCGCGGGCCGGGAATGTCAGAACTTATATTTCGCGTTGAGCGCCAGTTCGCCCGAAGTCTGATACTTGCTCATCCGACCATTGAAGCGGCCCGAAACCTCAATGGCATCGGTGATCTTCTGCGCAACATCGAGGCCGAGCAGAAGGGTGTTCTCCGAGTCGCCTCTCCAGGACGTGAACCAGCTTTGGCCATTCGCGACCGGGAACGTGCCCTCCACTCTTTCGCCCAGCGGCGAGAAGTCATGCTCGACGGCGACGGTCACCAGCAGCTTGGTGCTGCTCTCGGGAAGCGACCGCAGCGGATTGATGCGGAAGCCGAGATCAGCGACGAACAAATTGTGGTTGATCGCCAGATAATGGAGATTGAGCAGGTCTGCACCGGTTTCGGAGGACTCACTCACGTGCTGGCGCGAGTAGATGCCGCGAACGTACGGCGTCAGCAGATCGTGCATCAGGCTGTGGCTGACCTGGATGGATGCACCATAGGAGTATCCGTCAGGCGAACTCGCCGCCACACCATCGGTTCCGAAATCGCGCTTCGTGGTCGTGCCATAGGAGTCGTAGAACAAGACACCGTCCAGCCGCGCGTAGGTGACATCATAGCCGCCGTAAATCGCGCCATGCCACGTATCGATCTCGGCCGTGGAGGCACCCTTGGCCTTCAAGTTACCGGTCGAATAGGACATGGCCACACCGACGGTGGCATTGGACTCGGTGCGATACTCCGCGCCGGCCCGGAAGCCTTCGCTGTCGGTGTGATAGCCGACGTCGTTGCGCGATACGCTGGACACGTGGCCGAAGCCCTCGATCCAGACGTACTTGTTGCGCCCGATTTCGGTTTTGCCTCGCGGCGTATCCTGGGCGATCTGATCATAGAGAGCACCGACCAGGTAGTAATCGTTGAGCCGGTTGGCATTGGCCAAGTGCCCGACCACGATCGGCGCCGTCGCGGAGGCACCCTGAACAACCTGGGTCACCACCGAGAAGCCGTGTGCCGTCTTGGTCACCGCACCAATCGCACCCTGAACGCTGTCGGTAACGATGGAGCTGAAGTTGCCCGTCATCGTGCCGTCGACGGTAAGAATGTCATAGATCTGGGTCTTGTAGGCGCCCGGCGCGATGCCGATATTCAGCGTGCCGTTCACCGCCGCATTACCCAGCACATGAAGGGTGGAAGCACCGGTGGGCGTCACCTGGACCCGCAACGTGCCAAGTGCATCCTGCGTGTAGTTGCCCGTCACCGTCAGTGTGCCCAAGTCGTTGCCGTAACCAGGGCGCACGACCGAGGCGGTGTTGACGAGGTTGCCCGCGATGGTGCCGAAGCCGCGCAAGTTCCCGCCGCCGGCGACCGCGCCGGCCAGAGTCAGCGTGTAGCTCGCCGGATTGCCGGGATCACCGATCACCGCGCCCGGATGCGCAACATCGCCGATCACGACGGTATTGCCGGGCCTGACGTTCAAGTTGCCGTGGAACGGCGTTGCGGCAGTGTTGGCCCCGTTGATGAACAGCGTGCCCGAACTCAGACGCAACTCGCCGGTGCCCTGCAGCGACCCGCCCATGACTAATTGTGCGGTAGGAGCCTGATAAACATCTAAGAGTGCAGTATCGCCCAGGATGATATTCGTGTTGGGACCGAACTGGGTCGTTGCGGCAGCCCAGCTCAAGCCGAACGTAACATTCGAGTTCGGCCGCAGCGTGACGTCACCGCCGAAGTAGTTGGTGCCAATGATCTGGTCGATGGCGTGGTTATGATCCCACGACTGGATGCCAGGGTCGTCGAAGACGACATTGCCGTCAGCGTGGATCGTGTCTTCAAAGCCGTAGCCTTGGGTGACACCGTTTGTCTGCTGACCGGCAAGGACCAGTGTGGCACCGGCATCGACCTGGATCTTGGGACCGCCGTAAAGGCACGAGGCGGCACCATTCCACGCCAGCGATGAGTTCTGGCACGGATTGTTGGTCGACGTAGCAGTCGGGTTCATGATGATCGCCGGGTTCGGCCCCAGTGCCAACTCTCCGCCCCAACCGGGCCCGCCATCGGCGAGCCATTGCGGCACGATATAGGCGGTCTGGCCGCTGGTGATCTCCAGCGTTTTCCAGCCGGCGGCGACAAAGGCCGGATCGACGTTGATTTTGCTGAAGCCTGCCGGCGCAATGTAGGTCTGTGCCTCGGCAGCCCCCGACAGGGCAACGATTGCCAGCGCGCTCACGGTTGCGCCCAGCAGCATACGCATTTTCTTGATGTTCATATTTGACATATCTTTTTTCCTCCCAGGCTGTGATGGCGCTCAGGCCATCACAGCACCGCGAACTGGCCCCCTTAGAATTTCACGCGCAGTTGCGACGTGTACCGCGTATCGGCTGTGTACCAGCTGCGGTTGACCCGGTGATTGCCATCGCCCATGAACAAACGGGCGATTTCCTTCGTCAGGTTCGACGCCTGGACGGACCACTGGATGTCGTCCGTCAGGTCGTAGGTCAGGCTCGCATCAAGCTGACCCGTCGGATACTGGTAGACGGGCAGCGAGTAGTGAACGACACCGTTATTGCCGACGGTGCCCTGAGGCATGGAGCCGGCTCCCGACGGCAGGTTCAGGATGTAGTTGTAGCTGTTCGAGGTTTGGTAGGCGGCGGTCGTGACGAGGAACTCGTCGCGCCAGTTGTAGGCGATCTTAATCGAGAGCGGCTTCTTGTCGTAGAGCAACGCCATATTGATGGTGTTCTTCGACAACCCGAGCGCCGGCAATCCGGTGACCAGATGGCCCTTCAGGTCGTAGGACAGCGCGCCAGGCTGCGCACTCGAGATGAAGGTGTAGTTGACGTCGACGCCGAGCCCACTGAACGGCTCCGGCAGGAAGTCTGCATACTTGGTCAAACCGACTTCGAAGCCTCGCAGCAGTGCCGCCTTCTTCTGGTTCTGCGGCATGGTCATGTTGACCGCAACCGTCTGCGGGCAGGAGTCGCCGGGATGAACGGTATTGGGATCGATGCCATCACCGCATCCCTGATTACCCTGGTTCACCGAACCCGCGGCGACGTAAGTCGGAATGGTCGCCGTGATGTCCATCGGACCGGTGGCGATGTAGTTGTGGATCTGCTTGTAGAACCACGCGAAGTGCGCCATCCCCCCCGTCTCGAAATAGTATTCGACCGAAGCGTCGACCTGTTCCGCTTTCATCGGCTTCAGGTTGGGGTTGCCGACGCTGCCTCCGAACCACGCTTGATAGTTGCCGACATATTGGCCGCTGAAGCTGCCCTTCGCAGACATCTGCTGGAACGTCGGACGTGCGATGCCTTGCGACCCCGCCAACCGCACCTGCAAGCCAGACAGCGTTTCGGGCGCCGGCTTGAACAGCACGTTGAAGGACGGCAGAGCAAATGTCTCGCTGTGGCCGCCGTTGTTGGCGATATAGCTTGGGTCGGCCTGGAAGCCGATGTTGTTCGGCACATACCCGGTCGCAGCGATACAGTGGTTGGCGGTGAAATTGGGCCCACCAGCGGTGCAATCGGTATATGCAACGCTCGGCGGCTTCAGGTAGATCGGGCTCGTGTAATAGGGATTCTTGAAGTAGCCCGACGCCTCGTCCTTGTAGTAGATGACGCGAACGCCGACGTTACCCGAAATCGGACGCCAGCTGTCCCAAGCGAAGTTCGTCTGCAGATAGCCGGAATACAGCCGTTCGCTGAGCTTGCCGTAATCGTAGGGCGTGAATGCAGCAGCTTTTCCGACATCGCCAGGCGCCGCCAGGCTGTTCGGATCGGTATAGTCGTGCAAGGCCGTATAGTCGCTCTTCAGCATCGTGATCGACGGGAACCACACGCGCGCGGGCAGACCGCCCTTGCCTTGGAACCAATCACCCGAGTTCACCTGCGTCACGAAGCTGGGATCGACGTTGTTGGCGTACTTCGCCGAGCCGGTCTGGAAGACGCTGATCGACTGGCAAGTGGCCGAAGGTGCAAAGCACTGCTCGACGCGGCCATCGGCCCCGTACACGGGGTTCGCGCCGTTGACCACGACCCAGCCGCTTGCGTACGACGGAGTCAGCGCCCGGTAATTGTAGTCCGACTCCCAGTCATGCTCGGTGCGATCGGTAAGCTTCACGCCGAATTTTACCGACCGGAAGAAGCCGGTGTCGCTGAGAACATAGGAACCGTCGGCATAGAGCGCATTCTCCTGACCCCCGTTCGATACCAAGTGGTCCTGCGTATTATCCCACCCGTACCGGGCCTTTTGGGTCATGTCGACCGCCGGGAACGAAAGCACCGGCGCATCCGCGCTGCCGTAGGGGCTGAGCGTCACGCCATAAGGCGGGACGTAGGTATAGAGGGTGGCGTCGTGCTGCTGCTCCTGAGCCATCGACTCGACATGCTGCAGCGAGAACTTGATCGCCAGGCGATCGCTCGGATTCCATTCGCCGCCGACCGAGAAATCGGTCGTCTGATTGACCGAATGGACCAGCGACGATTGGAAATTATACGGCGCGTTTTGATAGGACCAACCGGAATTGAGGCCGAAGACCCCCGCCGCGTATTGGTTCTCGTAGTTGTAGACGGTAACGCCGCCGTCGGACGACAGCAGGTTGCCATATTGGTCGAAGGTGTTTTTGCTGTCCGGCGTCAACGTCACATAACCGGTAATCCGGTTGACGATCGTGTGTTGCAGCGAATTGTTGTGATAGCGCGAGCGGAAGCCGGTCGCGAACAATTCCAGCGTCTCGTTCGGGCGCCACTGGAGAGACGCATAGTAGCCGGCGCGGATACGACGGTCGTTGCGCTCGGTGTAGCCGATCGACTGCGGGACATAGACTTCCTGGCATTTGACGCTGGTGACGGTGGTCGGGCTGGTTGCCGGATCACCGCAAGGAATGGGCGACGCGCTGCCGCCATTGTCGTTGCCGAGACCGTAGGAACTCGACCACGGCAGGCCAAGCGACGTGTTCCAGCCCGGCGCGGTAACGACCGGGAGGGATGGCGTGGCCTGCACGCCGTCAGCCTTGGTCGCCAGATCGGAATAGGCAACGTTCACCAGAAGGCCGACTTCGCCGATCTTGGTGGTCCAGCGGTCGCTGATCATGGCGACGCCGCCGAGGTGGCCCTGCGAGGAATAGTCGGCGTAGTTGCCGGACAGCGAGGCCGACACGGAAAGTCCGTCGTAATCGAACGGCTGCTGCGTACGCAGATTGACGATGCCGCCGAAGCCGCCTTCGGGCAGGCTGGCCGACAAGCTCTTATAGACGTCGACGCCCTTCATGAGTTCCGGCGGAACGTCTTCCCAAGCCAGGGTGCGCCCGTTCACGGACGAGAAGGTGTCACGGCCGTTCAACTGGCTGACAACGCTATCCAAGCCGCGAATCTGAAGACCGGTGCCTTCACCGACGTAGTTTTCGCTGTTGCTCCCCACCGAGATGCGGGTGATGTTCACACCAGCAACGCGCTGCAGCACTTCCGTCACGGAGTTGTCCGGCAGCTTGCCGACGTCTTCGGCCGACACGCTGTCGACGATTTCCTGCGCCTTCGCTTTCAGCTGAATGGCGGATTCGATGGACGCCCGTTGCCCTGTAACGACGACGGTTTCCACCTGCGCATCGGCTTGCGCGCTTGCCGGCCCCCCGTACAACGCGCCGCTGACGAGCAATGCCAGTACCGAGACTGCCGTCTTCTGTTCTTTCAACATACCTTCCCGCTCCTCATGACCTTTTTGTTCCGGCGGCAAGATCGTAACGATCCCGTCGGCCGAGCGACTGGCGGTAAGACCAGTCCCCTTGAGCATCAGGTTGAGGGCGGCAATGACATCAAACGAACCCCTTATCTCGGGGGTCACAACGCCATGCAGCTGTTCACCAGGCGCAACAACCTGGATCCCAGCCTGGCGAGCAAGCTCAGGAATCGACCGTCCGGCGTCTTCAGACGGAACGTCGAACTGACGAACCTGCGCGATGGCCTGGGTGCCTAAGAACAATCCTACGGTTATCGTTCCGCCTACCGCAGCACGGACAACCGTGGTTCTCACGCCCCACCCACTTTGTTGTAGCCCCTCGGGTGATGTGCGCCCTCTCCTGTCACTCGAACAGTTGACGGACGATTTTTCGATTTCCCTACGGGGCTCCATCCGGTCTGCCGGAAAGCTTAACTTCCCGCTCGCTCACTTCGACGTGCAATTTGAGAACTGCCGCCGCAGCTTTGGCAAACCCGATGGGATCATTGGATACGAATAAACCCGTAACAGTACGTTTTGCCACGGCCGGATCGACGACGATCCGCACGTCACTATAGCGTGCGAACTCGCCAACCGCATCCTGAAGCGTTTCGTTGTCGAACGCGAGACGGCCGAATTGCCACGCCAGGGTCCGGTCGAGCTTGGATTGTGCGACCCCCGCCGCCACAATCGGCGCATCAGCCGGCGCCAGCGCCTGCGTATACGCTTTCACCCTGACCGGAGGCGTTTTGACCGGGCCGTTACGGTTCAGCTCGACAACGCCCTCCTTGACCAGCACCTGGATGGGCCGCTGCGGCAGCATCGACACGGTAAAGGCCGTTCCGACCGCACGCACTTGCATGTCACCGGCCCTGACGATGAAGGGACGCTTCTTGTTCTTGGCAACGTCGAACAGGGCCTCGCCCTGGACAAGATGAATCTCGCGCCGTTCCGGCGTGAAGCGCACGGTCACCTTCGAATTGGTGTTGAGCACAACGAGGGAACCATCCGCCAGCGGAATTTCGCGCACCTGACCGAGACCAGTGACGTAGACCTGCTCGCTCACGCGACGCCAGTACGCGGTCCCGAACAGGCCGAACGCCGCAAGCCCTGCAGCAACACTGCCGGTCATGACCACCCGCCGGCGCGGCCACTGCGCAGCCGGAGCCAAGGCTCGCACTTGTTCGACGGCACCACTTTGGACCCGATCGAGACGACTGAGCACCGCTTCCGCGCGGCCATAGGCGCCGAGATGACGGACATCGGCCGCAAGCCACGCGTCGAAGTGCGCCTTCGCCTCGGGAGACAGCTCTCCCAAGTCGCGCTTTACGGCCCAGTCGGCCGCCTGCCGGTCAATCTCGTGATTTATTGTCGACATTCTCGATGCACACTTCACCTGACTTAAAGGACGTATGTGACCGGGATTTCCCTCCTCGACCGAATATTTTTATCAGCAGCCGCACCCCGTTAGACATGTACTTTTCAACGGTCTTTTCGCTGATTTTAAGGCGCTCGGCCACTTCCTTTTGCGATAAACCTTCCATGCGCCGCAGGATCAGGACCTCGCGCGACAACTCCGGAAGCTGCGCCAAAGCATCCGCCACAGCGAGAATTTCACCCTGAAATTCAAGGCGTTCCTCGGTGTTGGCCTCCTGGACCGGCGCATCCAGCGCATCCAGGCTGCCGCTCGAGGTGATCGAGATGACCCGCGAATGGCGCAGGTGGTCGATCACGATCGATTTCGCCGTCTGGACCGCGTACTGGCGTGGATAACGAATGGTATCCAGAGACGATACCGACAAGATGCGCGCATACATTTCCTGAATCACGTCTTCGACGTCGAGGCCATAGACCGAGATCGCGCTCAACTTGGCGCGAACCAAGGCCTCGTGCGGCAGAACGTTTCGGGCCAGCCACCGCCCACGTTCGCGAAGATCGTCAGACATGCCGCTAGAAAAACACGCGCCAGCCCATTTGCAAGGCGCACTCTGCCGCCTCTCGCACATTCCGGACCCGTTGTGCCTTATTGTATAGTTAGCGAAGAATTTTGTAGGGAAATCGGCGACAAGCCCGTCATCTGTTTAATTGCCGGCGCTCGCGCCCTTACTGTTCGACCCAGGCTAGGCCTGCGCCCGGCGACAAGCACACCGGTTGCGGGAAACCCGGGAGTGGCCGTTGCGCCGTCCCCACCTCGTGAGCCTCCTCGCCCGGCCCAGGCATGATCGGCGCCACCCGTAACACTCGTGAAACCGGTAACCCGGCCGAGGCTGCCGCTCGCGCCAAAGTGCGAGACAAGCCCGGATGCTTCACGGCACGTCCAGAGCGCCGGCTGTGACGACGACACATTGCACAACCGCCGCGAGATCGTTCGGCCAATCATCGCGCAACAGCCTAGGGCGCCTGAGCACACTGATGACATTGTGATCCAGGCGGGTCACCAGAATTCGTGTCCGCGTTGGGGGGCTCCGTGGCGCAATACAAAGGCGCCCCTCTGCATCAATCACCAGACCGGCGAGCAGTACATCGTCAGCCCGGCTCGCTCGTGTGATTGAGTTGATCGGAGCGTTGCCAAGACCACCATCGAAGCTCAAATGACTATGTTGATGAAGAGGCAATACGTGCCCGCCCAGATAGCGCTAGTGGCACAGGCCATGGAGCGGCAAGCGGGTCGGGTTAGGATGCACTTCGAACCCTCGGGGTCGCAGCAGATCGGCGCGGGCTAGCTGGGGGACGAGCTAGAGCCCGAACGTTACCCTCACCTCAACCGCTGCCAGCGCCCCGCGGTGTGGCCTTGGCTGGTCATCCTGGACGCGCCCCTCGATCTCAAGCCGCAACCGGGTATCTTGGAAATTGAAGGGCACTGCCACGCGCGCCTGCACGATATTGGCAATGATCGGCGCGGTGGTGACGACATTCGTCCAAGTACTTGGCGTCGCGGAGATCTGCCCAGAAGAGATTTCCGCATGGTGTAATGTCAGCGAATACTCGGTATTCCGTTTGTCAGTAAACACGGCCAAGATCGACAACAGTCGGGAGTCGCTATCTAGACTGAAACCCAACGTGCGGCCGCGATAGCGCATACCGTCGGGATAGTCCCAGTTGTTGTAAGAAAAGCCGTGGAAGATGCCGCCGCCCCAGATGTCCCTGGTAGCAACGCTGTCGGCGTATTCGACAGTCAATCGGCCAACACCCGCCTCGAACGGCAGCCAGATGCTGCCTCCAACCAAATGACTAGTACCAGAATGAATAACCGGGCTCGAATCTTCGTTCATGAACTGGGTATAGAATTCGTAGGCCCAGGTCCCGAAGGAATCGCTGTAGCGGATATCGATCGTTCCCTGGTCGTTGACAATATTGACGTCGCTATCCTGATTCATCAGGTTGAAATAACCCTTGAGCGGGTTACAGGGATGGCCGGATCCGCACATCTGATCGGTGCGTGACACGGCAACTTCCAAGTGATCGATTGGACTGAACGCGACCCGCAAGCCATTGTAGATCGTATTTCTGGCTGTGCGTGGACCATTTAGCACGCCTACGAAACCTTCGACCTGCCACGGCCCCATCCAGCTCAACAACCACCAATCCGATGGATCCGTATAGACCCGGGAAAAACCAACCTGGGGTATCGGGCGCGCGTTGTTCGAGAGAGCCAAAGCGGAAACCCAACCAGGTCCCCACCAATGTGTCATATAGCCCGCATAGACGACCATTCCGTCGATGCGATGTGCAACATAACTTCCGTCGAGCACCAAGGTCTGGCGATCGGTCTCTCGGCCCTTCTTTGCTCCCAGCGACAAGCGGATCGCGGTATCCTTTGAAACGTATTCGTAAGATGCGCGCGACTCAAACGTGGCTCGTCCAAGACCATCAAATCCACGCACCACTGAAGGTGAACTTGTATAGTCAATCGAGACTTCTGCCCGGGCGTGATGGAGGTGAACATCATACCGTCCGCGCGCCAGCAGACGCTCGGACGCCTCGCGCACATAGTCCGGCAAGGCGTCGATCTTCTTTTCATCTTGCAGGTTGCCCAAGATCCCGGTCCAGGGGATTGGCCACTGCATGGTGACATTGTCGAGAAGGCCAGCGGCGGCGGCCACCTCCACGTCCGAACGCAACTGTGCATCACCAACTTCCGCCCATGGCCCGGCCATCGCCACGGAGCCTAGCGCCAGAAACGCACCAAACGAGGCCGGAAAGCGGAAGCGCGATCTCATCGTCAGCCGTGCTTTTCCTGTTCGAACATTACGGATGGCACCAAAGTTGGCGCCATCGCTGCAATGTCCAAAACACCGCGTTCCCAATTGCCCGCCATTAACGAATAGCCCTTCGTCCAAATGAACAGTCAAGAAGCGCGAGGGCTTATTGCTTACTCAACACCGCGAGTGCTGCTGCGGAAGTGGCAAGTTGACTGAAGATTTGGATCGTATCGGAGACGAACAAACGCATGGTGTACATGTCAAGTTCGCGCGGAACAAAGATCGTGCTCCCCGGCGGGATTGAACGGCCGAAGCCGAAATTCAGCCAAGAGCTGCCATCTTTGCGCACCGAACCATCGGGAAGCACAATGATGATCCGGCTCTTGTCGGCTTGCTCGGTCGTTCCGCCGGCTTGGTCGATATAGTCATCCACCGACCCGGACGGGTCATAGCGTTGCGCCCCGGCCCGCAGGACGTCGCCAGCAACAAGAACAGTCGACGGCTTTTTCGG
>JAHFQC010000148.1 GCA_023259375.1 Alphaproteobacteria bacterium
CCAAGGTCAAGGCCGCCAGCGCCAGCACCACCAGCTTCAACGCCGGATGAATGCGCAGCTTGCCGTAGGCGAGACCGGCGAGGATCAGGATCGCCAGGCCGCCGATGACGAGATAGGCCGGATCGGAGAACGCCCATTGCGCCGCGCTGCCGAAGCGGTCGCCGATCGAATCGGCATAGTTGAATTCGACGCCGCCGCCTTCGCCGCCCGCCGAGCGGAAGAACAGCGACAGGAATCCGGCCGGCAGGAAAATCAACACCACCGGCCAGGCCCGCCGCACCAGGGTGCGCCACGCCACGTCGCCGTCGCGGATCGCGGCGGCCAGCTCGTAAAGGCCGATCAGTACGACCAGTATGCAAACGCCGAACAGATGGCAGACATAGAGTGCCATTACCGCCAGCGTGAATGCGATCAGAACCGGCCAGGTCCGCTTGCCTTTGCTCGCGATCCAGGCGGCAAAAATGATGAACGCGAAGCCGGCGGCAAACGAATAGTTGAGAAAGCCCCAGGTGAAATTCGCGTTGGTGGCGAACAATGCGCCGGCGAGCGGAGCAATGCCGATGCGTCCGGTGACGGCGCGCTGGAGCAGGGCAGCACCCGCCGCCCACATCGCGACCGTAATCGTCAGGAACAACTTCACCGCGATTTCGAGCGGCAGAACTGTGGCGAATAACGGCACCAGAATGTCGGAGGCGAGATTGGGCACCAGCCGCCAATGCACGGCGTAGAATTCGGACGCACCGCCGCTGATGAGATGATATCCGGCCAGATGCGCCGGGTAATCGGGCATCGCCGGTGAACCGACACACCATAACGGAAGAATGAATAGGGCCGTCACCAAGCCTAAGGCGGCGATCGGCCAGTCTCGTGATACTTGCATGGGTCCCCTCCGGCGGATGGCCGGAAACACCCCTGTTAGCACGTTCGCAACGGCCCGTCACAGTGCGACGGAGAATCGCTTAATTCATTGGTCTGATAAATTACGCGTGGACCAGTTCCACCTGGACGACATCGGTGCGTCCGACTTCGAACGCAGCGGCGCAGATGGCGAGATAGTACTGCCAGTTGCGCAGGAAGCGGTCGTCGTGGCCCATCGCCTTGATCTCCGGTGTTTTCGCGGTCATGCGGGCCGACCATTCGCGCAAGGTCTTGGCGTAGTCTTTGCCGAAAGCGAACTGATCCACCACTTTGAGTCCTGCTTTCTCCGCTTCCTCGCGGAAGCGCTGCAGCGATGGCAACATGCCGCCGGGAAAGACGTAGTGGCGGATGAAATCGCTTCTGAGGCGATACATCGAAAACAGATCATCGCGCACCGTGATGGTCTGGACGATGGCGCGTCCTTCGCGCTTCAACCGTTCGGCGAGGGTGCGGAAATAGGCCGGCCAATATTGTTCCCCGACCGCCTCGAACATTTCGATCGAGACGATCGAGTCGAAGCGGCCTTTTGTCTTGCGGTAGTCCTCGAGCTGGATATCGGCCGCACCTTTCAGCCTTTCGGTGGCGAACTTGAATTGCGACGGCGAGATGGTGAGGCCGGTGACTTCGCGCCCGTACGCCACCGCCTTCTCGGCAAATCCGCCCCAGCCGCAGCCGATTTCGAGCACCGATTTTCCGCATCCGGCGAGGCGTTCGAGGATGCGCTCGTATTTGTTGGATTGCGCGGCTTCGAGGTTCGGTGCGGAGCCGGCGAACAGAGCGGACGAATACGTCATGCTCTTGTCGAGCCACAGTTCGTAGAAATCGTTGCCTACATCGTAATGGGCTTCGATGTTGCGCTTGGCGCCGCCGAGCGAATTGCGCCGCACGAAGCGGTCCGAGATGACGAGCGCCATGCGGCTGAAAAATCCGCCATGGGCGAGATTGCCGAGCGCATCCATGTTGAGCAGGAAGAGCTGGATGAGAGCATCGATGCTGTCGGTGTCCCAGGCGCCGTCGATGTAGTCCTCGCCGAGCGCGATATCGCCGCGCTGCACGATGTGACGCAGGACGCTCCAATCGCGAATCGCGAAGCGGGCCTTGGGGCCGGGCAGGGGGCCGGTGGCGATGCGTGTCGAGCCGTTCGGGGCAACGAATTCGAGCCTGCCGCATTGCAGACGCGACAGCACGTCGTACCAGCGCTTTTCCACGAACGAATCGGCAAACTTCAGCATGATTATCCCCATCAGGCGTGACATTCCGCCGCTCCTTTATACCGCTCGTACCGGCACGCCGGAACCAAAAATCGCTGATCACGGTGTTACCAAGACCCGTCGTAAGCTTCTGTAATCCCCTGAAAATAAACGACGAATCCGAAGATAGCCGCAGCGGCCGGCGGTCACTTGACGTGGCCTCGCGCTGCGCTCACTAACCCGCCCCTCAAAGGTGAGGCTCATGACTTTCGCCAGTGTCGATCAGCCCGTGACGGGCAAGCAGGTTCAGCTTTCGGTCGTCATCCCGACCTACAACGAGCGCGGCAACGTCGCCGAGTTGATCAAACGACTCGACGCGACGCTGAAGGGCATCGCCTGGGAAGTGATCTACGTCGACGACAATTCGCCGGACGGGACCGCCGATGCCGTGAAGGCGATCGCGCGCACCGATTCGCGCGTGCGCTGTCTCAGGCGCGTCGGACGGCGGGGCCTCGCTGGCGCTTGCATCGAAGGCATGCTGTCGTCGTCGGCCTCGTATGTCGCGGTGATGGACGCCGACCTGCAACACGACGAAACCGTGCTGCCGGCGATGCTGGAAAAACTGCAGTCGGGCAAATACGACCTCGTTGGCGCCACCCGCTATGTCGAAGGCGGCGACTCGTCCTCGTTCAGCGCGGCGCGCTCGAAGATCAGCCGTCTCGCCACCAAGATCACCCAAAAGGTGCTCGGCACCGAGCTGTCCGATCCGATGAGCGGCTTCTTCATGATGCGCCGCGAGACCCTTGACGAAATGGCGCCGCGCCTGTCGCCGGTCGGATTCAAGATCCTTTTGGACATCGCCACCGCCAGCGAAGGCCTGCGCATTGCCGAACAGCCGTATTCCTTCGGCAAGCGCTTCGACGGCGAATCGAAGTTCAACATGCAGATCGGCGTCGAGTTCCTCGGCCTGGTGCTGTCGAAACTGACGGGCGGTCTGGTCGATCCGCGCTTCATCTTCTTCGCCATCGTCGGTGCCACCGGCGTGGCGATCAACCTGGGCATTCTCAATCTGGCGCTGGTGCTGCATCCGACGGCGGGTTTCGAATGGGCCAAGACGGTCGCCACCGGCATCGCCATGCTGTGGAATTTCGTGCTCAACAACAGCTTCACCTATCGCGACCGCCGCCTGAAGGGCCTCGGATTGATCCGCGGCTTCATCGGCTTCTGCATCTTCGGCGCGATCGGCGCGGTGACGGATATCGGTCTGGCCTCGCAGCTTTACGTCCACCATGAAACATGGTTGGTTGCCGGCCTTGCCGGATCGATCGTGGGCGTACTGTGGAATTACGCGATGTCGAGCATGTTCATCTGGCGCACGCGCTAGTCGCCGAAAAGCGTCTTGCGCTCGCGCTGTTGGCGCTGTTCGCCCTGCGCCTCATCGCAGGCGCGGTGCTGCCGCTGTCGTCAGATGAAGCCTACTACTGGCTATGGACGAAGCTTCTGGCGGCGGGTTATTACGATCACCCGCCCGTCATCGCTTGGCTGATCGCCGCCGGTACGGCGGTGTTCGGACAGACTGCCTTCGGCGTCCGCATTGCCGGAATCCTGCTCTCGTTTGCGGCGACGTGGTTCGTCTGGCAGAGCGCTGCGATCCTTTTGAAGGACGCTAAAGCGGCCTTGCGCGCCGCGCTGCTCTTCAATCTGACCTTGATGGTCACGGTCGAGATGCTGGCGGCGACGCCCGACACGCCGCAGGTTTTCACCGCCGCGGTTTTCGTCTGGACGCTCGCCAAAGTGATCGAAACCGGTAACGGGCGCTGGTGGATCGCCGTCGGCATCGCCGGCGGACTGGGCTTGTTGTCGAAATATTCGACCCTGTTTCTCGGCGTCGGCGCCCTGGTCTGGCTGATCGCGTCGCCGCCGATGCGGCGCTGGCTGGCTTCGCCGTGGCCTTATCTTGGTGCGGTGATCGCGGGGCTGGTGTTCCTGCCCAACGTCTTGTGGAATGCGCAGCACGGCTGGGCGACGTTCGGATTCCAGTTCGGCCGCATCGCGGGCAATCACATCACCGCCAAATACCTTGGCGAACTGATCGGCTCGCAGCTCGTGCTGGCGACGCCGTTTGTCCTGGTGCTGGGGTTGATGGGTCTCGGGGCCGCGAGCCGCCGCGAGCCCGAACGCGCGCTGATCGCCTCGCTGCTGTGGCCGTCGATTGCTTATTTCCTGGTCCACGCGTTGCACGACCGGGTGCAGGGCAACTGGCCTTGCTACCTTTTCCCCATTCTCGTCATTGCTGCGCTCGATGCGGCCCGCCGCACCGACTGGACCGGTTGGCGCATTCCGGTGATTCGCTGGTCGGCCCGGCTGGCGGTTCCGGTTGCCGCTGTCCTGGTGATCGCCGGGTATGCGCAGGCGCTTGTCGGCGTGGTGCCGATGGGCCGCAAGGATCCGCTGGCGCGCCTGCTGGCGGTCGGCATGCCGGAAGTGGTGCGCGATCTCGGGGATCTC
>JAHFQC010000114.1 GCA_023259375.1 Alphaproteobacteria bacterium
CTTTGCGTCGCCCGCACCAACGCCGCCGCCGCGGCGCGCCCGCAGGCAACCGCAATGCCTACAAACATGGCCGCTACACCCGCGAACGCCGCGCCCTCTACGCCGATATCCGCGCCTATATCGCAGATGCCCGCGCCCTGATGGCGGAGTTCGTTGCAGTGGAAGAGCTATCGCACGCGGAGGCACATAAAACCTGGCTGTCATCCCCGGCGGAGCAAGCGCAGCGCAGCGATGGGCCCAATAGCGCCAGCGTATTGGGCGGGACCCAGGTATCAACACCTGTCAGATTTCAGAAAGCGTGCACCGTACTCGTTCTGCCGCATCGGGAATGCGACAGCACCTGGGTCCCCTTCCCCTCCCATCCTTCGCTGCTTTGCAGCTTCGGATGGTCGGCCGGGGATGACAGCTGGTGTGTGCGTGGCAGCAGATCGCCGGAAAGCTTACGCCTTCACTTCCATCTTGATCGGGCCTTCGGCGCGGCCGTGGATGAACTGGTCGACGTAAGGGTTGCCGGAATGATCGATCTCGGCGGTCGGGCCTTCCCAGATGATCTTGCCCTTGTAGAGCATGGCGATGCGGTCGGCGATCTTCCGTGCACTGACGAGATCGTGGGTGATCGACAACGTCGTCGTGCCGGAACCGCGCGTTTCCACGATCAGGTTGTTGATGATGTCCGACATGATCGGATCGAGACCGGTGGTCGGCTCGTCGAAGAAGATGATCTCCGGCTCCGCCGCGATGGCGCGAGCAAGGCCGACGCGCTTCTGCATGCCGCCGGAAAGCTCGGACGGATAAAGCCCGCCGACATCGGCCGCGAGGCCGACCTTGGCGAGTTTCTCGAACGCGATCTCGCGCGCCGCGGCGCGTTTGACGCCGCGGCCCTGGATCAGGCCGAACGCGACGTTCTCCCACACTGTCATGGAATCGAACAGCGCCGCACCCTGGAACAGCATGCCGAACTTGCGCAGGTACGCGTCGCGCGCGTTGCCCCGGAGCTTGGCGGTATCTTCGCCGTCGACCAGGATCTTGCCGGCGTCCGGCTTCAGGATGCCGAGCACGCATTTGATGGTGACCGACTTGCCGGTGCCCGAACCGCCGATGATCACCAGCGACTGGCCGCGCGGCACATCGAGATCGAGGCCGTCGAGCACGACCTTGGGCCCGAACCGCTTCTTGACACCCTTGATGACGATCTTTGCGTCTGCCGTAACGGAGGCTGCGCTTTCCATGGGGAGCCTCTAAATGCCGAAAATATTGAAGATGTTGGTGAGGATATAGTTGGACACCAGGATCAGGATCGAGGCCGACACCACCGCGTTGGTGGTTGCCGCGCCGACGCCTTGCGCGCCGCCTTTCGAGTTGAAGCCGTTGTAGGTCCCCATCAATGCAATAATGAAGCCGAACACGACCGCTTTGATCAGACCGGACGCGATGTCGTTGTTGTTGAGCGCGCCCATCGTCGTGTTGAGGTAGATCGAGCCAGTGAACCCGAGGCTTTCGGTGGCGGCAATGTAACCGCCCATGACGCCGATGGCATCGGCGATCGCTACCAGGATCGGCATCGAGATCAGCGCCGCCATCAGCCGCGGCACCACGAGATATTTGATCGGCCGCGTCGCCAGCGTGGTAAGCGCATCGATCTGCTCGGTCACCCGCATGGTGCCGAGTTCGGCTGCGATTGCCGCCGCCACGCGCCCCGCCACCATCAGGCCGGCGATCACCGGTCCAAGTTCGCGCAAGATGCCGATCAACACCACCGTCGGCACGAACTGTTCGGCGCCGTAGCGCGCCGTGCCGATATAGATCTGCAGTGCCAGCACCGCGCCGGTGAAGAACGCGGTCAGGCCCACCACCGGCAGCGAGAAGTAGCCGATGCGCATGATCTGCTTGCCGACCAGCGACCAGTAGATCGGCGGCCGCACGAAGCTCGTGACTGCATCCGTCGTAAAGATCGAGATCCGGCCGACTTCCTTCAGCAGGTCCAACGTGGCCCGCCCTACAGACGCAAAAAAGTTCATGGGGTTTCCTCGTACAGGCGCCGCGCACGGCGCGAAAGCGAGGTGAGAATTTCATACGTGATGGTATTGGCGGCGGCGGCAATGTCTTCGAGGCTGACGGTATCGCCGATCAGTTCGACGTCCTGTCCGGCGGAAATGCTGCCGGGAACGTCCGTCACATCGAAGGTGAGAAGGTCCATCGAAATGCGGCCGACGATCGGCGCCTTGATGCCGTTGATGCCGACCGCACCGTTGTTTGACAGTGTACGGAACAATCCGTCGGCATAGCCGAGCGCGGCGGTTGCCAGCACGGACGGGCGCTTGAGGCGATAGGTGGCGCTGTAGCCGACTGTCTCGCCCTTGGGCGCATGGCGCACCTGCATGATCTTGGTGGTCAGGCGCACGGTGGGCTGGAACGGATTGGCGTAGCCCGGATGCGGCGCACCGCCGTACAACGCCAGGCCCGGGCGCACCATGTCGAACATGTAGTCTTTGCCGAGCAGGATGCCGCCGGAGGCGGAGAGGCTGGCAGGAGCTTCCGGCAGCATCGCCAGCGCCGTCTTGAAGCGCTCGAGCTGCATCGCGTTCATCGTGTTGTCGGGCTCGTCGGAGCAGGCCAGATGGCTCATCCACAACACGACGCGCAAACCCGACAGCATCCGCGCCGGCTCAGCGGCGAGCGCGTTGAGTTCGGGCGCGGAGAGGCCGAGGCGGTTCATGCCGGTGTCGATATGCACCGCGGCGTCGAGCTGGGTCTTGGTGGCGCGGGCCGCGGCCGACCAGGCGGCGATCTCGGCCAGCGAGTTCAGGACCGGAGTCAGATTATGGCTGATCAGCCCCGGCACCATGTCGGGCTGGGCGCCGTCGAGCACGAAAATTCGCGCCCGCGCCGCCAACTGTCTGAGGGCGATGCCTTCGTCCAGCCGCGCCACGAAGAAGGTGTCGCAACCGGTGTCGAGCAGCGCCTTGGCGACGGGCGCCAAGCCGAGGCCGTAAGCATCCGCCTTGACCACCCCGGCCACCACCGAGGGGCTCGCCAGTCTTTGGGCCGTCCGAAAATTTGCCGCCACTGCGTGCGTGCGCACGGTCAGGCACGCCGCCTCGAAGTCGGTGAGTATCTCGTCATCCGCCCGGTCCATGGCCGGACAATGCCGCTCCGCCGTTCCGGCGTCAAAGTTTCTCGTGGGGTGCGGCGAAACGGTCAACGGTGGCCTCCGATAATGGCCGAAAGGCAGGGTGCATTGGGATCGATATTGGTGGGACAGACCGGGGCGGTGTTGCGCTCGCGGGCCTGTACGTCGCTCGGCCTGAAAGTCTCCCGGTCCTGCGCCACTCGCGGCTGCGCATCAAGCACAATGTTGCCGTAGCGGTCGTAGACGAAGTCCCAGGGCTTGTGCAGGCATTCGCCGCGGCGCTTCGAATTCAGCCACTCATAGCTGTTGGCGCCACAGGCCAGCGAGCGGCCGAGCGCCAGACCGAAATCGCTGATGGCGTTGCTTTCTTCATCCGCCTTCGGCTTGAGGATTTTCGGGATGCGGCTGGGATCGAAGCTGCCCGCTTCCTGGCTTTTCGGCCGGACTTTTTCTTCCGAAGCCCGCACCGGTGCCTGCAGCGTCACCCACTGCAGTGCCGTCACCTGCTTGACCTTCTCGATCTTGATCGGAACCCACTCGGAGGTGACCAAGAGGAGGATGATGAGGACATGGACGATCGCAACGGCAATGCCGGCATAAATCCGCCGGAGGTTGCGCTTGCGCGCCGCCTCCGCCTGACGCAGGCGAGCTTGAAGGTCTGCCAACAAGGTGGCGGACTCACCAACAAGAGACGTGTCTGCCACCTATGCCTACTGCCCTTAAGTGCCGGGAACCCGAGGGCCGAGATTATGCCATTCCTCGCAGCCGGGCGACTATATACCTGGACGTAATGATCTTTCCGGCTTAATCCCAGACGTTGGGAAGATCGAGGCGGTTGCGTGCGGTGACAAGCCGCGGGGTCTGCCAAAGTCGCAAAGCCGCCTGCCATTTGGCTTCCCAATCTGACCGGCGGCAGTGTTCCAGCGGGGTGCCGGCCTGGGAATGGGTGCCTAGGCCCCGCGACACCGCCTCAGGGCTGATCGGCCGCCCGAGAAAATCGCCCAGTTCATCGGCAGCGGCCACCGGATCGGTTAACCAGTCCTCGTAGCGGATCACCAGACATCGGCTGTGCCGGCGGAGCCAAGCGAAGCATCTGAGGGCCGTCATATATTTTTGGACCGCCTTGGCCGGGCTGGCGCCGAATGCCTGCGCCGTTGAGCGCGCCCAGGTTTCGAACCGGCGGAACATCATGATCGCCGGCGCGCCCGGATTGCGCACGAACAACTCCGGTGCTCGCGAACACTCGGCCCGGAGCTTCACCACCGGCACCGCCCCCAGCGCCGCGACTAAATCCCGCGACATCGTCCACATCGCCTCGCGGTAGCGCGCAGCAAACGGATTGGAGCGGCGCGACCAGAACCACGATGCCATCTGCGTATAGAAGTCCGGTTCCGAGACCGATGCGATCCCGGCTTCGAACAGAACACGGCTCAGCAATGTCGAACCGCAACGCCCCGGCGAGAACAGGAACACCGGATCGTCGCCCTCACCGCAGGCTGAGAGCGGAATGCTCAACACGCGCTGCGCGTGCCGGCGCAGATAGAGATAACAGAACGGCGCGCTCTGGATTGCCTGCGCATCGAGGTCCGCCACATAAAGCATCCGGCCGCGCAAAAAATCGAGGCAGTACGGAAACTGCGAGCGCAGCGGCTCTTCGCTGGCGGAGCGCCGCAGAACGAAGTCCGCCGGCGAGGCGATGCTGATGCGCGATGCATTACGGCGTTGCAATACGTCGTAAACACGGGTCGTTGGGATCACTTCGTATTCTGCGCTTTGCCTTCCGGTCCTGAATACCGGCTGTCACAGCGTCCGTCGGCAGCGACTGTGTATTCATTTGTCCCAGTCCGTTTGCTTGGCTACGCCTTCGAACACATTCACCGGCGGAGAGCGGAAGGTCCGTGCGTTAGGTTGCCGTCGCCACAAACGCGCGAGCACCATGCACGTATTTCTCATCAATCTCGACCGCCGCAAAGACCGTCTCGCCGCAATGACGGCACAACTGGCGAGCCTCGGACTCACCGCCACACGCATCCCGGCAATCGATGCGGATATCGTCGCCGACGAGTGGCTTCGGCAATTTTTCGCACCGCGCGGGCCGCTGGGAGCGATCCCGAAAGGCGACCAGTGTTGCTCGCTCAGTCATCGCCGCGCCTGGGCGGCATTCCTGAACAGCGGCGCACCCTATGCGGCAGTGCTTGAGGACGATGTCGTCCTCGATGCTTCAGCGTCCCGACTATTCAAACATCACGACTGGATTCCGGATGGGGTCGATGTGATCAAACTCGAACACTTCGGACCGAACCATCAGCGCGTTCTGGTCGGCGAGGAACGAAGCATCGGACCTGACCACACACTCGCTCCGATCCTGTCGCGGCACACCGGCGCTGCTTGTTATGTGATGTCGAGGGCTGCGGCTTTCAAGCTCATCCAGGTCCAGCGCTGGAGCGTTCCGGTCGACCATTTGCTGTTCAATCCCAACGTCTCGCCGTTGGCCGAAGAACTGCGACCGTTCCAGATGCTGCCGGCTCTCGCCCGCCAGTGCGACGGCGTCTCCGACATCCGGCCATGGCGCCTTCCCGGCCGGCGCTTCAGCCTGAAACTGGCGCGGCGCGAAATCGTACGTGCCTATTACGAATGCCGCCTGCTGCCGAAACAGATCGCGGCACTGCTGGCGGGCGAGGCCCGGCTGGCTCGCGTCGCCGCCACCGCCAACCGCCCGAGCCCGATCGCATCACCGTTCGCACGGGCTGAGCGGGCCTAACCTTCGATCACCGGGTTGGAGAACCGGGTGAAGCGGGCCTCGAACACCAGCTCGATGGCGCGGGTGGCGCCGTGGCGGTGCTTTTCGACCAGGATTTCCGCCTTGTTGGTGGCGCGGTCGAGCTTCTCCTGCCACTTGGCAAAGTCGGGCGAGGACGGATCGGGCTGGCGGGTCGCGAGATAATACTCTTCGCGATACACGAACATCACCACGTCGGCGTCCTGCTCGATCGAGCCGGATTCACGAAGGTCGGACAGAACCGGGCGCTTGTCGTCGCGGGCATCGACGCCACGGGACAGCTGGGACAGCGCGATCACCGGCACGTTCAGTTCCTTGGCGAGGGTCTTCAGGCTCTTGGTGATCTCGGTGATTTCCTGTACCCGGTTTTCCGCCTGGCGCGACGGGGTCACGAGTTGCAGGTAGTCGATCATGATCGCGCCGATGTTCTTCTCTTTCTTGAGGCGGCGCGAACGGGCGGCGATCTGGGCCATCGAGATACCGCCGGTATCGTCGATGTAGAACGGTACGGTGGAGAGTTCCTGCATGGTGAGCACGAACTTCTCCCACTCCTGATCGGTGAACTTGCCGGTCCGGATCTGCCACATCTCGACTTCGGCCCGCTCGGCGAGCACACGGGCGCTGATCTGTTGCGCCGCCATTTCCAACGAGAAGAACAGCACCGGCGCCCCGCGCGGCTCGGCCTCGCCCGCCGCCACATCCTGGGCGTAGGCATACGCGGCATTGAACGCCATGTTCACCGCAAACGCGGTCTTGCCCATACCAGGGCGGCCGGCGACGATCAGCAAGTCGGACGGCTGCAAGCCGCCGAGCAGCTTGTCGACTTCGATGAAGCCCGAGGTGACGCCGGAAATCTTGCCGCCGCGAAGCTGCGCTTTCTCCGCCTGCTCGACGGCGCGGCGCATGCTCTCGTGAAAATCGATCGGGCCCTGGCCGTAGCGCGCATTCTCGCTGACCGAATAGAGCGCCTTCTCGGCGTCTTCGATCTGCGTCTGCGGAGTCTTGTCGTGCGGCGCATCGTAGGCCGTGTTCACGATGTCCTCGCCGACGCGGATCAAGGTGCGGCGCAGCGCCAGATCATAAATGATCTTGGCGAGCTCCTTGAGGTTCGGCAGCGCGGGGGCGGCCTGGGCGAGACCGGCCAGATAGGCATGACCGCCAACCTCGATGAGGCCGGGATCGGTCTTGAGCGCGGCATGCAGCGTGAGCGGCGTGACCATGGCGCCGCGGCCTTCGATCGCCTGCACCATGGTGTCGTAAAGCCGGTGATGCAGCGGGTCGTAGAAATGCTCGGCCTTGAGCTGGCCCGAGACGGCTTCAAGCGCGCGGTTGTCGACCAGGATGGCGCCAAGCAAGGCCTGCTCGACCTCGATGTCGTAAGGAATATGGCGGTAGGCTTCCTGTTCCATTCGGGGTCCGGTGCGCGATAAGTGGGGTGCGAATCAGCACTTTGAGGCCCTGCCCCGCAAGGCGATTCGCAAGGGCCGCGACTTTGATAACAGGATAATAAAGCGCGCGCCGCCGCGAAATCATGGGGATAACTGTGGCGAGCCCCTTGCCTTAACGTCGACCGTTTGGACGGGCGGCGGCCGAGGCCGAATTCGTCGAGCAAAGTGTAGGTGGTGCGCACGTATAGCGTGATGGCTTTGCGCAGGGCGCAGCGCTGGCGCGTGAAGCGTCCGTGCTTCAGCGCATTATTATTGCCCGGTTGTCCGCCGCGCTTACGCTGCAGGAGGAGTGGCGGCATCGGGTTTGGCCACGGCTTGGACGGACTTGGCTCGCTTGGCTGACTTGGTCGCTTTGGCCGTCTCCGCTTTGGCCGCTTTAGCCTCTTCCGCCTTGGCCGCCTCCTCGATCGCCGGATCGAAGGTCTCGTCGCAAAGCACTTTCATGTAGCGGAACATCTTGTTCGTCATGTCGCGGGCGAGCTGGACGTCCTGAATCGAAATCGAATCGTTCAAAACTGGCGACGGCGCCTCGACCCGCTCGACGAGCATGCGGCGGCGCTGCTCGACCTGGGCGAAGTTCGCAATCGCCCTGCCGAGATTGGCGTTGGCATTGATCATCCGCGCCACCGCGAAGGTCGCAGTGATGCGGTCGTCGGGATTGCGGAAATAGGGATCGTTGCAAACCTCGGACGCCAGTTCGACGCCGTCGTCGAGATGCTCCGCCAGCCGCAACGCGACCACGCGACGGAGCGATTCATTCCAATTCGCGGCCGATCCTTCGAGCGGCATCTCCTGCGGCGGCGGTGGCTTGGGCTTCTTGGTCTTGGTGATGACCGAGTCCGGCTCTAGTTGAGGTTCATTCTTGGTTGCAGTCATGGCGCCTCCTATCGTTTAAATAGAAGATTGGGACCAATTTCTGCATTTCAAGGGGTGATGGGAAAATAAACTTGATAAGGTTAATTGGGGCGAGGGGGCATTCATCCGCTATGCGCCAGAAGTGGATCTTCGACTCGAACGTAATAGCGAGCGTTTTTCAGATAACCAGTGGTGTGTATCCGATGCTCTAGACCAGCCCTATAGCCGCCGTTTGGCGACAACAAGCGCCGCCAACCCGGCCAAACTTGCCCAAGCGAGCCAATCACCAAATACAGTGTAAAGCGTGCGCACGCCGCGAATTGGCATCTGGGCCACCAAGGCATGGTCCGTAGACTGATAATGATCCATCGTCGCCAGTACGTGCCCCTCGTAATCATATGCTGCCGAGAGGCCGTGACTGGTCTGACGGATAAGGCTGAAGCCTTGCTCCACAGCCCGGAAGCTTGCCATCTGGGTGTGCCAGGGATCGATCGCCCGCCAATCGTTGGCTGGATCGAGCACAAAGTCGGCCCTTAACATGCCGGCGCGGGCCACGACGCTCGGAAAATCGCCATCGAAACAGATAATGCCGCTGAGACGGCCATACGCGGTGTCGGCCACTTTCTGCCGCTGATCGCCGGGAACGATCATCGATGCTTCCGGGCCGGGCACAGGCATCGTCTTGTTGTAGGACCAGACCACCTTACCGTCCGGCCCCACCAGAACTAGCTTATTTTCAAAGGGCGCGGGGTGACCGTCATAGATCACCGCGAGGGCCATGCCGAGATAAGCGTGATAGCGCTTCGCCAAAGCACCGCCTTGGGCTACGAAGGCTGCTTCATCCGCTTTGAAGACACTGGCATTACCTTCCGCCCAGAAAACGATCTTGGCGCCTGCCTGCATTTCGCGTCCCGCACGTTCTAAGAGATCGCGGTTAGTGGCGGCGAGTCTTGTGCGGTATGTCGTATTGCCCTCCGACTTTGCGGATGGGGCAGCGTCACGGGCCGAGAGCGAGGCGACGCGTACGGTTTGTCCGCGGGGAGGAAGGAAGGCCAGACGCACGCCGCCTGCCAGGAACACCACGACCACAGCCGTACCGACGACCCAGGCCACTTTTTGGCTTTGCTTCAAGCCATGTTCCCAGATCGCATTGGCGCCCGCTGCAAACCACGCAATCAGGAAGGTGATGCCCCACAACCCGGTCACCGACAACAGTTGCATCACTGGCAGGTTTCCGGCCTGCGTATAGGCGCGCGCTCCCCATGTTCCAAAGGGCGCCAAAGAAACCAGATACTCGACGGAAACGCAGGCGAACGGAAACACCAGCGTGCCGAGGATCGTGGGGCGCTTGACGGCAAACAGACGATCGAGCGCGAAGGGGGCCAGCATCAGCAAGCCCTGCACTGCAATATAAAGGTAATAGCCTACCCCGGGCAGGGGCAGCATGCTGCGGAACTGAAAAGCAAAGGCGCCGGTCAGAACAATATAGGCAATGAGCAGGCCCCAAAACGGTCGCTCCAGTCGGACAAAGCGCAAAAGGAACAACGGGAACAGCCAGGCCGCCAGAGCAATGGTGTTGGCCCCATCGGCAACGGGGGCCAAAGCAACGGCGGCAACGAGTGGCATCCAGCCATGGCGGATATGCGCCAGTGAATTTGTTTTGGAAGACATCAACCATTTCCCTTTTTATCGTCGTCGCGCGCCAAGCCGTCGACTACCGCGTCGATCACCTGTGCAATCAGTTTCTTTTGGGGTACCCATGGAAATGATGGCTTCTGGATCTGCAGCGACGTGACGCCGTGAATGGTGGCCCAAATCGTCTGTGTGGCGAGGTCCACATCGTTGGTCTTGAAGAGACCCGCTTCGACGCAGCGCCGGACCGAACGCCGCAAACCGTCGAAGGTGGGATCGATCCGGCTCGGACCGTTCTCCGGTGGGCGCTCCATCATGAAAGCGAAGCGGTAATCGTTGGGATTGCGCACGCCGAAATCGACGTAATAGCGCAGTGAGTGCTTGAGCGCCGCCACCGGATCTCTGGTCGATTCTGCTCCGAACTTCGCCAGATGCTGGGCGAGGTGGGCGAAGCTCTCGCTGACGATGCATTGAAATAGTTCTGCCTTGTTGGCGAAGTGCAGATAGATGGTGCCGGGCGAATAATCGATCTCGGCTGCCAAGCGGCGCATGTTGAACTGGTCGTAGCCGTCGCGGACGAATATCGCGCGTGCCTTGTCGAGGATAAGGCTGCGCAGTGCCTCTTTTTCCTGCTCCCGCCTCGTTTGCGTACTCATTACCCACCAATTTCTGACCTAAGTTCACATTATGAACGTTGTTCAGCGAAGTCAAGCCAACGTCTGAAGTGGCGCATCCACGACTTTCTTGCCGAGGCAAAATTGGACCCGGGTTCAGACACTCACCCGCCCAGTCATCACGGACGCGCCCTCGACACTATTTTCATCCGGCACTGGGGCGCGATCCGGGCACCACTTCGAAATTTGGATTGTGTCCGAGTAGGCCCCGGGTCGCGCCAGCAAACCAGGATGCAACATCACCTCGGCGAGCCGGCCAACACGTGATGCAATCGCCTCAGTGCGAATTCAGCTTCGAAGTGCCCCGCCGCGACGAAGCACCGAGACGGCATCGGCTTTTGTCGGAGCGTCACCCGGCCTGACAGCACTTCACCTTTGATACACCATAATCGCGTAGATTTGCGGCGACGCCATCCCCGACCGTGCCGCGCATGCAAACCTTGCTGGACCGATTGCTGTTTCAGGGCCTGTCGGCGCGGAGCACCCTTACCTGCCTCGCGACTGCCGGCGCGATCGGCATTGCGTTCGTGCTGTGGCTGTTCCCGCTGTCGTTCCTGACCGGGACCTCGCCGTTCTGGGATTTTCCGCACGGGATCGTCGCCGGGTCCGATGCCGACTTCGCCACGGTGATGATCGGCGACACCTACTACGCTCACGCGCACGGCCCGACGCTGGTGGCGCCGAACCTCGATTATCCGGCGGGCACCAATGTCGCCATGCTCGACGGCGTGCCGCTGGTGGCGCTGGCGGAGCGCGCCGTGTTCGCGCTGACGGGCGTTGCGCCGAACCTGCTCGGGCTGTGGATCGGTTTCTGCTTCGTCGCCAATGCAATGTCGTTTGCCTGGCTGCTGACAACGCTGCGCGTCAAAGGTCTGGTGCCCATCGCCGCGGGCAGCACCATCGCGGTGCAAATGCCGGCCCTGCTCTACCGCTTCGGCCACGTGGCGCACATCGCGTGGTTCTTCTTCCTCGCCGCGCTGGCGCTGTATTTCCTATCGCGGCAGCGAAGCCGCGCATTTTTTGCGGCGATGGCGGCCGTGCTCGGCCTGGCGCTGCTGACCAACAGCTACATTTTCCTGACCAGCGCTGCGATCGTCGTGACGACATTGGTCGCGTTGTGGCGCGACGGCACCCTGACGCTGCGCGGGATGATGCTCCGCCTCGCCGGCTTGCTGGCGCTGACGCTCGCGGTCATGAGCCTGACGCAACATCTGGCGTACGCCGGCATCCCGCGACTCGGCTACACCTATTACTCGCTCAATCTCTTGGGACCGGTGGTGCCGCAATGGAGCGACCTCCTCGGCATGCGCGAGCCCCTGCTGGCGGTGGGCGGCCAGTACGAAGGCTACAATTATCTCGGTGCCGGCGTTCTCATGCTGATCCTCGGCGCCGTTGGTGTCGGCGCAACCGCAACGCGGGGGCAAAGCCTCATCGCGACTTTGCGGCCCCATCTCCGCCGCCACCGCTTCCTTGTTATCCTGTGCCTCGCACTCACAGTGCTCGCCGTGACCTATCGCGTCACCATCGGGCCGTTCGACGTCTTCAAAAGTGTTCTCGACCACCCGACGCGGTTCCTCGAACTCCATGTCTTCAGCGCGATCCGCGCCAGCGGACGGCTGTTCTGGCCGGTCGCCAGCCTCATCGCGGCAGCATCGGTGGCCGTGTGGTGCCGGACGACGCGCCCGGCCATCGCGGCGGCGGGCCTGATCGCAGCAGCCTTGCTGCAAACCGCGGATACCACGACGCTGCGCACCGCCGTGCGCCACGAGGCAGCCACGGTGCTGCCCTCAATGCTGGTGCGCGACACCTGGAACGCGCTGCTGGCGCGCCACGACGCGGTCGCGGTCTATCCCTCGTTCACTTGTCACAACGGCGGGCGGTCCTGGATCAAGGCGAGCCTCGAACTCGGCGTGCTGGCGTCGCGCCTCGACCGGCCGATTTCGAACGTGGTGTTCCCGGGCGCGACCAGACACGATTGCGGCCAGGAGCAGGCGCGCTTCCGCCGCCTGCCGTTCGACGACCACACGCTTTATGTGTTTTTCGACGGCCTGCCGCCCGCCTGGCCGGAGTCGGATTGTGCGCATACGGCCGATTTTACGGTCTGCACCCGGCGATGGGACGATCTGCGCCGACGGCTGCTGGCCAATCCGCCCCTCCCCGCCCGTCCCTGCATCCTGGCCGGGACACCTTATTGCGGCGCCCCGCATTGAGGCGTCAGGGCAGCCGCTTCAACTCCCTGAAGGCAGAGCTGGGTTGGTGCAACCCGGGATGTCTTTCGTCGGCCTGCATCTTTCCCCAACATGAGGTATACTTACAGACAATTATCCGCGTCGCGTACGGATACAAACTCGGAAGGGGCGGCTATGAAGAGCGGGGGCGCGTGGCGGATCAGCGGTATCTATGCCGGGTTCGGCGAGGCCTGGATCATCCTGTCATCGGTCCTGCTGTGGCTTCACGCGGGCCAGCCGCCGACGTTCTCGTCGTTCCTCGAAGTGGCGAAAGGAACAGTGTTCATCCTGGTCACCTCGATCCTTCTGTTCGCCACGTTGCGCCGCTGGGAAAAAGAGATCGAGCGCCACGACGCCGAGCTGCGCCAATCCGAAACGCGCTATCGCCTGCTGCACGAATCTTTGCGCGACGGCTTCGTGCAAGTCGCTCTGGACGGCCATTATCTCGACTGCAATGCCGTCTTTTGCGACATGGTAGGGTATACCAGGGACGAGCTGCTCCAGCTCACGTATCAC
>JAHFQC010000027.1 GCA_023259375.1 Alphaproteobacteria bacterium
GCTGGAAGCACGCGCCGGTTTCCGCTCCGATCTGTTCTCGTTTGCCCGCACGATCGTGCGCGGCACCGCCGAGCGCGACAAACCCAATAGCGAACGCCTGCGCGAATTCACCGACTCGCGCCTCAAGATCGTGGAGAAGAACCTCAGCGATGCCCGCCCGGTTTATCCCGAACTGGAAAAGGTGATGCTCACCTTCTGGCTGACCAAGCTGCGCGAGCACCTCACCGCCGATGCCGAAGGCACCAAAGTGTTCCTCGGCAAGGAGTCGCCGGAAAGCCTCGCCGAGAAGCTCATCGCCTCCAAGCTGGCCGATCCGGCGGTGCGCAAGGCACTGTGGCAAGGCGGCAAGGCTGCGGTCGAGAAGAGCGACGATCCGATGATCAAGTTCGTGCTCGCCACCGATGCCGCCTCCCGCGCCGCCCGCAAGACCTACGAGGATCGTGTCGAAGGCCCGAGCGATCGCGCCGACGAGAAGATCGCCAAGGCCCGCTTCGCCGTCTACGGCACCGCGACCTATCCCGATGCCACCCTGTCGCTGCGCCTCTCCTATGGCGCGGTGGAGGGCTGGAACGAGAAAGGCAAGCCGGTGCCGGCCTTCACCTATTTCCCCGGCCTCTATGACCGCGCCACCGGCAAGTTCCCGTTCGATCTGCCGCCGCGCTGGGGCGGCGCCAAGGACAAGCTGAGCACCAAGACGGTGTTCGACTTCGCCACCACCAACGACATCATCGGCGGCAACTCCGGCTCGCCGGTGCTGAACGCCAAGGGCGACGTGATCGGCGCCGCCTTCGACGGCAACATCGAAAGCCTCGGCGGCGATTATTGGTACGACGGCAGTGTGAACCGCACCGTGGTCGTCACCACTGCCGCGATCGCCGAAGCCCTGAAGAAGATCTACGGCCAGGATCGACTGGTGAAAGAACTGACGGGGAAATAAACCCAGCACGCATCATGTGCATGAGGGCCGGTGGCAACGCCGGCCCTTCTCTTTTGTGCGAGCACACTTCTGTACCCGGCATGCATCGACCTATGCGGTACGGTCAGACCCGTTGTGGTGCCGCGATGGGACTGAGAACTACGCCGCCGAGCAACAACATCACGAACCGCAAAAAAACAGGCGGGCGCCGGTGCGGCAATTGTCCGACCAGCAGCCGCGCCACACGTCATACGCTTGGGCGACATCTTTCGGTTTAAAATCGCCCATGAAAAGATTCATTGTCCCCGCCGCCATTTCCATCCTCGCCTGCTCGCCCGCGCTTGCCGACGAAGGCATGTGGACGTTCGACAACTTTCCGTCGCAAGCCGTCCAAGCCAAATACGGTGTGACCATCGACCGGCCATGGTTCGATGCGGTCCAGGCGGCGTCGGCCAAGCTGGGCTCGGGGTGTTCGTCGTCGATCGTGTCGCCGGAAGGGTTGGTACTGACCAACCATCACTGCGTGCGGTCCTGCATCCAGGCGAACTCAACCGCCTCGGCGGACTATGTCAAAGACGGCTTTCTTCCGGCCAAGCGCGAAGACGAAAAACGCTGCCCCGGCATGGCCGTGGAAATCCTCACATCCGTATCCGATGTCACCGCCCAGGTGAACGCGGCGACGAATGGGGCCGCCGATTATCTCAAGGCGCGCGACGGCGCGATCGCGGCGATCGAGAAGCAGGCCTGCGAAGGCAAAGACACGTTCCGCTGCCAGGTGACGGCGCTCTATCAGGGCGGTCAGTTCAAGCTCTACACTTATCGCCGATACACGGATGTACGGCTGGCCTTTGTGCCGGACAAGCAGGCAGCCTTCTTCGGCGGCGATACCGACAACTTCGCTTTCCCGCGCTACAATCTCGATGTCGGCATGGTCCGCCTCTACGAAAACGGCAAACCGCTCAAAACACCCCAACACCTGAGGTGGACCGCCGCCAATCCCGCCGTCAACGAAGCGGCGTTCGTATCCGGCAACCCCGCATCGACATCGCGGCTGATGACTGTCAGCGAACTTGAGGACCTGCGCGACATCACCATGCCCAACCAACTGATGACCTTGTCAGAGCTGCGCGGCACCCTCACGCAATTCGGGACCGAAAGTCCGGAGCACGCCCGCCAGATCAACAATTACCTGTTCGGCATCGAAAACAGCTTCAAGGCCTATCGCGGCCGTTTCGAAGCCCTGCTCGATCCCGCCATGATGAGCGGCAAACGCGCGGCGGAGGCCGAGTTCAAGTCCAAGGTCGCGGCCAATCCCGAACTGGCGTCCGCCACCGGCACTCCCTGGGGCGAACTCGAAGCGGTTCAGAAGCAGCGTCTGGCGCTCGAAAAGCCTTACCTCTGGCTGGAAGCAAACGCTGGGTACAACTCCGATCTGTTCGACTATGCGCGCGCCATCGTCCGTGGAACCGCCGAGCGCAAAAAAAACGAGCAGGAACGACTGCCCGAGTTCGGCGACAGCCGCCTGCCGGGGGTGCGGGACTTCCTCTCCCGCGACCGTGTCTTCTATGCCGACCTCGATCGGGTTCTTCTCACCTTCTGGTTGGCCAAGCTGCGCGAGAACCTGACGCCCGGATCGGCTGCTACCACGCTTTTCCTCGGCAAGGACTCGCCGGAGAGTTTGGCCGCCAAACTGATGCAGTCGAAGCTGGCCGATCCCGCTTATCGCACGGCGCTATGGGATGGCGGCCGCAAAGCCGTGGAAGCCAGCGACGATCCGATGATCCGCCTGGTGCTCGCCACCGATGCGGCGTCGCGCGCAGCACGCAAGGCCTACGAAACTCAAATCACCGACCCTACCGAAAGCGCCGAAGAGAAAATCGCGAAGGCCCGTTTCGCCATCTACGGAACGGGGGACTATCCCGACGCCACGCGGACCTTGCGTCTTTCTTATGGCGCCGTGACCGGCTGGAACGAGCACGGCGCGGGTATCTCGCCGTTCACCTACATTCCGGGCATTTACCAGCGCGCGACCGGCAAAACTCCCTATGCCCTTTCCGAACGCTGGATCGAGGTCGAGAAAAAACTCAGCCCGGGAGTCGTCTTCAACTTCACGACGAGCAACGACGTCACCGGCGGCAATTCCGGGTCGCCGGTCCTGAACGCCAAGCGTGAGGTGATCGGCGTGATCTTCGACGGCAATACCGCGAGCCTCGGCGGCGACTACTGGTACGACGGCAAGAGCAACCGCGCCATCGCGGTATCCACCGCGGCCATCACCGAAGCCCTAAAGAAGGTCTATCACCAGGACCGGCTGGTGAAGGAGCTGACGGGGAAATAGCGCCGCTCTCTTCCACGCAAACAAAAAGGGCCGGTGTCGCCACCGGCCCTTCTTTATTCTGTAAGCAGTCCCTTACTCGGCCGCGGCTTGCGGCGGGGATTCGGGGGCGGGCGGGGCCGGAGGCGTCTCGGGCGCGGACGGGGTCGGTTCCGTCGGGCCTTCGATCTGCGCAACGGGCGCCGTCGACTGCTCGTCCTGGATCACCTGATCGCGCTCCGCCGCGATACGGCGCAGACGCGCGATGGCGCCGCCCGTACCGGCCGGGATGAGACGGCCGACGATGACGTTTTCCTTGAGGCCTTCCAGGGTATCCACCTTGCCCGCCACCGCAGCTTCGGTGAGGACGCGGGTGGTTTCCTGGAACGACGCCGCCGAGAACACCGAACGGGTCTGCAGCGATGCCTTGGTGATGCCCAAGAGAACCGGACGACCGGTAGCCGGACGGCCGCTATTCTCGGCCGCCTTCTTGTTGGCTTCGTCGAGCTCCAGCATGTCGACCTGTTCGCCGGCGAGCAGCGTGGTGTCGCCGCCGTCGATGATCTCCAGCTTCTGCATCATCTGGCGGCAGATCACTTCGATGTGCTTGTCGTTGATCTTCACGCCCTGCAGCCGGTAGACGTCCTGAATTTCCTTCACCAGGTAGGTCGAGAGTTCCTCAACGCCCTTGATGCGCAGGATGTCGTGCGGCGACGGATTGCCTTCGACGATGTAATCGCCCTTCTCGATGTAATCGCCCTCGCGCACGCTGATGTGGCGGCCCTTGGGGATCAGGTATTCGATCGGGTCGAGTTTCTCGTTCTTCGGCTTGATGATGACGCGGCGCTTGTTCTTGTAGTCCTTGCCGAATTCGACAAAGCCGTCGTCCTCGGCCAGAACCGCCTGGTCCTTCGGCTTGCGGGCTTCGAACAATTCCGCGACGCGCGGCAGACCGCCGGTGATGTCACGGGTCTTGGCGCCTTCGGTCGGGATACGGGCCAGAACGTCACCGGCGCGGACCGTGTTGCCGTCTTCCACCGACAGAATGGCGTCGACGGACAACGGATAACGGGCATCGCCCACGTTCGGGACGTGGATCACCTTGCCGTCGGCATCGACCACCACGATCGACGGACGGATTTCCTGCGCCTTCGAGCCCGAGCCGCGGGCGTCGATGACGACGCGGTTGGTCACGCCGGTCTTTTCGTCGGACACTTCCTTGAAGGTCACGCCCGAGATCAGGTCTTCGAAACGGACGATACCGTCGGTGTCGGTCATCACCGGCAGGGCGTTCGGGTTCCACTCGGCGAGCTTGTCGCCGCGCTTGACCTCAGTCCCGTCGTCGACCTTCAGACGCGCGCCGTAGATGACGCGGTAGGTCGCCCGCTCCGCCCCCTTCGGATCCAGAATCTGGATCTGCATGTTGCGGCCCATGGCCACCAACTCGCCTTCCGAGTTCTTGACCACGTTGCGGTTGACGATCTTCACGATGCCGTCATAGCTCGCTTCCGACTTCGACGAGCCCGAAACCTGGGCGGCGCCGCCGATGTGGAAGGTACGCATGGTGAGCTGGGTACCCGGCTCGCCGATCGACTGGGCGGCGATAACACCGACCGCTTCGCCGATGTTCACCGGCGTGCCGCGGGCCAGATCGCGGCCGTAGCACTTGCCGCAGACGCCGTCCTTCATCTCGCACGACAGCACCGAGCGCACGCGCACCTTCTGGATGTGCGCCGCTTCGATCTTCTCGGCGAGAACCTCGGTGATTTCCTTGTTCCGCTTGACGATGATCTCGCCGGTGTCCGGGTGCTTCACGTCTTCAGCGGTGGTACGGCCGAGGATGCGTTCGGTCAGCGACGCCACCACGGTGCCGCCGTCGATTTCGGCCTGCACGAACACGCCGTGCTTGGTGCCGCAATCTTCCGCGGTGATGATGCAGTCGTTGGCCACGTCGACCAGACGGCGGGTGAGGTAACCCGAGTTCGCGGTCTTCAAGGCGGTGTCAGCCAGACCCTTACGGGCACCGTGGGTCGAGTTGAAGTACTCGAGAACGGTGAGGCCTTCCTTGAAGTTCGACAAGATCGGGGTTTCGATGATCGAGCCGTCAGGACGGGCCATCAGGCCGCGCATGCCGGCGAGCTGCTTCATCTGCTGCGGCGAACCGCGGGCGCCCGAGTGGCTCATCATGTAGATGGAGTTCATCTCCTCCGTCCGGCCCGTCTCATCAACACGCGGCTCGGAGATTTCCTTCATCATTTCGGCAGCGACCTGATCGGTGCACTTCGACCAGGCGTCGACGACGAGGTTGTACTTTTCCTTGTCGGTGGTCAGACCGTCGAGGTACTGCTGCTCGAACTCCTTCACCTTATGGCGGGTGGTTTCGATCAGCTTTTCCTTGTTCGGCGGCACGACCATGTCGTCCTTGCCGAACGAGATGCCGGCCTTGCAGGCTTCCTTGTAGCCGAGACCCATGATGCCGTCGGCGAACAGCACCGTCTCCTTCTGACCACAATGACGATAGACCTCGTCGATGATCTGCGAGACTTCCTGCTTACGCAGCAAGCGGTTGACCAGCGAGAACGGGATCTTGGGATGGCGCGGCAAATGCTGCGCAATCATCATGCGGCCCGGCGTTGTCTCGACACGCAGGGTGACCGGCTTGCCTTCGGCATCGACGGTGTGGAAGCGGGTCTTGATCTTGGTGTGAACCGTGATCGCGCCCGAGAACATCGCGTGCTCGATCTCGCCCATATCGTTGAGGGCCATGCCCTCGCCCGGCTCGCCGACGCGATCCTGGCTGATGTAGTAGAGACCGAGAATGATGTCCTGCGTCGGCACGATGATCGGCTTGCCGTTGGCGGGGCTGAGGATGTTGTTGGTCGACATCATCAAGACGCGCGCTTCCAGCTGGGCCTCGAGGCTCAGCGGGACGTGCACGGCCATTTGGTCGCCGTCGAAGTCCGCGTTGAAGGCGGTGCAGACCAGCGGATGCAGCTGGATCGCCTTGCCTTCGATCAGGATCGGCTCGAACGCCTGAATGCCCAAGCGGTGGAGCGTCGGAGCGCGGTTCAGCATCACCGGATGCTCGCGGATCACCTCTTCGAGGATATCCCAGACTTCCGGCTTCTCTTTCTCGACCAGCTTCTTGGACTGCTTGACCGTCTGGCTGAAGCCCTTGGCCTCAAGCCGCGCATAGATGAACGGCTTGAACAGTTCGAGCGCCATCTTCTTCGGCAGGCCGCACTGATGCAGTTTCAGTTCCGGACCGACGGTGATCACCGAACGGCCGGAATAGTCGACGCGCTTGCCGAGGAGGTTCTGACGGAAGCGGCCCTGCTTGCCTTTCAGCATGTCGGACAGCGACTTCAGCGGACGCTTGTTGGCGCCGGTGATGACGCGGCCGCGGCGGCCGTTGTCGAACAACGCGTCGACGGCTTCCTGCAGCATGCGCTTTTCGTTGCGCACGATGATGTCCGGCGCCTTGAGCTCGATCAGCCGCTTCAAACGGTTGTTGCGGTTGATGACGCGGCGATAAAGGTCGTTGAGGTCCGAGGTCGCAAAGCGGCCGCCGTCCAGCGGAACCAGCGGGCGCAGTTCCGGCGGAATGACCGGGATCACGGTCATGATCATCCATTCCGGACGGTTGCCGGAATCGATGAAGGCTTCGACGACCTTGAGGCGCTTGACCAGCTTCTTCGGCTTCTCGCCGCCGTTGCAGGTGGCGATTTCGGCGCGCAGGTCGCTGGCCAGCTTCTGCAGGTCGATCGCCTGCAGCAGCGTGCGAATGGCTTCGGCGCCGATCATGGCGGTGAAGCTGTCGTTGCCGTATTCGTCCTGGGCCTTATAGAACTCGTCTTCCGACAGGAGCTGACGCTCCTTGAGCGGGGTCAGGCCGGGCTCGATGACGATGTAGTTCTCGAAATAGAGGACGCGCTCGAGATCCTTCAGCGTCATGTCGAGCATCAAACCGATGCGCGACGGCAGCGACTTCAGGAACCAGATGTGCGCCACCGGCGAGGCCAGCTCAATGTGGCCCATGCGGTCGCGACGGACCTTCTGCACGGTAACTTCGACGCCGCACTTTTCGCAGACGATGCCCTTGTACTTCATGCGCTTGTACTTGCCGCACAAGCACTCGTAATCCTTCACCGGTCCGAAGATGCGGGCGCAGAACAAGCCGTCACGTTCGGGTTTGAAGGTGCGGTAGTTGATCGTCTCCGGCTTTTTGATTTCGCCGTGGCTCCAGCGCAGAATCTGCTCGGGGCTCGCCAGTGAAATCTTGATCCGGTCGAAAGTCGGAACTTCCTTGCCGGCCGAGAAGACGTTCATCAGCTCTTGGTTCATTTGGGCTCTCTTTGCGAGTAAGCGTCGCTTCCGTCATTGCCACCCTCCCCCCTCGACTTGCCCAGGGAGAAGGCCCTCACCAGACCGCCGCGCGCCGGGCTTGCCGAAGCGCGCGGGGCCTCACATCGTCTATCCGTTCACCAGCTCGACGTTCAGGCCGAGCGAGCGCATTTCCTTGACGAGCACGTTGAAGCTTTCCGGAATACCGGCTTCGAACGTGTCTTCGCCGCGGACAATCGCCTCGTACACCTTGGTGCGGCCGGCGACGTCGTCCGACTTCACGGTCAGGATTTCCTGCAACGTGTAAGCGGCGCCGTAGGCCTCGAGGGCCCACACCTCCATTTCGCCGAAGCGTTGGCCGCCGAACTGCGCCTTGCCGCCCAACGGCTGCTGGGTGACGAGCGAGTACGGGCCGATCGAACGGGCATGGATCTTGTCGTCGACCAGGTGATGCAGCTTCAGCATGTAGATGATGCCGACCGTGACCTTGCGCTTGAAGGATTCGCCGGTACGACCGTCGTACAACGTCGACTGGCCGCTTTCCGCCAGACCGGCTTCGCGCAGAGCGTCGACAATGTCGGGCTCCTTGGCGCCGTCGAACACCGGGGTGGCGATCGGAACGCCCGGACGCAGGTTCTCCGACATCTCCACGATGCCCTGATCGTCCAGCTCAGCGAGCTGTTCGTCGGTGCCGTAGATGTGCTTCAGGTAGCGGCGCAGCGGTTCGACCTTGCCGTCCTTCTTCACCTTGTCGAGCATCTCGCCGACTTTCTTGCCCATGCCGGCGCAAGCCCAGCCGAGGTGCGTCTCGAGAATTTGCCCGACGTTCATGCGCGACGGCACGCCCAGCGGGTTGAGCACGAGATCGACCGCGGTACCGTCTTCCAGGTACGGCATGTCTTCGATCGGCAGAATGCGGCTGATCACGCCCTTGTTGCCGTGACGGCCGGCCATCTTGTCGCCCGGTTGCAGCTTGCGCTTCACCGCGACGAACACCTTGACCATCTTCATCACGCCGGGGGCGAGTTCGTCGCCGCGACGCAGCTTTTCGACCTTGTCGGCGAAGCGCTTGTCGAGGCGGGCCTTGGACTCGTCGTACTGCTTGCGCAGCGCTTCGATTTCGCCCATCGCCTTGTCGGCGCGAAGACCGATCTGCCACCACTGGTGCTTCGGAATGGTGTCCAGCACTTCCTGGGTGACCTTGGTATCGGGCGCCATGTTCTTCGGGCCCGATGCCGCGGTCTTGTCGCGCAGAAGATCGGCGAGACGCGAGAAGATGCTGCGCTCGAGGATCGACAACTCGTCGTCGCGGTCCTCCGCCAGACGTTCTTCTTCGGCCCGTTCGATCGCCAGCGCGCGCTGGTCCTTGTCGACGCCGTGACGGTTGAACACGCGCACTTCCACGATCGTGCCGGTGACGCCCGGCGGAACGCGCAAGGACGTGTCGCGCACGTCGGCAGCCTTTTCGCCGAAGATGGCGCGCAGGAGCTTTTCTTCCGGTGTCATCGGGGTTTCACCTTTCGGTGTCACCTTACCCACCAGAATGTCGCCCGCGTTGACCTCGGCACCAATGTAAACGATGCCGGCTTCGTCGAGGTTCTTGAGGTTTTCTTCGCCGACGTTCGGAATGTCGCGCGTGATTTCCTCAGGACCCAGCTTGGTGTCGCGGGCCATCGTCTCGAATTCCTCGATGTGGATCGAGGTGAAGACGTCGTCGCGCACGATACGCTCGGAGATGAGGATCGAGTCCTCGTAGTTGTAGCCGTTCCACGGCATGAAGGCGACGAGCGCATTCTTGCCGAGAGCGAGATCGCCCAGCTCGGTCGACGGACCGTCGGCGATGATGTCCTTCTTCGCCACGTGATCGCCCACCTTCACCAGCGGACGCTGCGTGATGCAGGTCGACTGGTTCGAGCGCTGGAACTTCTTCAAGCGATAGATGTCGATGCCCGGCTTGGAGGGATCGTTTTCCTCCGTGGCGCGGATGACGATACGGGTCGCATCGACCTGATCGACGATGCCGGCGCGGCGGGCGGAAATCGCCGAACCGGAGTCGCGCGCGACCGTGTCTTCGAGACCGGTGCCGACCAGTGGCGCTTCCGGCTGCAACAGCGGCACGGCCTGACGTTGCATGTTGGCGCCCATCAGTGCGCGGTTGGCGTCGTCGTTCTCGAGGAACGGCACCAGCGCGGCGGCGACCGACACCAACTGCTTCGGCGACACGTCGATGAAGTCGACCTGGTCCGGCGTCGTCATCACGTAGTCGCCGTGATGGCGGCAGGACACCAGTTCGTCGGTGATGCGGCCACGGCTGTCGATCTGCGCGTTGGCCTGGGCGATCGTGTACTTCGCCTCTTCCATCGCCGACAGATAGACCACCTCGTCCGTCAGGTGCTTGTTGTGCACGCGGCGGTACGGGCTCTCGATGAAGCCGTACTTGTTGACGCGGGCGTACGTCGCCAGCGAGTTGATCAGACCGATGTTCGGGCCTTCCGGCGTTTCGATCGGGCAGATACGGCCGTAGTGGGTCGGATGCACGTCGCGGACTTCGAAGCCGGCACGCTCACGGGTCAAGCCGCCCGGCCCAAGGGCCGACATGCGGCGCTTGTGGGTGACTTCCGACAGCGGGTTGGTCTGGTCCATGAACTGCGACAGCTGCGAGGAACCGAAGAACTCGCGGACGGCAGCAGCGACGGGCTTGGCGTTGATCAAGTCGTGCGGCATGACCGTGTCGATATCGACGGCGCTCATGCGTTCCTTGATCGCGCGTTCCATGCGCAACAGGCCGATGCGGAACTGGTTCTCCATCAACTCGCCGACCGAACGGACGCGGCGGTTGCCGAGGTTGTCGATGTCGTCGATTTCGCCACGGCCGTCGCGCAGTTCGGCGAGCGCCTTGACGATCGAGAGGATGTCCTCCTTGCGCAGGACGCGCATGGTATCGGGCGCATCCAGGCTGAGGCGCATGTTCATCTTGACGCGACCGACGGCCGACAGGTCGTAACGCTCGGAGTCGAAGAACAGCTGACCGAACAGGGTCTCAGCGGTGTCGAGCGTCGGCGGTTCGCCAGGGCGCATGACGCGATAGATGTCGATCAGGGCCTGCTCACGGCTGTGGTTCTTGTCCACCGCCATGGTGTTGCGGATGTAGGCGCCGATCGAAACGCCGTCGACATTGATGACTTCGATTTCGTCGAAGCCGTTGTCGGCCAGCTGTTCGAGATTCTCCGCCGTCAGTTCTTCGCCGGCTTCGACGAAGATCTCGCCCGTTTCCGGGTTGACCATGTCGAGCGCCGAGAAGCGGCCGAGCAATTCCTCAACGCCAAGAGCGATGTTCTTGATGCCCTCGTCCTGCCACTTCTTGAGGCCGCGCACCGTGACCTTGCCGCCGGCTTCGACCAGCACTTCGCCGCCCTTGGCGTTCTTCCATTCGGAATTGGTCTTCGCGTTCTTCATCCAAGCGGGCTCGACCGGCGTGGTCCAGGAGCCGTCCTTGAGACGCTTGAAGGCGATCTTGGTGTAGAAGTGCTCGAGGATCTGTTCCTGATCCAAGCCGAGGGCATAGAGCAGCGTCGTCACCGGCAGCTTGCGGCGACGGTCGATGCGGACATGGATGATGTCCTTGGCGTCGAATTCGAAGTCGAGCCACGAGCCGCGGTACGGGATGACGCGCGCGGCGAACAAGAGCTTGCCCGACGAATGGGTCTTGCCCTTATCGTGATCGAAGAACACGCCCGGCGAACGGTGCATCTGGCTGACGATGACGCGTTCCGTGCCGTTGACGACGAAGGTGCCGTTCTCGGTCATGAACGGAACGTCGCCCATATAGACGTCCTGTTCCTTGATGTCCTTGACCGACTTCGCGCCCGTTTCCTCGTCCACATCGAACACGATGAGACGCAACGTCACCTTCAACGGTGCCGCGAACGTCATCGAACGCTGCTGGCATTCCTCGACGTCATACTTCGGTTCTTCGAAGTAATAGTCGACGTATTCCAGACGCGACGTCTCGGAGAAGTCCTGGATCGGGAACACCGATGCGAACACCGCCTGCAGACCTTCGTCATGCCGCGTGCCGCTTTCCGGCTTGTTCACCTGAAGGAACTGGTCATAGGAGGTCTTTTGGACCTCGATGAGATTGGGCATTTCCGCGATTTCGGCCATCTTGCCGAAATATTTGCGAAGCCGCTTGCGTCCCGTGAATGAAAGAGCCATCCCGCCGATCCTTACTTTCCGACAATCCCGCCTAGCCAGGGCGATACCAACCCGGAAAAGACGCCCCGGGCCGGGCTAGAACTCTCGATTCCGCCAAATTAGTAAATGGCAGCACCGTTTAAGCGAAAATCACCGCCTCTTCCGGGTCGGTTCCCCGACCCGGAAGAGCAGTGTGTGAACGAAATATGCACGCGATCGCGGTTTTTCAAGCCGCGCCGCCTCCTTACTTCAGCTCGACCTTGGCACCGGCGTCTTCGAGCTGCTTCTTGATCTTTTCGGCTTCCGCCTTCGGAATGTCCGCCTTCACGTCCTTCGGGGCGCCTTCGACGAGGTCTTTGGCTTCCTTCAGGCCGAGTCCGGTGATCGCGCGGATTTCCTTGATCACGTTGATCTTCTTGTCGCCGGCCGCAGCCAGGACGACGGTGAATTCGGTCTTCTCAGCCGCCGGAGCAGCAGCCGCCGCCGGGCCAGCCGCCGCAACCGCGACCGGAGCCGCAGCCGAGACGCCCCACTTTTCTTCG
This sequence comes from Alphaproteobacteria bacterium, assembly GCA_023259375.1. GTDB lineage: Bacteria > Pseudomonadota > Alphaproteobacteria > Micropepsales > Micropepsaceae > Rhizomicrobium. Next base: position 12,311 of record JAHFQC010000027.1, read on the forward strand.
AGGGCCTTCGCCAGCTCAGCCGCCTCGAGGACGGTCAGGGCCGACAGATCGTTGACCAACTGTTCGATATTCGCCATTTCTTGAATTCCTTGTGTCGTGTTTCGGGTTTGAATGTTGATGTCGGTTGTCGCTTACGCCGCTTCGCCTTTTTGGGAATACGCGCCGATAACCCTGGCCAGCTGACCTGCCGGCGCCGCAATGACGCCCGCGATTTTGGTAGCCGGAGCCTGGATGAGGCCGATCAGTTTGCCTCTCAGCTCGTCAAGCGACGGCAAGGTCGAAAGGGCTTCCACGCCCTTCGCGTCCAAAGTCGTCGATCCCACCGATCCGCCCAGCACAACAAGCTTGGCGTTGTCCTTGGCATAGTTCACCAGCACCTTCGAAGCCGCGACCGGGTCCTTGCTGAACGCAATACCGGTCGGACCTTTGAAGAGATGGGAAATGCCTTCGATCGGCGTTCCCTGAAGCGCACGCATGGCCAGACGGTTCTTGGCCACCTTGAACGTCACTCCTTCTTTGCGCGCACGCGCGCGAAGGACGCTCAATTGGGCCACCGTCAGACCGGTGTAGTGGGCGACAACCACGGAGCCGGATTCCGCAAAGACGCCTTTCAGCTCTTCGACGACCTCCGCCTTCTTGGCTTTCTCCACTGTGCTCTCCTTCTCGGCAGATTTCCCGAATTAAGGGAAAAATCACCGAACAACCGGTACACGTGGCGATCCGTGCACCGCCCTGTTGCTACTCCTGCCCCAGGGTTCAAACCCGAACCCCGTCTGCGCTGGGATGTTTAAGCCGTGAGGCCCCAGTGGTCTCGGACAGGTTTTCCAGCCATCGCCGGCCGGAAACTCAAAATACCTTAGCCTTCGCCGCCGCCAGCGTTGACCGAGGCCAGCGCGATCTTCACGCCGGGGCCCATGGTCGAGCTGATGGAGATCTTCTTCACATAAGTGCCCTTGGCGCCGAGCGGCTTGGCCTTGACGACGCTGTCGACGAACGCCTTGACGTTGGCGGTGATGGCATCCTCGGTGAACGAGGCCTTGCCGATACCGGCCTGCACGATGCCCGCCTTCTCGACGCGAAACTCGACCGCGCCGCCCTTGGCGTTCTTGATCGCCGTCTTGACGTCCATGGTCACGGTACCGACCTTCGGGTTCGGCATCAGGCCGCGCGGGCCCAACACCTTCGCCAGACGGCCGACCATGCCCATCATATCGGGGGTCGCGATGCAGCGGTCGAAGTTGATTTCGCCCTTCTGCACCTGCTCGGCAATTTCTTCGGCACCGACGAGATCGGCACCAGCAGCCTTGGCTTCATCAGCCTTGGGGCCCTTGGCGAACACGGCGACGCGCACGGTGCGGCCGGTGCCCGCCGGCAGCGCGACGACGCCACGGACCATCTGGTCGGCATGACGCGGATCGACGCCGAGGTTCATCGAAATCTCGATGGTCTCGTCGAACTTGGCAGTGGCGCGCGACTTGATGAGCTTCACGGCTTCATCGACGACATAGGCCTTGTTGGCGTCAACGCCTTCGACGGCCTTCTTGAAACGCTTGGAGATCTTGGCCATCGGTTCTTACTCCACCACCCGGATGCCCATCGAACGCGCCGAACCCTCAATGAGGAGCATGGCGTTCTCGACGTCGTTGGCGTTGAGGTCTTTCATCTTCGCCTGGGCGATTTCGCGGACCTGTGCTTTGGTGACGGAGCCGACCCAATCGCGGCCTGGCGCCTTCGAGGCGGACTGCAGCTTGGCGGCCTTCTTCAGGAAATAGGACGCCGGCGGCGTCTTCATCTCAAAGGTGAAGGACTTGTCCGAGAACACGGTGATATTCACCGGAATCGGCATGCCCTTTTCCATTTCCTGCGTTTTGGCGTTGAAGCCTTTGCAGAATTCCATGATGTTCAGTCCGCGCTGACCGAGCGCGGGACCGATCGGCGGCGACGGATTGGCCGAGCCGGCCGGCACCTGAAGTTTGATGTACCCTACAATTTTCTTTGCCACTTTGTGTCCGCCTCCTTAGCGGTTTGCGGTGCAATCGGGGCTTGGCCGCCCCTCCCGCGCTAGCCGCAGATCAGATCTTTTCGACCTGCGTGAATTCCAGTTCGACCGGCGTGGCGCGGCCGAAGATCGACACGGCAACCTTGAGGCGCGAACGGTCTTCGTCGACCTCTTCCACCGTGCCGTTGAACGACGTGAACGGGCCGTCGGCCACCTTGACCTGCTCGCCAACCTCGAACGTAACGGTCGACTTCGGCTTGTCGGCGCTCTCGGTGACCTGATGCAGGATGCGATCGACTTCGCCCTGGCGCAGCGGCATCGGCTTGTTGTTCTGCCCGAGGAAGCCCGTGACCTTGGCCACGTTCTTGATCAGGTGATAGGCCTCGTCGGTCAGCCTGGCGCGCACCAGCACATAGCCGGGCAGGAACTTGCGCTCGGCATTGACCTTCTGGCCGCGGCGAACTTCCAAAACCTCTTCGGTCGGAACGAGGACTTCCTCGATGAGATCGGAAAGGCCCTGCTGTTCAGCCTGGCGCTTGATCTCCTCCGACACCTTCTTTTCGAAGTTCGAATAGGTATGGACAATGTACCACTTGGCGTCCGACATGGTGCCTGCTTCGCTCATCCGTTCACCTGGGCCATCAGCCCACTGCGCCGATCAACAGGCGTTCGCCAAGGGCGAGCACCGTGTCGACGACAAAGAAAAAAATGACCGTCAACAAGACCATGAAGAAGACCATCACGGTGGTCCACTTGGTCTCTTTCCAGGTCGGCCACGTGACCTTCTTCATTTCGCGTACGGTTTCGCCGTACAGCGAGAGCAGCCCGCCACGACGATGCACCGGAGCCGGCAGCTGAGTGCCGCCCGCGGCGTCTGCAGTCTTTTTCGTCGTATCGGCCATTTCCGTCCTTCGAAAAAATGGCAGGAGTGGAAGGATTCGAACCCTCGGCCTACGGTTTTGGAGACCGCCGCTCTACCAACTGAGCTACACTCCTACACAAAAAGTCATGGCCGGGCAGCACCAACGCGACCCGGCCATCAAATCACTTAATAATCTTGGCGACGACGCCCGACCCGACGGTCCGGCCGCCTTCGCGGATGGCGAAGCGCAGCTTTTCTTCCATCGCGATCGGCTGAATCAGCTCGACTTCGATATTCACGTTGTCGCCAGGCATCACCATCTCGGTGCCTTCCGGCAGCTTCACGATGCCCGTCACGTCCGTCGTGCGGAAGTAGAACTGCGGACGATAGTTCGCGAAGAACGGCGTATGACGGCCGCCCTCGTCCTTCGTCAGCACGTACACCGAACCGGTGAAGTTGGTGTGCGGCGTGATCGAACCGGGCTTCGCCAGAACCTGACCGCGCTCGACACCGGTACGGTCGATGCCGCGCAGCAGCGCGCCGATGTTGTCGCCAGCCTGGCCCTGATCGAGCAGCTTGCGGAACATCTCAACGCCGGTCACCGTCGTCGACGAAGTCGGACGAATGCCGACGATTTCCACCGTCTCGCCAACCTTCACAACGCCACGCTCGACACGGCCCGTCACCACGGTACCGCGGCCGGAGATCGTGAACACGTCTTCGATCGGCATCAGGAACGGCAGTTCCAGCGGACGCGTCGGCTGCGGAATGAACGCATCGACTTCCTTCATCAGCTCCAGGATCGAATCCCGGCCCAGCTTCGGGTCGCCGTCTTCCAGCGCAACCAGCGCCGAACCGCGCACGATCGGAATCTTGTCGCCCGGGAATTCGTAGGACGACAGCAGCTCGCGAACTTCCATCTCGACCAGATCCAGCAATTCCGGATCGTCGACCATGTCGCACTTGTTCATGTACACGACCAGCGCCGGAACGCCGACCTGACGGGCAAGCAGAATGTGCTCGCGGGTCTGCGGCATCGGGCCGTCGGCCGCCGAAACCACCAGGATCGCGCCGTCCATCTGCGCCGCGCCGGTGATCATGTTCTTCACATAGTCCGCGTGGCCGGGGCAGTCGACGTGAGCATAGTGACGGTTCTCCGTCTCGTACTCCACGTGCGCCGTGTTGATGGTGATGCCGCGCGCCTTCTCTTCCGGCGCCTTGTCGATCTGATCATAGGCCGTGAACTGGGCCTTGCCCGACTCCGCCAGGATCTTCGTGATCGCAGCCGTCAAGGTCGTCTTGCCATGGTCCACATGGCCGATCGTCCCGATGTTGCAGTGCGGCTTCGTCCGCTCAAATTTGGCCTTCGCCATCGTCGTGCCCTTTGTCTCTTCAAGCCCGCAGATGCGGGAAAGTCCTTTGCCTCTACTCAGCCGACCCGCCCTCGCCTTCCGGCTACAGCGCGACAGCCTTTACCGCTCTATCGGGGCGGCTTGCCGAGCCGAAGCCGCATTCCGCGGCAAGGGCTGGAGCGGGTGAAGGGAATCGAACCCTCGTCATCAGCTTGGAAGGCTGTTGCTCTACCATTGAGCTACACCCGCCTGTTCGACTCCTTTTTCGCTACCAATAAAACTTACGACCACCTCCGGCTTTTCAGCCTTCGCAGCGACGGCCCCATTGGCATTCATTCTACCCGGAAACTGGTGGGGGAGGTTGGACTCGAACCAACGAAGGCTTAGCCAGCGGATTTACAGTCCGCCCCCTTTGCCGCTCGGGACACTCCCCCATAACTGAATTCAATGACTTAAGATGGACGGCGACGTGTAAGTCTCGCCCGCCCATCAGGGTAGAACGCTGTTTATGCCTCCGGGAGTCGCGCTGCGGATTGGGGGTTATTGGTCAAACGCTTAAGTGTGTCAATAGCTCACTAACGCGGGGAAAGCCGAATTTTGCTTCCCGCGGGAATCTGTCCCGCAAAGTGCCTTCCCTCTCCCCTTTTGACAACCCCGGGCTAGCCCCAATAGTTAACGTACCGGGTGAATTAGGACTGAATTCCTGCATACTTTCCGCTACAGTCCTATATATACGCGCGCCATGCCTAAGAATGACCGCCGGGGATCCCGGCCCCGCTCCGACAAGTCCGAAACTTCCCGATTCCAGGGCTCCAAGTCCGGCCCTCGCCCGCAAGGCGCCAAACCCCAAGGTCCCCGCCCGCAGGGCGCTAAACCGCAAGGCCCCCGCCCCCAAGGTGCCAAACCGCAGGGTCCTCGTCCGCAAGGCGCCAAACCGCAGGGTCCTCGTCCGCAAGGCGCAAAAGGTCCCCGCTCGCATCGCCCAGAACGGGGCGAAGGCGGTCTTTGGCTTTACGGCTTGCACGCCGTCAAGGCGGCCCTTGGCAATCCGCAGCGCAAGGTCAAGCGCTGTCTGGTAACTGCACGCGCCGCCGAAGAAGTGGGCGCCAAGCTGCTCGACCGGGTGCGCTATGAAGTGAGCGACATCGACACCATCGCCCGTACCTTGCCGCCGGGCGCGGTGCATCAGGGCATTGCCCTGCTCTGCGAGTCCCTGGGCCGGCGCGATCTTGCCGACGTGCTGCAGCCCTCGGAGCGCCGCCGCATCGTGCTGGTGCTTGACCAGATTTCCGATCCGCATAATGCCGGCGCCATCCTGCGCACGGCGGCCGCATTCGGCGTCAGCGCCGTGGTCGTGCAGGACCGCAATTCTCCGCCGGAAGCCGGCGCCTTGGCCAAAGCCGCCTCGGGCGCGCTCGACATCATTCCGGTTGTCAGTGTTGTCAACATTTCGCGTGCCCTGGAAGAGCTGGAGAAGCTCGGCTTCTGGCGCGTCGCGCTGGCCGGCGACGGCGAAAGCTCCCTGAAAGATGCAGCCGCCGAGAATGGCGACATCGCGCTGGTGCTGGGCTCGGAAGGCTCAGGCATCCGTCGCCTGGTGCGCGAACACTGCGACGCCGCCGCGTACGTGCCGATCGACAAAGCGATGGAGAGCCTGAACGTCTCCAACGCCGCCGCGATCGCGATGTATGAACTCAGGCGAGAAGGCTAAATACACTTGTCATCCCGGCCAAGCGCTTCGAAGCACAAAGTGCGCAGAAGGGCGCAGAGCCGGGACCCACTTCAACGTCTGTCAGATTTCCGGGTGGATCCCGGATCGCGCCCGCATGCCAGATTGCAAAATCACCTCGGGCGCGTCCGGGATGACAGCGTGGTTCAGAACAACGCGGCGATGACGTCGTTGCCGCCTACGTCCCGATCAACACCGCGATCGAAAACCTGAACGTCTCCAACGCCACGGCGATCGTGATGTATGAACTCAGGCGGGAAAGCTAGCGCGACGGGTTCAGTATCGCCCAAAGCTCGAGCGCGGGCCTGATCGCCAGACAGAGGGCCACCACGATCATCAGGCCCTCAAGCGTCCAGAACCGTGCGGGCTGCTCGTCGCGATAGATGGGGTTTCGCTGCCACCACCCGTTCAGGCAAACGCCGAAACGGAGATCCATGATGATTACGGCGGCGAAAATCGCGACCGGCAAGCACGACAGAATAAACGGGATCAAATCTGGCAAGCCCCCCTCCCCGCTTGAGCAACGCAGCATCCACTCTAGCGCAGATGTTGCTCAGAACAACGCGGCGATGACGTCGTCGCCGCCCTTGTTCTCGATCAGCACCAGCACCTTGTAGCCTTCAGCGTAGCGCAGCTTGCCTTCCTTGTCGTGCATCAGAAGGCCTTCCTTCGACATCGTCGCGGTGCGGCGGTCGTAGGCGAACAGCGGGGTCAAGCCGCGATAGTTCGCCTTGATCAGGCGGAACAACAGTTCGGCATTCTGCGGCGCCAGCCGGACGCAGCCTGCGCTGGCGCGATTGCCCAATAGCGCGACGTCCTCAGCCACCGCCGAGTGAATCGCGACGCCGGTCTGGCGGCCCTCGTTCTCCCACGAGAAGAACATCGCATAGGGCATCTTGTGGCCCCATTGCTGCGAGGTGTAGCGGCGATAGACGCGCTCGGGATCGAGCTGGAAATAACCGGTCGGCGTGTCGGTCTTCCACATCCGCGTGCCGTCGGGATTGGGCATCAGGACTTCGCGGCCGGTCGAGACCGGGAAATTGTAGGTCAGCTTGAGGTCGCCGCTGGTCTCTTTGGCGAAGACGAACATGCGCTGATGCCAGGGGCCGTGATCGGCTTTGCTGACATAAAGAAACAGCTCGAAATTATCGTAGAGCTCGCGCGTCAGGCTGAGCTTGAGGTGATCGAGCACGCGCGCGATCTCGCCGGCCGACGGCGGCGTCGCGTCGGGCGCCGGCAGCAGTGGCGCATTCTCGGTTTCGGGCTGCTGCGCCAATTCCATCGCCGGTGCGGCCTTGGCCACCGGGTTCGGGGCGGTCGGAAGCGAAGGGCGCAGTTTCGGTGGCGCGGACAGCTTCGGTTTGACGGTCGCGACTTTGGGAGCAGCCGGTGCAATCCAGCGGGCGACTTCGGTCGCGGCTTGGTCCCAGAGTGTCGAGGTGGTTTTCACCGTCCAAGTCCAGACGGGCTGGATCACGAAGTGGTCGGCTGCGCCGGCCGCGTTCACGAGCGCTCCGGGAGTGGCGTCGGCCACCTGTTTGGCACCGACGGCCAGGGGCATATGCGCCTGCAAAGCAAGGCCGAAGCCGAGCGCCGATACGCCCAGCAGATAGAGGACGCTGAGCGTCCTCAAGCCCGCCACCAGACCCCTCTGTCTCATTACGGCACAATAACCGGAGTCCGTGCCGTTTGTCTTGGGGCGCCAAAGGCGAAGTGAGCGGAACTCCGGCACGCCGAGGTTCTGCCGCCACACCGCCTTCCGCTTAGCTGGCGCGGTCCTTGCGATACAAATTACGACAAGCGCCGCAAGGCCTCGGAAGGCCGGAAATCCGGCAAATCCTGCCCTATCCGCCCGGCAACAACCGGCGCGGAAGGCAATTCCTTCCGGGTCCCGCGCGGCAAAGAGAGGGGGAGTTTATGGTCGACAGTATCGGCAGTTTCAGTGCCACCAATTATGCCGCATCCGTCGGTTTGACCCGTACGGCGAACAAATCCGACACCAATCTCGTTGGCAGCACCGAAGCGAAGCAGCCCAGTGCCGCGGAGACGTTCAAAAAGTACATGGCGAAATCGCCCGCCGAGCGGATGGTCGAGAACTGGCTGAAGGCGCACAAGCTCGACGAAGAAAAGCTGAAGGCGATGAAGCCCGAAGAGCGCGAAGCGGTTATGAAGCAGATGCACGCCGAGATCGAACAGAACCTGAAAAATCAGACCGAGAAAAAAGGCGACATCCTCGACGTGACCGCCTGAGCTTAGTGCCCTGCCAATAGAACGCCCACCGTCACCACCACGGCGGCGATGCCCTTGTGCATGAGGCCCCGGCGCGAAATGTCCTCGCGCGACAGATGCGGCGCCAGCAGCGTCAGCGCGGCGCCGAACGCGACCACGAACAACGTGGTGGTCGACGACACCGCCGAGACCAGCGCCACCGGCGCCAGCATGGTGGCGTAGCGCACGCTCAAACCGCCGCAGAGATTGATCAGTTCGTTGGCGCCGCTGACGCCCAAAAGCGCGTGGGTGTGGGTGCGGATGAGATGGACAAACTGGCGGCGGATGCGCCCGATCGCCAGCAGCGCCAGGCCGAACAGCCCCTCGCCCACGAAGGTCCAGAACGTCGTGGTCCAGAACGCGTCTTCCACCGCGTAGAATTTGAAGATCACGTTGGCGAGCGCCAGGATGAAGGTGCACGCCACCATGCCGAACACGATCGACAGCTTCAGTCCCTTGAAGCGCAGATCGGCGTCGAGCGACACGAACAGCACGCCGCCAACGATGAGCACCGCCCCGGCCGCACCGCGCAGGGTCAAGGTTTCACCGAGCATCGCCCAGGCCAGCAGGAAACTGAAAATCGTGGTGAGCTGGAACATCGGCGCCACCACCGACGCCTCTTCGCTCTGAATGGCTCTGAGGTAGAACAGCATCGAGCCGATGTACATCACGCCCGAGATCGTCATCACCGCGATGGCTTTCGGCGACGGCGCCAGAACGCCCGGCGCGAACCACCAGATCACCGGCAGAGCGGCGATGCCGACCAACGCCGTGAACAGCATCAGCACGGCGGTGTCGCTGTCGGGGAAGTAGCGGTCGATGAGATACTTGTCGATGTGAACCGATACCGCCCACGCGACCGGTCCGAGAAAGGCAAAGAGAAGCCACATGGGTGGGTCCTGGGCGGATAGTGCGGGTGCTCGCCTAGCCTAGATTGTCATCCCGGCCAAGCGCTGCGAAGCACGAAGTGCGGAGAAGCGCGCCGCGCCGGGACCCACTTCAACGCAAGTCAGATTTTGGAGTAGATCCCGGGTCGCGCCAATGTACCAACTTCACCATTTGGGTGGACGCGAGCCCCCTTCCCGGCTTCGCCGGACTTCCCCCACGCTCTGAGTGCCCATGCGAACATCGCCTCGCGCGTGGGGGCAGAAAAGTTATCCGTTCACGGCCTTGCGCCAGTCGGCGTCGTCTTCGTGGCCGGGGCGGTCGCGCAGGTGGGCGGCGTAGTCGCGATAGATGCGGGCGAGCTCCTCGATGTCGGCCCGCAAAATCGGATCCTGGGTGGCAAACGCCAGTCGCTCCGCCTCGCGGGCGCGGGTCTCGAATTCATTTGCGTCATGGAACATCATTTTGGCCTCCGGACGATCTGTCACCTTTCAAGAACTATTCTAATTTAGAAGTACGCTTCGACCAATCTCAGCCGGGGCTCCCAGATGCCCCTGCGAAAGCGCGAAAATCGTCGCCATTTCAGCGGCTTGATAGGGAAACGCGGCATCTCGCCTTGGCGTTGCGCCGCAGCGGCGGGACGCCGCACACGAGCACGATCACGGACAGTTGAGGTCATTTAGTTCGATATCGTACTATACTCCATCGAACAATCAAGGAAGGTTCTCATGCTCAAATTCATTATGGCCGCCGTCGCCTTGGCCGCAGCCGTCGCGCCCGCATCCGCGGCGGACGTTGCCGCCACCATCATCGCCATGGAGCGCGCCGCGCTCGACCGTTCGGACAAGGGAGACGTGAAGGGATTTCTCGAAATCTCGGCCCCCGACGTCGTCTATCAGGATCCGGCGCTCGATGCCCCGCTGATCGGTCTGCCCGCCCTGACCGCCTACTACGCCAAATTTCCGGCCGACGGCGAGACGAACCACGGCGTGATGTCGAACGCCAACGTTCAGGTGCTGGGCGACGTGGCGGTGTTGTCGTTCCACTACGTCTCGCGGGCCGGTACCGCGAAAGAAATCTTTTGGAATTGCACCGAAGTCTATCGCAAGACAGACGGCAACTGGCGAATCGTCAATACTCACTGGTCGCTGACCAAGCCGCTGCCACAGAAACTTTGATGGTCGACAAGCACCAAGCGCTGAAAGTGATGAACGCCGCGCACGCGGTCTATCTGGCCACCATGTCGGCCGGTGGACCGCGGGTGCGGGCGCTGGTGAATCTGCGGCTGCGCTGGCGCTACCGCGGGCCGAGCCGGACGGCGCGGACCGACGACTTCACCGTCTATCTCGCCACCTCGCGGGCGTCCGACAAGATTGCCGAGATCACCGCCGATCCGCGGATCTCGGTCTATTACAGCCGCCCGCTCCTGTTCCGCGGCGTGATGCTGTGCGGCAAGGCGGAAGTGCTCGACGATCCCGATTTGAAGCGGGCGCTATGGAGCGAGGACTGGCGGGTCTATTGGCCCGACGGCGCCGGCAATCCCGATTATGTCGTGATCCGCCTCAAGCCGAGTGAAATCCGCGGCTGGTGGGGCTCGAAACCTTTCACCATCGAGGCGCCATGAGCACGGCGCGCCAGGGCGGTTTTCTGATCGCCAAGATCAATCAGGCGGCGGGGCGCATATTCGCGCGCATGCTGCGCGAGCGCGGCATCGACATCCATCCCGGCCACGGCCGCATCCTGTTCGTGCTGTGGCAGCACGGAGCGATGCCGATCCACGATCTGGCCCGGCGCGTCTCGCTGGGCAAATCCACCCTGACCAATGCGCTCGACCGGCTGGAAGCCTCGGGCGATGTCCGCCGGGTACGTTCCGACGCGGACCGCCGCTCGATTACCGTCGAACTGACGCCCAAAACCGCCGAGACGAGGCAGGTCTACGAAGACGTGTCCCAGGCGATGAACGAGCAATTCTACCGCGAGATTTCCGACGCCGAGATCGATGCCTTCGAAGCCACGCTGAAACGCATCCTCGTCAATCTGGAAGAATAGCGAAAACCGCTCCGGGCGCGATATAACTCTCTCCTGCCCGGAGATTCCCCGTGACCCACGACGCTTCCCGAGAAAAGAAAACCGTCGCCATCTCCTCGATGGCGGCGAGCCTTGCCATGACCATCGGCAAATTTTCCGTCGGCCTGATGACGGGCAGCCTGGGCCTGATTTCCGAAGGGCTGCATAGCCTCCTCGACTTCGGCGCCACCATCATGACCTATTTGGCGGTGCGCGTGTCCGACAAGCCGGCCGACGCCGAGCATCACTATGGCCATGGCAAGATCGAAGCCGTCGCCGCCCTGGGCGAAACCGTCCTGTTGTTCCTCACCTCGATCTGGATCATCTACGAAGCAATTCACCGGCTGATGGCGCCGAAGATCGAAGTCGAAGCGACTTGGTGGTCGTTCGGCGTGATCATCGCCTCGATCGTGATCGACATTTCGCGCGCCCGCGCCCTGAAGCGTACCGCCGAGAGAACCAAAAGCATGGCACTCGAAGCCGACGCCCTGCACTTCTCCTCCGACGTGCTGTCGTCCAGCGTCGTGCTGGTCGGCCTCGGGTTCGTGGCGTTCGGCTGGCCGATCGGCGACCCCATCGCGGCTATCGGTGTTTCGATTTTCGTCTGCCGGGCCGGCTGGATGCTGGGACGGCGCACCTTCGATACCTTGATCGATGCCGCTCCCGAAGGCGCGGCGGACCGGGTCCGGGCCATCGTGCGCGAGGTGCCGGGTGTGGCCGGCGTCGGCCGCGTGCGCATCCGTCCGGCGGGCAGCGTGTTCTTTATCGATGTCGACGTCGCGGTCGGCCGCGGCTGGCCGCTGAGCAAAGTCTTGAGCTTGAAACAGGCCGTCGCCGAAGCCATCCACGCCGCCATGTCCGAAGCGGAAATCACGGTCACCACCCATCCGCTGAAACTCAACGAAGAAACCATCCAGCAGCGCGCCCAGATCATCGCCGCCAACCACGGCGCGCAGGTCCATCACATCACCGCGCATCGGGTCGGAGAGAAACTGTCGGTCAGTTTCGATCTGGAAGTGGACGGCACGCTGGCCTTGAGCGACGCGCACCGCATCGCCTCGGAACTCGAAATCGATATGCGGTCGGAGTTCGGCCAGGAAACAGAAGTCGAAACCCATATCGAGCCGCTGCAGGACGCCACCATCGCCGGCGAAGACGCCAATAGCGAAACTTTGAAGGAAATTTCAGCGGCGCTGGAGAAGGCCGCGGCCGCAGACGGCGTGCTGTCGGATATTCATAACGTGCGGGCGCGGCAGACGGCGCAGGGATTGATTGTCATCTTCCATTGCCGCACGGCGCCCGAACGCACGGTGGCGGAAATTCATGGAATCGTCGATGCTCTCGAGCGGCGTCTGCGCGCCGCCGTGCCCGGCATTTGGCGTATCGTCGCCCATGCCGAGCCCATCGGCGAAGCATAATTCAGGCCGCGTAGCGGATCGGCGGCGTCGAGATCGGCAGCTTGGCCGGAACCATCTCGGAGATTTCACTCTGCAGCGCCGCTTCCCACTGCTTGTCGATTTCAGTGCGGTTTTTCTGCCAGGTTTCGCGTTCAGTTTGCGGAGCAGCTGATGTAATCGGCATTGTGTCCATTACGTCTCTCCCAGTCCAATGCGCAGTAGTAGGTACAACACCGCACGTTCAAACAACTAGGTGTTTTTGCGTAGGCAACGCTGTCAGTTAGCGCAACCATAGTGAGAAGCCGCAGAAATGCTGGGATCCGGTACAACTACGCCGGGCGCGTTTGTCGCAGGAAAACTAATGCATTGCTAACAAACCGGCGACGATTGTCCTTGTACTGAGAAATAGTCTACCGGTGTCAGTGCAGACCGCCTACCGGAACGCGCACGACGGCGACGGTTTCCTTGGCATCGGCAAAGCCGATCCACAGCGCGCCGTTCCATACAACGCTCTTCGGGTAATGATAGCCGGCGCGCTTGTAGAGACCGGGATAACGCGGCTCAGACGGCGGTCCGGCGCGCAACAGATAAGCGTGATCGAACACGCGTCCATCCTTGCTCAAACTCAGAACCAGCGGACTGCGCAGCTTGTTGCCGGACGGCGCGTGAACCATGAACGCCGTGCCGTCGGGAAGATTTCCCGCGCTTTGTTTCTGTCGCGCATCGGGCATATCGGTCACGACCGGTGTCGTCCACGTCGCGCCGCGATCGCAGCTTTCCGACGCAAGTTGACGGAACGTGTTGTCCTGATCGCGGAACGCCATCACGAGGCAGCCATCGGCGCGGCGAAACCACGACGGTTCCAGCTCGCGGCTTTCGCTGCCGGTACGCGGAAGATTGGGCATCTGCCCTTTCGTCCAACCTGTGAGGCCCTTGCGATCATCGGTATAAAACGGCGTTGCGATCAGGCCTGGCTGCAAATGGAACGCGGTGACGATGCGCCCGTCCTGCAGCGCGTGCGGGTCTTGTTCAATGACACCAGGAAGCGGCTTGCCGTCGACACCGGTGACCGGCTGCGGTGCCGACCAATGCACGCCGTCCGTCGAGGTACGATAACGGGCAGTGCCGCCGGTGCGGAAATCGGCATTCCAGGTGTTGACATACGCCGTGAGGGTTTTGCCGTCCGTCCACCAGCCGCCGCTGGTGGTCATGGCACCACCGCTCGAAGAAAGCCACACCGGCTTCGACCAATGTGTGCCATCGCGGCTTACCGAATAAACCACGTGCGTATCGGGCGCGTCCTCGTCTTTGGCCGACGATTGCCACTGCGCGTAGAGCTTGCCCTTGAAACCGATCAGCGCCACGCCATTGACGTAGTGATCTGTACCCTCGCCTGCTTTGAAGACAGTGAGGGATCGCGCGCCCGGCGCCAGATTAAGGCCGAGATCGTTGGGACGCGACGTATCAAATAACTGCGGCGCCACCGTGAACGGCGGCTCGGCCAGCGCCGGCGTCAAGAGAAACGCGATAAGAGCGAGCGCCGCCTTCATGGCTTGTATGCGGCCAGGAATCCGAGATAGCGGTCGATCAAATCCGGTCCTTGCACCGCCGCGCCGTGTCCGGCCACGATGGTTTCGATCGGCAGATTGAGCGCCTTCAATCTGTTCAAAGTCTTCGGATACTCAGCCAAATCAGCCCCGACCGTATTGCCGAGGAACGGCTTCAGCGCACAGCCGCCGTACAGCACCTTTTCGTTCGGAAACCAGACGAAGATGTCGTCAGGCTTGTGCGAAGCGCCGAGCCAGAGGCCGCGCACGGCGCCGTCCTGCAGAGCGAAATCATTGCCGACAATGGTGTCGGGCAGCACGATCGGCACGTCGGGATAATCGGGCGCGAATTTCCTTGTATCCGCAATCTGATCCTTGCCTTCCTTGGCGAGGAGATCGCTGGTGGCCTGGATGGCGATGATCTTGGCACCTTTCTGCTTGAAATACGCGTTGCCGCCGGTACGGTCGAGATCGTGGTTCTGGTCGATCACTTCGGTGACCGGCTTGGGCGTGACCTTCTTGATTTCGGCAACCAGCAGCGCGGCCGTTTCGGGCGACCAGGTGGCGCCGATCACCGTGACATGGTCGCGGCCGACATACACCATCGAGTTCTCGGCGGCGTAATACGTGTCTTCGACCACATAAAGGTTCGGCTTCAGCGGAACCAGCGAGACATGCGGCGCGGCGGCGGCGGGAAAGAGTGCGAACAGAACGGCAGCAAGCGCGAAAAGAACGCGGTTCATGGGGCCTTCTTCATTGTCAGCTGGGCGAAGGAAACAAGCTTGCCCTTGACGTCGGCATCCATCGCCACAGTCCAGCTATCCGAGCCCGATTGATAGGCGAAGGTGGTGTGAAAATCACCCGACGCGCTCTTGAAGACGAACGGCAAACGATCACCATCTCGTGAAGCCGTGCCTCCCGAACCCGGTCCGGCAACACCGGTGATATCGTACCAGAAACAGACATAGCGCTTCTTGGCGGCGTCGTAGCCGAGCAGGACTTCGGCCTCATAAAGCGGCTTGCCCGCGGCATCCTTCTCGCGCGCAACTTCGGTGAAACGCAAATAGGTGTTCTGCAGAATCCACTCGGCGGTGACGTCGTGGGTGGTCGGCTGATTTTCGATCGTGCCCGTCAGCACCCACCGGCCCGCCATATGATCGAGCAGCGGATCTTTGTCGGCCGCGAAAGAAGGAATGGTTGATGCAAATAGAATGGCCGCAGCCGTCCAAACCGCACGCATCTGGAGCCCCCCAAATCGAAATCTCCACGCACTCTAACGCCCCGGCGGTCCGGCAGCCATGTCCCCAGCGCTTGCGAGGTATCCGTTGACCGCCTTGCCCCATTCCGGACCTGCAGCCGCGTCGCTGGCGGCCAGCGTTTCGACCTGGGCGTTGGCGTCGGGCGACAGCGCGGTGCGTTCGTAGGTTACCTGCACATGCGTGTTTTCAACCTGGGGCGTCAAAGTGAGACTGATGCGCGTCACCAGCCGCTCGGGTACGACGTAGACGTATTGGATGCGGCCGGCGCGAAGGTCGAACGCCGTGTTGATCCAGTATCCCGTCCGTCCATCGTGATCGACGGTGAACACCATCCCCTCGCGGTCTTGCGGCGCGGACGGCCAGACAAACCGCGGCGACCAACCCTCGGCCCAAACCCGCTCGCGGTCGGCACCGAACAGCGGCGCCACCACCGCCATCGAAGCATTGGCGGTGAATTCGAATGCGCGCTCGGTATGCACCAGAGCCGGACCGGCTTGCGCCGCCGACAACGCCAAAAGACCGGAAAGCACTCGCCGCATAGGACCCTCTCGCTGTTCTGTTTGGTACAAATGTACCAAGGTAACAACAAGAAGTCCAGTGCATCAGCCCGAAGTGGCCAACACTCTAATGCGGCTTGGCTTTTTTCACCGTCTTCTTGGCGGTTTTCTTCGCAGCCTTCTTGGGCGCCGCTTTTTGTTTCGACTGCGCGAGATAGTCGCCAATGATTTCGTCGTCGAGAATGTCCTGCGGCCCCCAAATCGGGAACGTCACGGCGTGAATGCCGACGAAGGTGTGGCGGTGATGCACGTCGCATAGGACCCAGAGATTGTCCTCGTCGTGATCGACCCAGGCCAGAATCTGTTCCTTGGTCATGCCATTCTTGTACGGCCCATATTTCTGCGGATTTTTGCGCAGCAGGCCCGGCAGGACATGGGTGTTGAACTTGGCGGGATCGATCGCATTGGCCATCGCCCATTCGACGATGTGGTGATGCGTTTCCATCTGCACCGCGCCGAACGGATTTTTCTCAGGCTCTTTCAGCGTCGAGTTGCGCACACCACAGGCCAAGCACGGCAGATCGAGATCGCGCACCATGTGTGCGTGGGCCTTTTTGTATCCCGGCGTTTCCCGGCGCACGTCATGCGGCGGATAAAACGCCACTTCGTGCAGCAGCCGCGAAACTGCGTGAGCGTGCTGGTCGAGTTCGCTTTCGTCGGATGCCGCGCGACGCTTCTGAACCAGCTTGCCAGCTTTGGCGATCCGCTCTGGTGCCGCCGCTTTTAGCTTGGCGCCGTGGGTGGCCACTATAGCGGCCTGTTTGCGAACATCGTTGATGTAAGACGTACGGGTTACCGTTGCCACGAGGACCTCCCCTTTGTCTTCAGCGTCAGCCTACGCGACAAAGGCGATTCCCGCAATGCGTGTGCGACTACTCCGCCGCCAGCTTGCCTGTTCTCGCCCAGCCCTTCGGCAGGACGCGGCCGGTTTTGGCACGCTCGCCTTTGAAGTCCTTGAGTTCAGAGGGAGCGTGGTGCTTGCCGTTCTCGCTATTCAGGCCTTCTTTCCAGGTTAAGGTGGTGGCGTCGAGCAGTTCGCCGTCCTTGTAGCGCTGGAGATAGACGCCCTGGCCCTTGGCCAGCTCCGGCACGTCGCTCAACGGGAAAATCAGCAACTTGCGCTGCAGGTCGAGGCCGCGCTTGTTCTCGCCGACGACAGCGACGTGATCGCCCGTCACGAAGCGGCAGACCGCCACCTCGCCCGGCATCTTGACGTTCATCACCCGCTTGCCGGCCTTGGTCGAGGCAACCGCATCGTCTTCGGTGGTGATGAAGCCGTGGCCGGTGGTGGCCGCCAGGAACAGTTTGCGGCCGGGCACGTGCACGAACACCGTCACCAGATCGGCTTCCGGCGCCAGATCGATGAAGGTGCGGATGGCCTCGCCATTGCCGCGCCCGCCCGGCAGCTTCGAACAATCGAGGGTGTAGAAGCGGCCGTCGGTCGAGAACATCATCAGCTTGTCGGTGGTCTCGGCATGAATCCAGAACCGCTCGCGGTCGCCTTCGCGATACTTGATGTTGTCCGACGGCTCGATGTGGTTCTTGAACGAGCGCAGCCAGCCCTTCTGCGAGCAGACGATGGTGATCGGCTCGCGCTCGACATAGGTCTCGATGGCGACCACCTCTTCGGCGATGGCTTCCACCTTCTCGACCAGCTTCTTGTCGGCGATGCGAGTGCGGCGCTTGCCGAGCTCGGTCTTCTGGCCAAACTTGGCGTCGACCTCCTTCATCTGCTCGATCAGCTTGGCTTTGATCAGCTCTTCGGAGGCGAGCAGCTTCTTCAATCCCTTCTGCTCTTTCGACAGATCCTTGTGCTCGCCGCGGATCTGCATCTCCTCCAGCTTGCGCAACGCGCGCAGCCGCATATTGAGGATCGCTTCGGCCTGATTGTCGGTCAGCTTGAAGGTCTTCATCAGGACGGGCTTGGGCTCGTCCTCGGTGCGGATGATCTTGATGACCTTGTCGAGGTTCAGATAGGCGATCAGGTAGCCTTCCAACACCTCCAAACGCGCCGCGATCTTGCCGAGACGGAACTTGGTGCGCCGTTCCAGCACGGTGTGGCGGTGGTTGACGAAGGCCTGCAGCACGTCCTTGAGGCTCATCACCCGCGGTACCAGACCATTGTCCAGCACATTCATGTTGAGCGGGATGCGGGTCTCGAGGTCCGACTGGCGGAACAGCTGTTCCATCAGGACGTTCTCGTCCACCGTCCGGGTCTTGGGGATGAGGACGATGCGGATGTCTTCGGCGGACTCGTCGCGAACGTCGTCGAGCAGCGGAACTTTCTTCTGCTCGATCAGTTCGGCGATGCGCTCGATCAGCTTGGCCTTCTGGACCTGATACGGGATCTGGTCGATGACGATCTGGTAGGAATTGCGGGCGCCGTCTTCCTTGAACCAGCGGGCGCGGACGCGGAACGAGCCGCGGCCGGTCCTGTAGGCCTCCTCGATCACCTCGGGTCCGTCGACCACGATGCCACCGGTCGGCAAGTCGGGACCTTTGACGTATTTCAAGAGGGTGGCATCGCGCGCGCCGGGGTTCTTGATCAGCTCGATGGTGGCGGCGCACAGCTCGCCGAGATTGTGCGGCGGGATCGAGGTCGCCATGCCGACGGCGATGCCCGACGAGCCGTTCGCGAGCAGGTTCGGGAATGCGGCGGGCATAACCACCGGCTCGTCCTCGGAGCCATCATAGGTCGGGCGGAAATCGACCGAGTCCTCGTCGAGGCCGTCCATCAAGGCTATGGCGGCTTCGGTCATGCGGCATTCGGTGTAACGCATCGCGGCGGCGCTATCGCCGTCGACGTTGCCGAAATTGCCCTGGCCGTCGACCAGCGGGTAGCGGACCGCGAAGTCCTGCGCCAGACGCACCATCGCCTCGTAGACCGCGGAGTCGCCGTGGGGGTGATACTTGCCGATGACGTCGCCGACGATGCGGGCGCATTTCTTGAACCCGGACTTGGGATCGAGGTTCAGGTGCCGCATCGCGAACAGCAGCCGGCGATGGACCGGCTTCAAGCCGTCACGAACATCGGGCAGCGCACGCTGGGTGATGGTCGACAGAGCATAAGCGAGATAGCGCTCACTCAGGGCATTGGCGAGGTTCTCGGGGCGGATATCGTCTTCAGCGGGCGTGGTGGGCATCAACGGGACCTAATGGACAACGCAAAATGACCCCACCCCGTAACCGGGAGGGGAAAGCGGGCGCAAGACTTATCTCGATTCGCCGTCCTGGCGCCCGGCCAGAGAGTCGAGGCGCAAGCGCGCGGACGGCATAGCTTTTCCGTTGGGCTTGAGGACGCGATCGAACAAAAAATGCCCGGTCAGCGCGAGCCCGGCGGCAATGTCGTCAGCGCCTACTTCGTTTTCAGCGCCGAGCAGGAACTGCGGCAACGGGAACAGACGGCCGACATAGGGCTTCCCTGCTGCGGCCGATACCGCCCGCCCCGACTTGGGCGAGACATAGATAAGATCCTCGGTCGCACCGGTCGCGGCACAAGAGGTGAGATCGAGGCCGAAGCCGAGTGCCTCCAACAGACCCGCCTCCCAGCGGACATAGACCGCGCCCCAATGGGCAAGCCCATCTTCCATCATGGTGTCGAGCAGAATGGTCGAGGCATCAAAGACCGGTTCGTACAGCGGTGCCCGTTCGGGAACGGTCGCATTGGTCACAGAGGTAAAGGCGTTGAGACCGGCGAGCGCCTCGCGGCCTTCCATCAGCGCCCCAGCCCGGGCGGTATCGAGTTCGCAGGCGAAGTTGCCGAGATGCTCCTGAAGACGCGCTCGCCACTGAAGGCGGATCGAGTTGCCGGGCTGCAGGACGGGCTTCATCTTCCGCCCGCCGCGGACCAGACCCATATGGCGGCCATGGGTGCGCGTCAGGACCTCAAGAATAGTCCCGCTCTCGCCATGCTGGCGAACCGACAAGACGATGGCGTCGTCATGCCATTCCATCGAACCTTACCCGTCATGGCCGGGCCTGACCCGGCCATCCATCTCATCACCGGCATTATGCCAAACGGCACCCTGGATGGCCGGGTCGAGCCCGGCCATGACGAAACAGGAGATCATTTGTCTTCCGGGAACTCCAAACCCATCTCACGATAGTGCTCGCGCTTGTCGGCCCAGTCCTCGCGGACTTTGACGAACAGGAACAGGTGCACGCGGCGGCCGAAGATTTCTTCCAGCTCCTTGCGAGAAGCGGCGCCGATGTCTTTGATCATCTGGCCTTTTTTGCCAAGCACGATCGCCTTCTGGCCGTCGCGCTGGACGTACAGGATCTGGTCGATCTTGACGGAGCCATCTTTGCGCTCTTCCCACTTCTCGGTCTCGACCGCGGTCGCGTACGGCAGCTCGTCTTGAAGGCGCATATAGATCTTCTCGCGGGTAATTTCGGCGGCGAGCAGACGCGAAGGAATGTCGGCGGCTTGATCGGGCGGATAGAGGAACGGGCCCTCCGGCATCTTCGATTCGCACCACTTACCGAGCACATCGAGGCCATCACCGCGCCTTGCGGAGATCATGAAGATTTCCTCGTAAACCCCTGCCGTGTTGAACTTTTCGGTCAGCGGCAGAAGTTGCGCAACAGCCATCGCGTCGATCTTGTTGAGCGCCAGCGCGACTTTGCGATTCGCGGTTTTCAACGATTCGATAATCGATTCGGTATCCGCCGCCGCATGGCCTTTCGGCTTCTCAGTAATCTCGGCGGCATCGACCAGATGCACTACGGCATCGGCATCGCCTGCCCCGCTCCAGGCAGCAGCGACCATCGCCCGGTCGAGACGACGCTTGGGCTGGAAGATGCCGGGCGTGTCGACGAACACGATCTGGGTGTCGCCGCGCATGGCGACGCCGCGCACGTTGGTGCGGGTGGTCTGCACCTTGGGGCTGACGATGGCGACCTTGGTGCCGACCAGGGCGTTGACCAGGGTCGACTTGCCCGCATTGGGGGCGCCGATGATGGCGGTGAAACCGCAGCGGGTCATATTCATCCTTCTCCGTTATGGCCAGCCAACGAGCCAGCCATCCATCTCGCCACCATAGTGCCAAACGGGACCATGGGGGACCGGGTCGTACCCGGCCAGATGCTCAAACTTGCTTTCCTACACTCGACAGCATCTTGCGGGCGGCGTCCTGCTCGGCCTCGCGCTTGGAGGTGCCGGTGCCGACCTCTGGTGTCTTGCCCGGGACGGAGACCTCCACCGAGAACACCGGGGCGTGATCAGGACCGTCGCGGCCGACCACCTTGTAGACCGGCGGCGCCGCTTTGGCACCCCGCCCCTGCGCCCATTCCTGCAGCCGGGTCTTGGGGTCGCGCATCTCGGTGTTGAGGGCAGCGAACGCCTCGGTCCAGTAGCGGCGGATGAAGATTTTCGCCGCGTCGATCCCACCGTCCAGGTAGAGCGCGGCGATCACCGCCTCGCAGGCGCCGGCCAGGATCTGCAGCTTGCGCCGGCCGCCCGAACCCGCCTCGGACTTGGCGAGGATCAGGTATTCCGCCATCCCGGCCGCCTCGGCCGCGGCGGCGCAGGCTTCTGCCCGCACCAAATGGTTGAATTTCAGCGCCAGATCGCCTTCGTCATCCTTGGGATAGAGCTCGTGCAGCCGCTCGGCGCAGATCAGGCCCAGTACCCGGTCGCCCAGGAATTCAAGCCGCTCGTTGGAGTTGGGCCCGCTGGCGCTGGCATGGGTAAGCGCCCGGGTCAGCAGTTTCTTATCGGAAAACAGATGCCCGAGGCGTTCTTCCAGCTCAGTCGACGTGGCTGAAGAACCGGCCCCAGCGGACGGCCGACGGCCACTTCCAGAACGTGTAGAAATGCGTTTTTCGGTCATCGATCGAGAGAAATTTGAATTCGGCGCGGCCAACCAGATTTTCGGCCGGAAGATAGCCGACGACGCCCCGGCTGTCGTCCGAATCGTCGCGATTGTCACCCATCATGAAGTAGTGCCCGGCGGGCACCGTGTACACCGGCGTATTGTCGTTGAGACCGTCTATCTCGCGGTCGAGAACATAATAGGACTTGCCGTCCGGCATGGTCTCGCGGTAGCGCGCCACCCGGTGCTGGTAGCCGTTGTCGTTTTCGACGTAATCGGCCACCCGGACCTTCGGGACCGGCCGGTCGTTAAGATAAAGGACCCCGTGCAGCATCTGGACCCGGTCGCCCGGCAAGCCAACCACCCGCTTGATGAAATCGCGCTGGGGATCGGTCGGCAGGGCGAACACCGCGACGTCGCCGCGCTCGGGCGTATGGGCCCAGACCCGGCCAAAAGTGGGCAGGAACCGCCCCCAGGGGAGCGAATACCGGCTGTAGCCGTAGGAGAATTTCTCGACGAAGAGAAAATCGCCGACCAGCAGCGTGTCTTCCATCGACCCCGACGGGATGTTGTAGGGCTGGAAAAACAGCGTGCGTTCGACCAGGGCGATCAACAGCGCATAGATCAGGATGCGGACCAGATCCCACCAGGACTCCGAGGTCTCTTGGGACGCGGGCGACGGGTTCTCGGCAACCGGCAACGCTCCGTCGGGCGACGGCGCATCCGCCATGGCAGTCACGGCAGGGCTGGCAGCGGCGGGCGTGGTCACGTCGGTCATGGCCGGGAGGGAACCGGATGGCGCCCCCGCCGTCAAGCCGAAGAGGCTCTTTTTTGAGTGCGCTTTCGCTTCACCGCCGACTACGCTGGCGCTATCGGCTCCTGAAAGCGCTTAGCTGGGATTTGCCGAAATGATGACAATCGCCTGGGCAAGCGGAAAATCGTCGGTAATCGTGAGGTCGATCTGAGCGACCATGCCCGCCGGCGTGATCGCCTGAAGCCGCGCCAGGGCGCCGCCCGTCAGCGCCATCGTCGGCTTGCCGCCCGGCAGATTCACCACGCCCATATCGCGCCAGTAAACGCCACGGTTCATCCCCGTCCCCAGCGCCTTCGAGCACGCCTCCTTGGCGGCAAACCGTTTGGCATACGACGCCCCCCGCGCGGCCCGCTTGTCCGACTTGGCCCGTTCGACATCGGTAAAGATGCGGTCGAGAAACCGCTCGCCGAACTTCTCGATCGACTGTTCGACGCGCCGGATATCGATCAAATCGTTGCCGATGCCGAGGATCATGCCCTCGCCTCGTCCATCAGCTGGCGCATGCGTTTGATCGAGGCTTCGAGGCCGACGAAGATCGCCTCGCCGATGATGTAGTGCCCGATGTTGAGTTCCTTGATCTCGCGAATGGCGGCGATCGGCCCGACGTTTTCGTAGGTCAGGCCGTGACCGGCGTGGACTTCGAGGCCGATCGAAGCGGC
Source organism: Alphaproteobacteria bacterium (assembly GCA_023259375.1). Taxonomy (GTDB): domain Bacteria; phylum Pseudomonadota; class Alphaproteobacteria; order Micropepsales; family Micropepsaceae; genus Rhizomicrobium. The sequence continues at coordinate 35,519 of JAHFQC010000027.1, forward strand.
GTACTTCGCCGCATCGACACACTTTTTGAGCAGTTCGGCCTGCAAGGCGCCGGTCGCATTTGAATAGGCGCCGGTGTGAAGCTCCACGACGGGGGCACCAAGAGCACGCGAGGCGTCGAGCTGGCGCTTGTCAGGTTCGATGAACATCGAAACGCGAATGCCGGCATCGACCAGTTCACGCACGATCGGCTTCAAGCGGTCGAACTGCCCGGCCGCATCGATGCCGCCTTCGGTGGTGCGCTCCTGCCGGTTTTCCGGAACGATGCAGCAGGCGTGCGGCAGATGTTTCAACGCAATGTCCTTCATCTCGGGCGTTGCCGCCATTTCAAGATTGAGCGGGATGCGCAGTTCGAGACGCAGGGATTCGATGTCGTGATCGGAGATATGGCGGCGGTCTTCGCGCAAATGCGCGGTGATGCCATCGGCGCCCGCAGCCGCGGCCATCATCGCCGCCCGCAAGGGGCTCGGATGCGAACCGCCGCGCGCCTGCCGCACGGTCGCCACATGATCGATGTTCACGCCAAGACGAAGTTTTTGCATGTCGGTATCTCCTGGGGAGCGAAATTAGCTCCCTTCGGCGCTTCGCGCCACTTCCCGCGTGCCAAGGACAAAACCTGCCGCCCGCGGACGCCAGCGCTACGTGCTCGCGCTCGGTTCCTGGGCTGGTTCGGGCTCGCGGACGCGGTCGACGGATTCCACCACCTCGTTGACGCGCAAGGCACCGACGATGTTCTGCAGGTGCACGACATCACGCACCACGACATCGACCTGGAAGTCGAAGAACAGCGGATTGCGGTTGATCGTCTTCATGTTGAAGATGTTGCCGCCGGCGTTGCCGATCGCGGTCATTGCCGCCCCGAGCGAACCGGCCGAATTCTTCACCCGCACTTTGAGCCGCGCCACGCTCGGCCCCATCTCGGCGGCATGCGTGCCCCAAGCGACGTCGAGCCATTCGACATCGGGATTGGATTGCGCGTTTTCGAGTTCGGCGCAGTCGATGGTGTGGATCACGGCGCCCTCACCCGGCACCATCAGGCCGACGATGCGGTCGCCCGGCAGCGGGTGGCAACAGGTACCGAGCTGATAACCGACGCCGCCGGTCAGCCCCTTGATCGAAATGCGCCGGCCTTCGACCGGCTGCTCGACCAGCGCGCGCTTGCGCCGTTCGGGATCGGTCTTGAGTTCGGGATAGACCGCTTCGAGCACTTCACGGCCGCGCAACGCCCCGCCGCCAACCTGGGCGAACACGTCTTCGCTCTTGCTGAGGCCGAGCTTCTTGGCGACGCCATCCACCGCCTTGTCGGTCAGCGAGAAATTCTCGTCGGTGAAGACCTTTTCGAGGATCTTGCGGCCCAGCTTGATGTGCTCGCCCCGCTGCTGCTGGCGCAGGAAGCGGCGGATTTCGGCCCGGGCACGGCCGGTAACGACGAACTGCTCCCACAGCGGCGACGGCGTTTCGTCCTTGCCGGAAATGATCTCGACCTGGTCGCCGTTGCGCAGCGGCGTGTAGAGCGGCACCGGCGTGCCGTTGACCTTGGCGCCGAGGGTGCGATGGCCGAGATCGGTGTGAACCTGATAGGCGAAGTCGATCGGCGTGGCGCCGCGCGGCAGCGGGATCAGGTCGCCCTTGGGCGTGAAACAGAATACCTGGTCCTGATAGAGATTGAGGCGCGACTGCTCGAAGAACTCTTCCGCCGTATTGCCCTGCTCGAGCAGGTCGACCATTTCGCGCAGCCACTCGTAGGCGCGGTTCTCGCCGTTCTCGCCGGTGTCGGATTTGACGTCGCGATAGCGCCAGTGCGCCGCGATGCCCCGCTCGGCGATGTCGTGCATGTCCTGGGTGCGGATCTGGACTTCGACACGCTGGCGCTCCGGCCCGATCAGGGTGGTGTGCAGCGACTTGTAGCCGTTGGGCTTGGGCGTCGAGATGAAATCCTTGAACCGCGCCGGCACCGCTTGCCACGCCAGATGCAGAACACCGAGCGCCCGGTAGCAATCCGGCTCGCTGCGGACGATGACGCGGAAGGCGAACACGTCGGATAGCTGCTCGAAGTTGATCTTCTTGTCCTGCAGCTTGCGCCAGATCGAGAACGGGCGCTTGGCGCGGCCGTAGACCCAGCATTCGAGGTCGTTCTCGGCAAGCTTGCGCTTGATCTGGTCGGCGACGCGGTCGATCAGCTTGCCGCGGCTGGAGTCCATGCGGTCGAGACGGGCGACGATGGATTTGCGCGCTTCGGGATAGAGTTCGGCGAACGCCAGATCTTCGAGCTCCTCGCGGACATGCTGCATGCCGATGCGGCCGGCCAACGGGGCGTAGACGTCGAACGTCTCCTGGGCGATGCGGCGGCGCTTTTCCGGCTGATTGATGAAGCCAAGGGTGCGCATGTTGTGCAGGCGGTCGGCGAGCTTGACCAGCAGCACCCGGATGTCGCCGGTGATCGCCAGCATCAGCTTGCGGAAATTCTCGGCCTGCTTGGTGCGCTCGGAAAATACCTCAAGACCGGTCAGCTTGGTGACGCCGTCCACCAGATCGGCGATCTCCTTGCCGAAATTCTCCTTGATGTCGTCGTAGGTGGCGACCGTGTCCTCGATGGTGTCGTGCAGCAGCGCGGTCGCGATGGTGGCCTCGTCGAGCTTCAGCTCGGTCAGGATCGCCGCGACTTCGAGGGGATGCGCGAAATAGGGATCGCCCGAGGCCCGGAACTGCTTACCGTGGGCCTTCATGGCGTAAACATAGGCCCGGTTCAGCAAAGCCTCGTCGGCTTCAGGGTCATAGGCTTTGACGCGATCCACCAGCTCCGTCTGGCGCATCAGCTTGCGGCGGCTGCGCGCGCGAGGCGGGATCATCGGTACGACGTTGTCTTTATCTGTCTGAGGGGACGCGTTCATTCCTATATTATATAGGCACAGATATTTGAAATCGGAAAACCGGAACGGGCTCAGGCGACAAAAAAGTTCCCGCGCGCAGCACTTTTCAGCCGGTGTGTCGCCTCGATGCCGTCATCGCAGTTTTTTTCGCGATAAGCCGAGCCCAAAAAAGAAAGGCCCGAGTGTGTGACCCGGGCCTTTCGCGAATCTCTGGTGAAGAGTCGATTACTCTTCGTAGTCTTCGGCCGGTTCAGGCTGCGGTTCGGCGCGGCGCTGAGCCTCGCTGGTGAGCGCACGCAGCAGCTCTTCTTCGGTCACCTGACGGAACGAGGGATCCTCGCGGCCATCATCGGTATCGGGACGGGCCTCCTCCGGCTCATCGACCTCGGCGTGCTTCTGCAGCGACTTGATGTGATCTTCGCGCAGGTTTTCCGGTGTCAGCTCCTGGGCCGCAATTTCGCGCAGCGCCACGACCGGGTTTTTATCGCGATCGCGATCAACCAGGGTCTCTGCACCGCCCGAAAGCTGGCGGGCCCGGAACGCGGCCGACAACACAAGGTCGAACCGGTTGGGAATCTTATCTACGCAGTCTTCAACGGTGACGCGGGCCATTATTTCTCAATCCTGCGGTTTTCAGGGAGGCTGGCGAACCTATAGGAAACGCCGGACGGGGACAAGTCCTTTATCCGGCCTGGGAATCCGGCAATTTGGGGGCGGTATCCAGCAGCACCCTCGCCCGCCGCCAGATCTCCCAGGATTGAGCCGCCACCAACCCCAGGGCGAACAGGAGGGCGGCGTCGGTATAAGTGAGCGCGCTTGAAGATGGATGCCGGAAGGCCTGCGGCGGCTGCCCGCCCTCCACCACCAGTCGGACCACGTAGCGCGAGGCGAAAATGGCCAGAAACAGCGCCATGCCGATCGGCGACATTTTCGAGGTGATGGCCCCGGTCTCGGGATCGAGGGTGAGGTTCTGGTGGCGGGCCGAGAGATAGCCGAGGCCGATCCCCGCCGCCGCGCAGACCACGAAGATCGCCAGCGACAGTGGCGTGATCGGCGCGGGATGGATGAAAGCGAGCAGCGCGAACACGGCGAGCATGGCGGGGCGAACCCACAGCCGGTTCGGCTTCAAGGGGCGTCCCTGACTCTGCTTGCGCAGGCGCCAGACCACCAATCCCATCACCAGAACCGGCATCAGATACGGCATGAACTGTTGGGGCATCAGTATCCTCTAGAAAGACCCGCAAACCGGGGTTTCGACGAGCAGAACCGACTCCTGGTGGAAGCGCGCGCGATAGGCGGCGCGGATCGCCTCCAGTTTGGTCGCATCCGCAGGCTTGCCCGTGACAACGACCAAGAGCCGTTTTGACGGCTCGCGCACGATCCCGGAGCGGTCCTTCCACTGCCCTTTGGCATCCGTGATGGTCAAGCCGTCGGGAAAACGCGGGGTGATTTCCGCATCGACGAAGCGCTGCCAGTCGGTCTCGCTCACCATGCCGCCGCCGGGAATCGATAAGCCGAAAGTGAGCTCGGCCGACGTCATTGGCGCCAACCCGGCCGGACAGGACTGCCCGCCGGAGGCCGCGCAACCGGCCAGGACTGCAGCGAGGAGGAGCCCACTTCCGCTACGCTCCAAATTCCCCATTTTCCTACAGCCCCTTAGCTTGGTTACCCACTGTTTACCCTAAAGGTTTCCAGGTCCCAAAAAGGTCCCAGCGGTGTTTACTAGTCGTTAAACCCCTTACGCCAGTTTGTCACATGCCTGCTGCGACAGATTCTCAGTTTCGCAAGCGTTGAGGAGGACAGGATGGATAGGTTGCTTAGCGATCAAATGGTGTTGCCCCGCCCGATCACCCTCGCCGATCTCCCCCCGCGGGATACCGTCCGCTGGGTCAGCCGCCGCAAGGCGGCCGTGGTCGCCGCGGTGCAAGCCGGAGTCATAAGCCTGCCCGACGCCTGCACCCGGTACGCCCTCTCGGTCGAGGAATTCCTGTCGTGGCAGCGCACGGTCGAGCGCCACGGCGTCCCCGGCCTGCGCGTCACCCACTCTCGGGATTACCGTCAGCCGGGACTGGACCGGTAAACGTCAGCTGCCCTCCGGTTTCGGGGGCAGCGCCTTTGGGGCCGCCATGGTGCCGATCGCCTTGGCGGCTTCGACAAACTCGCTGGGCATCATCACCACGGTCATGGTGTTCTGCTCGGCGCCGATCTCGGTCAGCATCTGCATACGCCTGAGTTCCAGCGAAGCCGGCGTGCGCATGATTTCGTGACCGGCTTCCTGCAGCAGCTTCGCCGCCTCGAATTCCGCCGACGCCTTGATGATACGGGCGCGCTTCTCGCGCTGGGCCTCGGCCTCCTGGGCCATGGCGCGCTGCATCGATGCCGGGATCTCGACGTTCTTCATCTCGACGTTCTGGACTTCGACGCCCCACGCCTCCGTCACCTGATCAACCCGCGACTTGATGATCGCAGCCATTTTCTCGCGCTCGCGTAAGACGTCGTCGAGCGGATGGGCGCCGATCACGTTGCGCAGCGTGGTGAGTGCAACCTGGATGACGGCATCGCGCACGTCCTGCACTTCGATGACCGCCAGATCGGGTTTGACGATGCGGTACCAGATCACGGCATTGACCTGGATCGGAACGCTGTCGCGGGTCATCGCCTCCTGCTTCTCGACGCCGTCCGTCAGAACGCGAATGTCGACCTTGCGGGCGTATTCGATGCCGAACGGAACGATCCAGAACAGGCCCGGGCCCGCGGTGCGTTTGTAGGCGCCGAAACGAAACACCAGGGCGCGCTCGTATTGCTGCGCAATGCGAAAGCCCGAAATGATGATGAAGCAGAAGACGCCCAAGCCCACCCAGAACGACGGCATCATCAGAATGCGCGGCAGACCGTTAGCGCCCGCCGCCAAAAACGAGTCATAGAACGCCTGAAACATGCGCCATTCCCCCCCATTCCCCGGGCGCATTAAAGCACTTCGACGGACGGGACGAAATCGCCGCCTCCCGGACGGGGAATAAGGTTCCGTCTCAGGCGGTTATCCGGGCGACCGCAGCAACATCGGCGTCCGGCAACGCCGCCAGCAGCGCGGCGACGGTCTTTCCCGACACCGGATGCACCCATCCCGGCGCAATGTCGGCGAGCGGCTTCAACACAAAAGCACGATCCTGAGCGCGCGGATGCGGCAACACCGGCGGCCCCTGCTCTACCCGGCCGTCATAGTCGATCAGATCGAGATCGAGGGTGCGGGGCGCATTGGGAAGAGTTCGTTCGCGGCCGAACGCGGCTTCGATGACATGTAAAGCTGCCAACAATCCGGCCGGACCAAGCGGCGTCTGCACCAGCGCGATGCCGTTGACATAAGGCGGCTCGGCCGGGTCAGGCCAGGCGGGCGAATGGTAGAACGGGGAAACCTTCAGCACGCGTATACGTTGGTCAGCCATGGCGCCCAGGGAGGACGCGATCGTGATAGCCGGAGGCCCCGCCGAAGACGAAAGATTTGCGCCCAACGCAATCAGGATCATGTCAGTCACCGCTTTGCGCCGGTCAGGCGTTGCGCTAGAACAATAGCAGCCGCGGGGGGATTTGCCCGGCCGGTCGTAAATATTCTTCGGAGGTCATTATGCTCTTCTACCCGCAAGAGAAGTTAGCGTTGTTCATCGACGGCGCCAATCTGTACGGTGCCGCCAAAGGCCTGCAATTCGACATCGACTATCGGCGGCTTCTGGAACTTTTCGCGCGCAAGGGCGTGCTCGTCCGGGCGTTCTATTACACGGCGGTGGCCGAGGATCAGGAATTCTCGCCTCTCAGGCCGCTGGTCGACTGGCTCGACTACAACGGCTTCTCGGTCGTCACCAAGCCGCTGAAGGAATTCACCGACGCCCAGGGCCGGCGCCGCGTCAAAGGCAACATGGACATCGAACTCGCCATCGACGTGATGGAGATGAGCGATCAGGTCGATCACATCGTGATCTTCTCCGGCGACGGCGATTTCCGGCGTCTGGTGGAAGCGGCCCAGCGCAAGGGACGCCGCGTCAGCGTGGTGTCGACCATCCGTACACAGCCGCCGATGGTCTCGGACGATCTGCGCCGCCAAGCCGACAACTTCATCGAACTTGACGAGCTCAAAGCGATGATCATGCGCGAAGGCGGCCAACGCACGCCGCACTCCCCGACGGAAACGGGACTGTAAGCGTTACATCAAGGTCCCTACGACACTCCGCCTCGCTCGGCCGCGATGAGTGGCAGTACGTCGCCTGTACAATCGGCAGGCGATCTGCCTAAGCTCATAGCTGTCGTGCGTGGGGGGGGCCTTCGATGTTATCGAAGCATGTGGCGTGCGTATTCGGCATCGCGTTTTTTGCGATTGCGCTGGCAGGTTGTGCCGTTAATCAAAACGTCAAGGCGCAAGGCGCCGGCTTCGACTGGAGCGGGACGACGGAAAAACGCGTCGCCGTCATCCAGCCCGATATCCATCTCGGCGAGCTGACGGCAGGCGGACTGGTCGAGCCGCGCGCCGACTGGACCAAAGCGGCCCAGGCCGATGTCGCCAAGCAGCTCGAGGCCTATTTCGCCAAGCGGAAGACGTCCGTCGTGCTCGTCAACGATCTCAGTGATCAGCGCGAAGTCCAGCTCGCCAAACTGCACGGGCCGATCGGACGGGCAATCATCCGGCATGCGATCATGGGCATCAAACTGCCCAACAAGACGCAAGCGATGGATTGGACGCTGGGCCCGGACGCAGCGCTGCTGCGCGAGCATTACAAGACGGACTATGCCCTCTTTATCTACGTCAACGACACCTACACTTCGGCGGGACGCGCGTTTTTGATGGTGAGCGCCGCCGTGCTGGGCGTCAGCGTTCAGGGCGGACAGCAGATCGGCTTCGCTTCTCTGGTGGACCTTCGGACGGGCAACATCACCTGGTTCAATGTCCGCCACGACGGCAGCAGCGGTCTGCGCGATAGCAACGGCTGCAAGCATTTCGTCGAAGGCATTCTGGCGGACCTGCCGAAATGAAACCGCGCGCCGTCGCCGCGGCGTGCTGTCTTCTGCTGCTGACGGCCGGTCAAGACCCGGCTGCGGCACGATACATCGCACGCCCTCCGCCCAATTTGCTCCCGCTTGGCTATCAGCCGCCCGCGAACACCGACGAGGCCGGGCTGTGGTACGAAGCCGATCAGGTCGAGCAGAAGTTCCGCACGTCGCCGGCCCTGGTGCGTGATCCCGCGCTCAACGCCTACGTCAAGGGCGTGGTGTGCAAACTGGTGCCGGACCGCTGCGATGCGGTGCGCATCTACATTCTCGACGTGCCATACTTCAACGCCTCAATGTTCCCGAACGGCGCCATGCAGGTGTGGACGGGCCTTCTCACCCGCATCCACAGCGAGGCGCAGCTTGGCTTCGTGCTCGGCCACGAAATCTCGCACTACACCCATCGGCATACGATCAATCAGTGGCGGCTGATACGCGACACGTCGGGGTTCCTCGCCTTCTTCACCCTCGCTTCGGCGCCCTTCACCATGGGGCTCGGAGGCTTGGCGGCGAGTGCGATCGCGCTCGGCGGAATTCAGGGCTACTCGCGCGACGAAGAACGCGAAGCCGACGCCGCCGGTCTCGAACTCGCGATCAAGGCCGGTTACGATCCGAACGAGGCCGCATCGATCTGGAAAGCGCAAGGCGACGAGGAAAAAGCCGATCCGCTGACCGACAAGGATTTCGCGTATTTCCGCACCCACCCCGAAAGCGACGAGCGTATGCAGACCTTGTCGCGCGCCGCCGCCAAGGCGGAGGGGACCGAACCCATTTGGATCCGGAACGAAGAAGCGTTCCACGCCGCAACCGCGCCGTTCCGGGCGTCATGGCTCGACGCCAATCTTGCACTCGGCAAGTACGAAGCCAGCCTCTGCCTTTTGCGTCGCCTGGCGACGGAGGAACCCGATTCCGCGCAAGTGCGCTACTACATCGGTGAAGTTCACCGGCGGCGCAACGGCAAAGGCGATGCCGAGAATGCCGTCGCGGCCTACCGGCAGGCAATCGAACACGGCACCGGCGTGCCGACGGCGGTGTGGCGCGGCCTTGGGATCGTCGCCATGAAGACCGGCGACAAGGCAACCGCCCGCGATGCTTTCACCCATTACCTTGCAGCCGCACCGAGCGCGAACGATCGCGCGATGGTCGAACTCTATCTTTCCCGCGTACAGGAGCAAAACCCATGAAAATCCTCCGCAGTCTGGTGCTCGGCGCCGTCATGGCGATGCTGTCCGGTTGCGCCACTTATTCGCTGGTTCCGGCCAATAAGGCTGTCGATGTCGGCAACGGCGTCAAAGTCACGAGCGAAATCTCCTGGGCCAAGGAAGAGTCGCCCAGCATTTCGGGAACGGTGTGGACGGCCGACGGCGGCGAACTCGACGCCTTGATCTTCGTCACCGGCGTGAGTGAAGGCAAACCGCTGATCAAGTTCGACGGCGCGCGTCTCAAGGAGTTGCGGGTCTACAAGGCCGACATGATCCCCGATGACGTGATGGAACTGCTGACCTCCAATTTCGGCCACATCGGCTACGACCAGATCAAGACCGCCAATCTCAAGCCGGCGCCATTCGGTGCCACGCAGGGCTTCCGCTTCGATCTCGACTTCCTCACCAAGGAGGGTCTGGCGATGAAAGGCGAAGCGCTCGCAGCCCAACGCGGCAAGACGCTCGACCTGATCCTCTATATGGCGCCGGGCGAGTACTATTACGATCACTACGCCCCGACGGTCGAAAAAGTTTTCAGTAGTGTCGACGCAAAATAGCGGGATTTGGTGCAGGCAATACGCCCAGTTTGCCTGCGCCACCCGGCAGCGTATAAGAGGGCAATGACCCTCGAACCGCCGCGCGACTGTCGCCTCTGCCCTCGCCTTGCCGCCTTTCGCGACGAGAATACGAACGAATATCCCGACTTCTTCAACGGTCCCGTACCCACGTTCGGCGCCGCCGATGCACGGCTTCTCGTCGTCGGATTGGCACCGGGCCTGAAGGGCGCCAATCGCACCGGCCGCCCCTTCACCGGCGACTGGGCGGGCGATCTTTTGTATAAAATGCTGCTCAAGCATAAGCTGGCGAACGGCCATTACGACGAGCGTCCCGACGACGGACTGAAGCTCTCAGGCTGCACCATCACCAATGCGGTGCGCTGCGTGCCGCCCGAGAACAAGCCGCTGCCGTTCGAGATCAAAGCTTGCCGCCGCTTCCTGTCGGCGCAGATCGCGGCGATGCCGAATTTGCGGGCCATCCTGGCGCTCGGCAAAGTGGCGCATGACAGCGTCTGCGATACGCTGGGCGTGCGCAAATCGCAGTATCCGTTCAAGCACGGCGCCGCCTATAAGCTCGAAGCGGTGACGCTGGTCGCGAGCTATCACTGCTCGCGCTACAACACCAACACCGGCGTTCTTACCGAAGCCATGTTCGACGCCGTCGTCAAACAGGCCAAGAAAGCGGCGATGAGCTGATGGACTTCGTCCACTCCATCAAGGCGCGCCGCATCATGCTGGCCGAAGGCTCGGTCTACGAACGGCTGCGCCGCCACCCCGGCATCACGTTTCACCCTTCGATGCGCCACGGCGTGCTGGTCTACGATCCGGCCGGGCGCAAGGCGGAAGCCGAGGTTCATGCAAGCTACATCGCGGCGGCGCGCGATGCCGGCTTGCCACTGATCTTGTTGAGCGATACCTGGCGCGCCAATGCGGAGAACATTGCGGCGTCGGCCTATGCCGGCAAGCCGGTCAACCAGGACAACATCGCGCTCCTCAAAACGCTGCGCGACGACAGCGGGCACGAAATCTTCATCGGCGGACAATCCGGTTGCCGCGGCGATGCCTATCGTCCCGAAGAAGCGCTTGAGACCGACGCCGCCTATGCCTTCCACCGGCCGCAGATGCAGGCGCTGGCCGAAGCCGAGCCCGACTTCCTGTTCGCCGCCACCCTGCCCGCCTTCCGCGAAGCCCGCGGCATTGCGCGCGCGCAGGCCGAGACGGGTCTGCCGTATCTGTTGAGCTTCGTCTTGCGCCCGGCCGGTACGCTGCTCGACGGCACGCCATGGGCCGATGCCATAAAGACGCTCGATGATACCGCGCGTCCGCCGCTCGGTTACGCGGTCAACTGCGTACATCCAAAGGTTCTGGCTGCGGCGCTGGCGATTTTGGAAAAACATGCGCCGGATCTGCTCGCTCGTGTGGTTTTCTTCCAAGCCAACACGTCGCCGCTCACGCCGGAGGAACTGACCGTCGCCACCGATCTTCTGACCGAAGAACCCGACACGCTGGCGGCACAGATTTGTGCGTTGCAACACCGCTATAGCTTGCCGGTCACCGGCGGCTGCTGCGGCACCGACGAGCGCCACATCGCGGCGCTGGGCCACCGCCTCGCAAAATCAGCAGCCCAGGGCTGAGGTTTCTACTAGTTTTCCCAACGGAAGGTCCGTGTATCGTTTCCTGGTCCAAACAAAGGAAACGAAAAATGGGCCGGGATAAGCGTTCGTGGGCGGAGCCTTGGAAGGTCAAGGTCGTCGAGCCGATCAAGATGACGACGCTGGCGGAGCACCGGCGCGCGCTGACCGAAGCCGGCTACAACACGTTCCTGCTGCGCTCCGAGGACGTTTACATCGACCTCCTCACCGACAGCGGCACCAACGCGATGAGCGACTGGCAGTGGGCCGGGATGATGATGGGCGATGAGGCCTATGCCGGCAGCCGCAACTTCTACAATCTCGAAAACACGATTCGCGAGTACTACGGCTTCCGGCATATCGTGCCGACGCACCAGGGCCGCGGCGCCGAGCACCTGCTCTCGCAGATCATGATCAAGCCGGGCGACGTCGTGCCGGGCAACATGTACTTCACGACGACGCGGCTGCATCAGGAGCTGGCGGGCGCGACGTTCGTCGATGTCATCGTCGACGAAGCGCACAACCCGTGCGACGAGAGCCCGTTCAAGGGCAATGTCGACTTGGGCAAGATGGAAGACCTGATCGTCAAGGTCGGCGCCAAGAAGATTCCGTATGTCTGCCTCGCCGCGACGGTGAACATGGCCGGTGGCCAGCCGGTGTCGATGGCCAATGCCAAGGCTTTGCGCGAATTGACTGCCAAACACGGCATCAAGATCATGATGGATGCGACCCGCGCGGTCGAAAACGCCTATTTCATCCAGCAGCGCGAACCGGGCTACGCCGACAAGACGGTGCGCGAAATCCTCAAGGAGTTCTGCTCCTACACCGACGGCTGCACCATGAGCGGCAAGAAAGATCCGCTGGTGAACATCGGCGGCTGGCTGGCGATCAACGACGAGACCATTTTCGAGGAAGCCCGCAATCTGGTCGTGGTCTACGAAGGCCTGCACACCTATGGCGGCATGGCCGGACGCGACATGGAAGCGATGGCGCGCGGCATCGTGGAGTCGGTGCAGGACGATCACATGCGCGCCCGCGTCGGACAGGTGGAATATCTCGGCAACATGCTGATCGAAGCCGACGTTCCGATCGTCAGGCCGATCGGCGGCCACGCGGTCTATCTCGACGCCCGCGCCTTCTATCCGCAGTTGACCCAGGACCAGTTCCCGGCTCAGACGCTGGCGGCACTGCTCTATGAAGACGCCGGCGTGCGCGCGATGGAACGCGGCATCGTCTCGGCTGGACGCGATCCGAAGACCGGCAAGCACCACTATCCCAAGCTGGAGCTGGTGCGCCTCACCATTCCGCGCCGCGTCTATACCCAGGCACACATGGACGTGACGGCCGAAAGCGTGATCGAGGTCTACGAGAACCGGAAGAAGGCCACCGGCCTCAAGATGATCTACGAACCGAAATACCTGCGCTTCTTCCAGGCGCGGTTCGAGGTGATTTGAAAACGGTCATCCCCGGCCGAAGCGCTCGGCCGGGGTGATAATCCCTCACGCCTTCTCGGCGTTCTTCGCGACGTACTGGTCATAGGCTTCCACCGCCTGGGCGGCATACATCACGCTCGGGCCGGCGCCCATGTAGATCGCCATGCCGACGGTCTCCATGATTTCCTCGCGGGTCGCCCCATGCTTGCGGGCGGATTCGGTGTGGAACGTGATGCAAGGATCGCAACGCACCGCCACGGCGATGCCGAGCGCGATCAGTTCCTTTGTCTTGGTGTCGAGGGCCTTGGGCGCGGTGGCGGCCTGGGCCATGGCGGAAAACGCCTTCATCACCTCGGGCGTACCATCGGCGGCGCGCATCTGCTTGGTGAGCGCGACCATCTCGGTGGCGATATTGGGCCAGTCTTTATACATGAGGAATCTCCTAGCGGGGCTTGGCGTGTATATTAGCACTCGCTAATATATTTCAAGTCCGCCGGGATGTCGCACCACTCGTGGTTACGAGTACCGCTCTTCCTTCCAGGGATCGCCCTCGTTGTGATAGCCGCGGACTTCCCAGAAACCGGGGCGGTCTTCGGCGGAAAGTTCGATCCGCGTCACCCATTTCGGGCTTTTCCAAAGGTACCAATCGGGAATGACGACGCGCACCGGACCGCCATGCTCGCGCGGGATCGGCTTGCCCTCCCACGCATGCGCCAGCAGCACATTGGTTTCGGCAAAGGACGACAGTTTCACGTTGGTCGTGTAGCCGTCGTAGGCCGTGAACAGGACGTGACGCGCTTCCGGCTTCGGCTTGACCAGATCGAGCAGCGTTTTCGCCGACACGCCGCGCCAATGATTGTCGTAGCGGCTCCATTGGGTCACGCAGTGGATATCGGAGACGAAATCCTCCTGCGGCAGCGCCATGAATTCCGGTAGCGTCCAATGCATCGGATGCTCAACCAACCCACCGATCTGCAGGCGCCAGTTCTCCGGCTTCACGTCCGGCTGCACGCCGAGATCGAGCACCGGCCAGTTCTTCACTTCCTTCTGCCCAGGCGGCAGGCGGTTGACGTGCCCGAGGTCGGGCCGGCCGGTGATCAGCCGGTTGTCCGACGCCCATTGTTCCTTGGAACGAACGAGTTTGTCTTTGATTTGCTTGAGAAAATCGTTTTGGCCGTCATCAGACATAGAAACATTCTAAATGGCGCAGAACGTTCTGGCAAAGCCTGGATGAGTTCCCTTGCTCCGGCGGCATTCCCGGCCGACAATCGCGCCATGGCAGACATTCCCTCCTTCGAGAGCGTCTTCCTCACCGAACTGGCAACGGCCTTCCGCAACAGACGCCGCGCCCTCAGCCATCGCGCCTGCAATGTCGAACTCATCAAGGCCCACGAAGAAGGCGATAGCGCACGCGAACGGCTGGAAATTCAGATCGGCGGCATCGTCGGCCGCGGGCCG
>JAHFQC010000001.1 GCA_023259375.1 Alphaproteobacteria bacterium
CGGGCGTCTGACCGAATTCGACGCGCTGTTCATCCGCGACACCACCTTCGTCAACCACTATACCTACCGCTTCTCGCGCCGCGCCGCCGCCGAAGGGCTGGTGGTGATCGACGACCCGGATTCCATCCTGAAATGCAACAACAAGGTCTATCTCGCCGAGATACTCTCAAGGCACCGCATCTCCGCCCCCAAGACCCTGCTGGTGCACCGCGACAACGTGAACCGGATCGTCCCCGAGCTCGGACTGCCCTGCGTGCTCAAACAGCCGGACAGCTCGTTCTCGATAGGCGTGGTGAAAGTGGAGGCGGAACAAGAGCTGCCCGCAAAAGTGAACGGCCTGCTGGACAAGTCGGAGCTGGTCGTCGCGCAGGAATACCTGCCCACCGAATTCGATTGGCGCGTCGGCATCCTCGACGGGCGGCCGCTGTTCGTCGCGAAATATTTCATGGTTCCCGGCCACTGGCAGATCATCCGGCACGGCGACGAGAAGCACGATTTCGTCGAGGGAAAAACGGAGGCATTGTCGGTCGGCGAAGCGCCGGATCGCGTGGTGAAGATCGCCCTCAGGGCGGCCAGGCTGATCGGCGACGGATTCTACGGCGTAGACATCAAGCAGATCGGCAAGCGCCTCTACGTCATCGAGATCAACGACAACCCCAACGTGGACGCCGGCAACGAGGACAGCGTGCTCAAGGATGCGCTGTACCGCGAAGTGATGGGCGTGTTCCTGAAGCGCATCGAAGCACGCAAGCGCGGCGTTTCACCGTGAGCGGAAATCTGCGGAAAAACCTTGCTAGGGAAACGCTGAATAAATCCGTTCGCCCTGAGCTTGTCGAAGGGAGAACTTCGCAGCTCAATGATTGTATGCTGCCTTCCGTTCATGGTTCGACAGGCTCACCACGAACGGAGGGCTTATTCAGCATTTCCATAGGCCACTGCTGAAGGAACACGCCATTTGATCATCGCGATCACGCTGGTTTGCCTGCGTTGGTCACGCCCCACTTCCAATGGCGGATTTCCGGCATGTCCTCGCCATACTTGTCGATGTATTGCTTGTGCTCGATCAACTTGTCCTTGAGTTGCTGCTTCAGGTAGATGCCTTGGTCGCCGGTCTGCGGCAGGCGGTCGATGGTATCCATCACGAGGTGGAAGCGGTCCAGATCGTTCAGCACCGTCATGTCGAATGGCGTGGTGATTGATCCTTCTTCCTTGTAGCCGCGCACGTGGATATTGTCGTGATTGGTGCGGCGATAAGTCAACCGGTGGATCAGCCATGGGTAGGCGTGGTAGGCAAAGATGACCGGCTTGTCCCTGGTGAACAGTTCGTCGAAATCCGTATCGCTCAAGCCGTGCGGGTGCTCGCTTGGCGGTTGCAATTTCATCAGGTCGACGACGTTGACCACGCGGATTTTCAGGCCGGGCAGATGTTCGCGCAGGATGGACACGGCGGCGAGCGTTTCCAGCGTGGGCACGTCGCCACAGCATGCCATGACCACGTCGGGCGCCACCGCCTGGTCATTGCTGGCCCATTGCCAGATGCCGATGCCCTGGGTACAGTGCTTGACGGCAGCGTCCATTGCCAGCCATTGCGGCGCCGGGTGTTTGCCCGCGATCACGACGTTGACGTAATGGCGGCTGCGCAGGCAATGATCCATCACCGACAACAGACAGTTGGCATCCGGCGGAAAATAAACCCGCACCACCTCTGCTTTCTTGTTCACGACGTGGTCGATGAAACCGGGGTCCTGATGCGTGAAGCCGTTGTGATCCTGGCGCCAGACATGCGAGGCGAGCAGATAATTCAACGAAGCGATCTTGCGCCGCCAGGGCAGATGCGCGGTGACCTTCAGCCATTTCGCGTGCTGGTTGAACATTGAATCGATGATGTGGATGAACGCCTCGTAGCAGTTGAAGAGTCCGTGCCGCCCGGTGAGCAGGTAGCCTTCCAGCCAGCCTTCGCATTGATGTTCGCTGAGCATCGAGTCCAGCACGCGCCCGCTGGGCGCGAGCCATTCGTCGTTTGAAACGGTCGCGGCATCCCATTGGCGGTTGGTCGTTTCAAACAGCGCTTCGAGGCCATTGGAGAGCGTCTCGTCAGGGCCAAACACGCGGAAATTTCGCTGCTCACTGTTGAGCTTCGCCACATCGCGCAGGAAACGTCCGAGCACATGGGTGTCGCCGATGCCGCCCGCTCCCGGCGAGGGTACGTCGACCGCATAGTCGCGAAAATCCGGCATCCGCAGGTCGCGCAGCAACATGCCGCCGTTGGCGTGGGGATTCGCGCCCATGCGTCGTTCGCCATTGGGCGCGAGTTCGGCCAGTTCCGGTTTCAGGCGGCCCTGTTCATCGAAAAGCTCCTCAGGCCGGTAGCTCCTCAGCCAGTCTTCCAACAGCTTGAGATGTTCTGGATGGGTGGCCGGGTCGGAGAGCGGCACCTGGTGCGACCGGAAGGTGCCTTCAACCTGCAGGCCATCGACCATCTTCGGTCCCGTCCAGCCCTTTGGTGAATTGAGGACGATCATCGGCCAGCGCGGACGCCCGCTATTGCCGTGGTCACGGGCATCCTGCTGGGTTTTCTTGATCTGCTCCACAGCAGTGTCGAGTGTCGCGGCCATCGCCTCATGCATCAGCTCGGGTTCGTGACCCTCGACGAAGAAGGGTGTCCACCCGTAGCCGCGCAGCAACTGTTCCAATTCCTCGCGGGTAATGCGCGCGAGAAGTGCCGGGTTTGAAATCTTGTAGCCGTTGAGATGCAGAATCGGCAGCACTGCGCCGTCGGTTACCGGATCGAGGAACTTGTTCGAATGCCACCCCGTGGCCAGCGGCCCTGTTTCAGCCTCGCCGTCGCCGACGACGCAGGCGACGATGAGATCGGGATTGTCGAACACCGCCCCGAAGGCATGGCTGAGCGAATAACCCAGCTCGCCGCCCTCGTGGATCGAACCCGGGCACTCCGGGGATGTGTGGCTTGGAATCCCTCCGGGAAAAGAAAACTGAAGAAACAGCTTCTGCAGCCCGGCCTCGTCCTGGCTGATGTCGGGGTAGATCTCGCTGTAAGTGCCCTCGAGGTAAGTGTTGCCCACGACGGCCGGGCCGCCGTGCCCGGGGCCGGAGACGTAAATCATGTCGAGGTCGTATTTTTTGATGGCCCGGTTCAAGTGCACATAAATGAAGTTCTGTCCGGGGGTCGTGCCCCAATGCCCCAGCAGCATGTGCTTCACGTCCGCAAGCGTCAGCGGCCGCTTCAGCATCGGGTTGTCGTAAAGATAAATCTGGCCGGCCGACAGATAGTTGGCGGCGCGCCAGTAGGCATTCATCTTGTGGAGCAATTCCGGCGTGAGGGTATTTGTTTTCATGGTCTAACCTTCGTCAGATGTGATCTTCGCGACGGAATGTTTGGCAGATGGCTTCTTTTGCGCATTTCCTGAAGCCTCGCTCGGGTAGGTGATTGCGGTGCCCCGGATTTTGGCAAAGGGCGTGAGCGTATGAACCTGGCGGTGCGTTGCACTCAGAATGTCCTCGGTGCGAATTCCACGAACCAGCAAGGCATCTGCAATGAGCGAGCGATGACAACGCCACGGTACCGCTTCAGCGCACATCAAAACGATCCTGCCTTGGCTCGCCAGACGGGCCAATTCTTCGATGCTCTGCGCAAATTCTGGCGTTTGCATGTAATCCGCATAACCTCGAAAGGAGGCATTCCGCCAGCCCATGTTGGGCGAATCGGGCTTCGCATGACGCAGGCCGCCGAGTCCCGGCACATGAACGTATCCCAAGCCGGCTTGCTTTAAGGATCGTGGCAAGGATTCCTTGTTGAACTGCGGATTGTGCCGGGAGCGGGGCACCGTACGCACATCCACTACGCAAGTTGCCCCGTGTGCCTGAAGCAGGCGGATGAATTCTTCGATTGTGTGCGTGGAATGACCGATCGTCATTACCAGCGGCGAAGCTTCTTCCTTTGGCATGCTCTTTTCATCGCGCGTGACAGCATTCATTCTCAGCGCGCTCACCGTTTGATTTTGAGTTTCTTGAGCGCTGCACCCTTGTGCATGGCCAGATGGTCGCGCTTTGGATCAAATACTGTGGTTCCTCCTTAGAAGCATGGACCGTGTAGCCCTTGAACGTGATGGCCGAGATGATCCTTTTTTTGATCGTTCCCCGAACGTGACCGGCTTCCGAGTTCCACTCCACATGATCTCCCGCTTTAAATTCCTTTGTCATCGGTATACCCTCCTATGTTTGCGTAGCTCAACCTTCTTTAGATGTGCCGATGCCGAAAACGTGATTGACCGTCCTGGCGATCATGAGTTCTTCGTCGGTACATATAACGCGTACAGCGACCCCGCTGACGCCCGACGAAATCAGTTGCGCGCTCTTGGCGTTTTGTTTTTCTTCGAGATCGATTCCAAGGAATCCCAGCCCGTCGCATATCCTCTCCCGGATGACTGGCGCGTTTTCACCGATGCCTCCTGCGAAGACGAGCGTGTCCAAGCCACCGAGCGCGGCTGCGAAGGAGCCGATCCATTTTTTCACCTGATA
>JAHFQC010000028.1:0-32453 GCA_023259375.1 Alphaproteobacteria bacterium
CAAGCCGCTGCTGGTGCTTGACCGCATCGGCAAGGGACGCGTCGCCGAACTGCTCTCCGACCAAGGTTGGCTGTGGGCGCGCGGCTTTGAAGGCGGCGGACCGATTGCCGAACTTTTGCGCCGCATCGCGCACTGGTCGATGAAGGAACCGGAACTCGAAGAAGAACGGCTGACTGCCGCGATTGCGAATGGCGATCTGGTGGTCGAGCGCCGCACGATGGCGAAGGAACCGCCGCCAGTGACCGTGACCAAGCCCGATGGCAGCAAAGCCGCGTTGCCGCTAGCCAAGACCGAAGCGGGCCTGTGGACCGGGCGGCTCAAAGCTGATGCGCTGGGACTTTACCGGGTCAACGACGGCACGCTCTCGGCCGTCGCCGCCGCCGGCGCCCTGAACCCAAAGGAAGTCGCCGACATGCGGGCCACCGACCGGCTGCTGTCGCCGGTGGTCGAACAGTCTGGCGGCGGCGTGGCGTGGTATTCCGAGGGAATGCCCGAGATCCGCCGCACGGCGAAGAGCCGCCGCATGGCAGGCGACGGCTGGATGGGGATTGCCGCCAACGGCACTTCGCGCGTGACGAGCGTCGAAGAAACGCCGCTGCTGCCGGCATGGCTCGCACTTCTCGTGCTGGTCGGCACCTTGATGCTGGCGTGGCGGCAGGAGGGGCGGTAAGGCACCGCAGGGCTCGTCCGCATACGGATCGCGTATGCTGCCCGTGCATCCGAACTGGGGTCTGCTGCATGCGTGCGAAGAGAATCGTTCTGTCGTTGGCGGTTGCCGCCTTGGCGTTCGCGCCCTCGCAGGCGTGGGACAAAACCGGGCATCAGACAATCGCGCAGATTGCTGCCGCCCGTCTCAGTCCGGCCGCGAAGGCTGCCGTCGCCGATCTGCTCGACGCCAAGGATGCGACCAGCGCCATGACGGAAGTCGCCCCCTGGGCCGACGAAATTCGCCGCGGCCGGGGCGAAACCGCCCATTGGCATTTCGTCGATATCCCGATCTCGTCGAACGGCTACGATGCCGCGCGCGATTGCGCCAATGACGATTGTGCCGTTGCCCAGATCAACAAGGAAATCGCCGTCCTCAAGGACAAGACCTTGCTGAAGCCGGTGCGGGCCGAAGCGCTGAAGTTCCTGATCCACTTCGTCGGCGACATTCACCAGCCGCTGCATGCAGCCGATAACGACGACCGCGGCGGGAACAAGGTCACGGTCATGGTGGGCGCCAAGAAAACCAATCTGCATGCGGTGTGGGACAATGCCGTGATACGCGCGATCGGCTCCGAGCCCGAGACCATTGCCGCTCTGTTATCGCAGAAGATTTCGCCCGACGTGGCGGCGCAGTGGTCGACTGGAACGCCCGAGCAGTGGGCGAACGAAAGCTTCCTGATCGCCAAGACGAAAATCTATCCGCAGTTTCCCGGCACCGGGAGCACACTGGCACCTATCGTTCTGGCCGAAAGCTATCCGGCGAGCGTTGGACCGATCACTGCGACCCAACTCTCCAAAGCTGGTCTCAGGCTGGCGGCGGTGTTGAATGGCGTGTTCGGCGAGACGCCCGCAACAGAACCGGCCGGCGGATCGTCTGTATCAGGAAAGTAGCGGTCGTCAGCCGGCCACGGCAGCGCCATCGGCCGCGACCGGGCGGTCGATATGGGCGCGGCGGACTTCGCCTTTGATGGTCAACATCGCATTGGGCTGGGCGAGCGACAGCCCGAGCATGCGTGTCGGATCGACCGGCCCCGGGAATTTGACACGCCCGGGCGCCAGCCGGGCAAATCCGACGCGGACGTAATAGGGTTCGTCCCCGACCAGCACGATCGAAGGATGGCCGAGCGCGCGCGCCTCGGCGATGGCGTGCTTCATCAAGGCGATACCGATGCCGCGGCCGCGCAACCCCGGCTGCACCGCCAGCGGTCCCAACAGCAGCGAGGATTCCATGCCGATGACCACCGGCCAGAAGCGGATCGAGCCAAGCAGGTTTGCGCCATCCATCGCAACAAAGCTGAGCCCTGCGACGGGATCGACGCCTTCGCGCAGACGATAGGCCGACTTGGCATAACGGCCGGGACCGAAACTGACGGCGTTCAAAAGCTCGACCGCCGGCGCGTCGTCAGCGCGTTCCGGCCGGATCTGCCAGTTCAAGTCGCTCATGGCGTTTTCGCTAACGGCAGCGACCGGCAAATGCAACCCTTCGCTTTCCGCGGGCCGGTCACCACCGACCGGCCGGGATTGCCTCGCCCACCAGCTCCCGCAAGCGGCGGCGGATCGCCGGCCCGGTGCCTTGCGGCGGATCGACCGGATCGATCAGGCGCACCTCGCGGATTTCCCAGTTCGGTTGGAACGCGAACACCGCGTCGCGCACCCGGTAGACGAGGATCAGATTGGTCGCCCACAGCCAGCGGCGCGTGTAGATGCCGAAAAGCTGCGGCGGCGCCGACTGCTTCAACCCGATCTCTTCCTTGAGTTCACGGATCACGGCCTCGGCAGGCGGCTCGCCGCGTTGCACCGCCCCGCCGGGAAACAGCCAGCCGGACTTGTAGGAGTGGCGCACCAGCACGACGCGGCCGGCCTGCTCGACGATCGCCGCCGCGCCGACATCCCACGGCGACAGAAGCATCGCGCGGAGATGGGCGGCCGAGTTGATCAGTACGCGCTCAAAAAATCGTCGCATGCCGTCCTCGCTGACCCGCCAATCACGTTCCGTTCCGCCGCCAGAGGCGACGGCAAGGCCCCTGCCGGGCACGACCAAGAATGAGTTTGGGGAGACCCATTGCCAAAGGCAATCTCCAATTGGACTCATGGAATTGGCTGGGGGACGCTGGCGCGACCGGCACGGGTGGCAACGGCGCGTTTTCACGCCGGCCGAGCGCCGGAATTAACGTCTTGGAAACCGACCGCCGATGCGGGCCCGGTTTAGCCCACGTTAAGCCCTTCGCCACGATAATCGCCCTCTATTCTGGGCGGGATCGTATGCTTCAGATCATTGGCTTGGTCGTCCTTTTTGTATGCGTCTTCGGCGGCTTCATGATTTCAGGCGGCAAGCTCGAAGTCGTGATCGAGGCTGCCCCGCACGAACTCTTGACCATCGGCGGCGGCGCGCTGGCCGGGCTGTTGATCGGCGCCTCGATGTTTTCGCTGAAAAAGGTCGGCGGCGATCTCGCCAAGATCATGTCCGGCCCGAAATGGAAGACGTCCGATTTCCGCGATCTGTTGTGCCTTCTGTTCCTGCTCACCAAGACGATGAAGTCGAAGGGCCTGATCGCCCTCGAAGCGCATATCGAAAAACCCGAGGAATCCTCGATTTTCAAGCGCTATCCCAAGATCGCCAAGGACCATTTCGCGCTCGCGTTCATCTGCGACACGCTGCGCATGATGACCATGAGCCTGGAAGATCCACTCCAGGTCGAAGCGGCAATGGAAAAGCAGCTTGAGAAGCACCATCACGAAGCACTCGAAACCGCCACGGCCCTGCAGACCATGGCGGACGGCCTGCCGGCTCTCGGTATCGTCGCCGCCGTGCTCGGCGTGGTGAAGACCATGGGCTCCATTTCGGAGCCGCCGGAAGTGCTCGGCCGCATGATCGGTTCGGCCCTGGTCGGAACCTTCATGGGCGTGTTCCTGGCCTACGGTATCGTCGGCCCCTTAAGCGTACGCCTGAAGTCGATCATCGACGAAGAGGCGCTGTTTTATCACGTCATCCGCGACATCTTGGTCGCTCACCTGCACGGCAACGCGGCGCAGGTCTCGGTTGAAATCGGGCGCGGCAGCGTGCCGAGCGAAGCCCAGCCGACCTTCCAGGAGCTGGAAGAAACGCTCAACAACATTCCGAAAGTGGAATAGTCAGCGGCGCGCTTCGCGTGTTTCCGACAGCGACACGAAAAACGTCGCCATGCCGCCGGCCAGAATGCCGAGCGGGACGGCCAAGAGGATGTCGGTATCGGTGCCGAACACCA
Source organism: Alphaproteobacteria bacterium (assembly GCA_023259375.1). Taxonomy (GTDB): domain Bacteria; phylum Pseudomonadota; class Alphaproteobacteria; order Micropepsales; family Micropepsaceae; genus Rhizomicrobium. The sequence goes on from JAHFQC010000028.1 coordinate 3,954, forward strand.
CGATCGAGGTCACGATCATGCCGGTGATCTGCGCGAACTTGGGCACTTGCAGCAGCTGGGCGGGCATCGGTTTCATGCCGCCAATCCTACATCCGTCCCATTTTGAAGCGAAGAAGATGCTTAAGAAAAGGTTAATCCGCCTCTTCGTCGGACGGCCAGCCGCTGCGGGCCCGCGGATCTTCGGAATCATGGGCATGGCCGATGGCACGGCGCAGCGCCATGTCGAGCCGGCCGCAATTCAAGACGATCTTGCCTGAGATCACTTCCATCACCGCGGACCGCGGCACCAGGAAGTCGCCGGCATTCTCGACATAGACCTGAATCTCGCGGCGATCGACGCCGCGCACGGCGCCGACCTTGACGTCTCCGTCATGGACGAAAACGTCGTAGCCTTCTTCGATGGGAGGGAGCGGGTTGTCCATCGCGCGAGCCTAGCCGAAGGCCGGGAGACGCGCTGTGACAAGAATTTCCGTTACAGTAGTTCAAAAAGGCCCGTTTTTCGGGCGTGAACGGCTTCAGTCTTCCGCGTATTCGAGGCCATGCAAGTGGCCGATGGCGGCGCGCATTTTGATCGGCAGCTTCTGGCACTGCAGGACAATGCCGTTGGGGACTGTGGTCTTGATCAGGTCGCGCGGCAGCGTGAAGTCGCCCCAGTCCTCGACGAAGACGGTGACCTCGCGCAAGTTTGCCCGACGCACGAAACCAACGATATTTTCGTCGTCATCGACGAATACGTCGTCGCCCGCTTCGATCCGCATACGTGCACTCCTTCAGACGCGCAATCGTACCGGGGCGAATGTAACGAAAGGTGAATCACACGTCGAAGGTTATCCCCTGGGCCAAAGGCAATTCGTTGGTGTAATTTACGGTTGTCGTCTGGCGCCGCATATAACCTTTCCAGGCATCGGAACCCGATTCCCGGCCGCCGCCGGTATCCTTTTCGCCGCCGAAAGCACCGCCGATTTCGGCGCCCGAAGGGCCGATATTGACGTTGGCGATGCCGCAGTCCGATCCCGCCGCCGAGAGAAAGCGCTCGGCCTCCTCAAGGTCGCGGGTGAAGATCGAACTCGAAAGGCCCTGCGGCACGGCGTTGTGCTCGGCGAGTGCGGCATCGAGGTCACTCCAGGTTAGTACGTATAGGATCGGCGCGAAGGTCTCCTCGTGGACGATCGTCGTCTGGCGTGGCATCCGCACCAGAGCGGGGCGGGCATACCAGGCATCGGGATAGCGCTCCGCCAGCACACGGCCGCCGCCGAACACCGTGCCGCCCTCTTCCGCCGCACGCGCCAGCGCCCGCTCCATGCCCTCGAAGGCGGCGCGGTCGATCAGGGGGCCCACCAATGTGCCCTTCTCCAGCGGATCGCCGATGGCGAGGCGCGCGTAATGCGACACCAGCCGGTCGATCAGCTTCTCCGCAACGCTCTCGTGGACGAACAAGCGACGCAGCGTGGTGCAGCGCTGGCCGGCGGTGCCGACCGCCGCGAACAGGATCGCCCGCTCGGCGAGATCGAGCCGTGCCGACGGACAGACGATCATCGCGTTGTTGCCGCCGAGTTCGAGAATGGTGCGTCCGAAGCGGCCCGCCACCGCCGGCGCCAGGGCGCGGCCCATCGCGGTCGAACCGGTGGCGCTGACGACGGCGATGCGCGTATCGCCCGCCAATTGTTCGCCGCAAGCGCGGTCGCCGAGCACGATCTGGGACAGCGCCGGCGGCGCAGCGCCGAACTTCGCCACGGCGCGTTCGAACAAGGTCTGCACCGCCAGGGCCGTCAGCGGTGTCTTTTCCGAGGGTTTCCAGATCACGCTGTCGCCGCAGACCAAAGCCAGCGCCGCATTCCACGCCCATACCGCCACCGGGAAGTTGAAGGCGGAGATCACCGCCACCGGCCCCGCCGGATGCCAGGTCTCCATCATGCGATGGCCGGGCCGTTCGGACGCGATGGTGAGACCGTAAAGCTGGCGCGACAGACCGACCGCGAAATCGCAGATGTCGATCATCTCCTGCACTTCGCCGCGGCCTTCTTCGAGGATCTTGCCGCATTCGACGGTGACGAGACGGCCAAGCGCATCCTTGTTGGCGCGCAACTCCTCGCCGAACAGCCGCACCAGTTCGCCGCGCTTGGGCGCCGGCACAGTGCGCCAGACTTTGAACGCCTCGACCGATGCGGCGATCTTGCGATCGACGGCGGCGGCATCGTCGTACGCCACGCGCGCGAGTTCAGTGCCGTCGATCGGCGAACGGATGACGCGATCGCCGCGAACATCAATACCGAAGCCGACCAGGATCTCGGCGTGAGGGGAATTCATGCGTAGAGGCCTCCGAAACGGTTGGCGAGGAAATCGTCGAGCTTGCATTCCTCCTGCCGCACGAAGCCCTTTTGCGGCAGCCTGCCGGTAGCGAGCAGATCGCACATGGCACAGATGCCGGCCGCGGTGGTGATCTGGATCGCGCTCATCAGCCGGCCGCCGATCTCGCGGGCGTAGATCTTCTTGGCAAAGCTTTCCTGGGTCAGCAGGCCGTCGCGCCAGCCCGACACCGTGACGAACACCAAGACGACATCCTGATAGGTGATCGGAATGGCGGTCTCGAGCACGTCCTTCAAGAGGTCGCGGCGCAGCCCAAGGCGCAGGTCGCGCACCAGCATTTTGACGATGTCGCGATGGCCGGGATAGCGCACGGTCTTGTAGTTGAGATTTTCGACCCGCCCTTCCAGCGTATCGCACAAAGTGCCGAGGCCGCCCGAGGTATTGAAGGCTTCGTATGCCGTGCCGTCGAGCGCGAAATGCTCGGTCTCCTCCAACGCCGGCACTTCGGCGCGGACGTGATCGCGGATGGATTCGCAAGTGTTGCAGTATTCATTGATCAACCCGTCGGTCGACCAGGTGAGATTGTATTTCAGCGCATTGGTGGGGAACACCGGCAGCGCGCCGACGCGCATGGAGACATCGCGCAGCTTGTCGAACTTGCGCGCCAGATCGTAGGCGACGATCGAGATGAAGCCTGGCGCCAGCCCGCATTGCGGGATGAACGCGGTATCGGCACCGGCCGCTGTCGTTCTGATCGCCCGCGTCGAGGCGACGTCCTCGGTGAGATCGAGATAATGGGCGTTGGCCATCCGCGCCGCTTCGGCGATGATGGCATTGAGATAATACGGCGTCGCCGACAGAACGATGTCATGGCCGGCGATTTCGCGCGCGAAGCTTTCCGGCGTTTCGATCGCCACTTTGCGCCGTTCGACACCTTCGGGCATGCGGGCCAGAGCCTCGCCATCGCGATCGGCCACCGTCACGGCGTAATCGCCGCTTCCCTTGAGGAATTCCGCGATGGCAATTCCGATCTTGCCGCCACCGACCAGCATTACATTTTTCATCGTGCGCACTCCCGCTGTAGCGCACGAAGTGTCCGCTAAAGAAGGCGCTACGAAGAGGCGGCAATGCGCCGGAATCTACGCTATGATCCGGCGATCCGCCGACCATGACGGCGTTACGACGGATACTGCCATGCGCCCTGCCGACAACAAACTGATTGCCCTCTTGCGTGCCAATGCGCGCGAGCCGACCGCCTCGTTGGCCCGCAAACTCGGCTTGGCGCGCTCCACCGTACAGGATCGCATCGCCCGGCTCGAACGCGAAGGCGCCATCAAAGGCTATACGGTCAAACTGGCCGAAGAGGACAGCCGGCACCTCAAAGCCGTGGTGATGATCTCGACCGATCCCAAATGGGGCGCGCGGGTCGAAGCCGAACTGAAGAAAATGCCAAACGTGCGCTCGCTCGCCGCCGTCTCCGGTGCCTCAGACTTGATCGCAGCGGTCGAAGCCGAAACCGCCGCCAAACTCGACACCGCCCTCGACCACATCGGCCGCATCGCCGGTGTCGCCCGCACGGTGTCGAGCATCATTCTCTCCGAGAAGTTTTCCCGGTAGCGAAGGCTATCACCCACCTCGCAGCAGATGCATCACCCAGGCGCGAATGCGGCCGTAATTATCGGGCTTCAGCGGGCCCAGGATGCCGTGCTTGTCGGGCGGCAGATGGCGCAAGGGATGGCCGTCGGGGCGGAAGACGTAGTGCTCGAAATACGCTTTCCAGGCGGCACGCTCGGCGGCGGGGCGTTCGGCGATGGTGATCATGGCGAGCAGCAGCGCCGTGTAAGGCGCGTCAGGGCCACTGCGAAATCCGTCCCACCAGTAATTGACGAGGCCGTTGAACGGTGCCGTGGCTTCGATGCCGTGCCACCACAGCTTGGGTAGATAGAGCGCATCGCCCGGTTCGAGCTCCGCCACCAGCGCACTGTCGCGCACGTCTTCGAACAGAGGATAGCGGGCCGGATCAGGCAGCGACGAAGCGGCGAGGCTCACCGGCTGGCCGGCCATGGTGTGATCGATCGGACCGACATAAAGCTTGCCCGTCGCCTCGGGCGGATAAAGCGTGAAGCGGCGGCGCCCGGCGACGACGCAGGCGATATTGTCCATCGCGTCGTAATGCACCGCGACGTTCGAGGCATTGCCGAGCCACAGACGCGCACTAGCGGACGGCGGCGCCAGCGGCATGGCGTTCTCGTGCGCGAAGCCGGGCAGGTATTCGTCGACGGGCAGCGAGCCGGCATAAACGGACGGCGCGCCCGGCACGTTCATGCCATCGAGAATGGCGCCAAGCGCGTCGGCGAAACGCAGCGTGCGGCGTTCGAAATTGAAGTCGGTCAGGCTTTCGTCATAGTAGTATTTGCCGGCGATTTCCGGCGGTCCGAAGAACGCATCCAAAGTGCGGCCGACGTCAAACCGAACCAGATAGTCGCGCACGGCTTGCGGTGAACGCATTTCGACCAGCGGCCAGTGCGCCAGAAGGTTGCGCAACACGACCGGCCGGCAGACCTGGGTGATCCGGCTGAATTGTTCCGGCGTACAGCCTTGCTGTTCGGCAATCGCCGCCATCAGCCGAACGCCGCCCGCCCGCGCTCGACCAGTGCCGCATTCTTGCGCTCGGCCAGCACCGAAACCTGCTTCAGCGATGCCAGCATCATGTAGCAGAGCTCGAGATAACCGCGGCGGAACAACATCAACGCATCGGCATCGCTGATCCGCAGAAGAGCGTCGCGATTGACGGTATAAAGCCCTTCCAAGGTGCGCTCGCTGCCGTCATCGAAACCGAGATTGATGTCGACCGGCGCGATGAGGTTCAGCCGCATCAACTCGCCAAGGAACGCTTTGGTCTGCTCGATCCCTGGTACCAGGTCGCGGAACAGCGACATGATCGACGTGAGATAGGCCGTGGGCTCGCCGGCTTCGGAAAACAGGGGCTCGCCGCCGCCCACCGCCGGATGATCGAGATCGATCGCGATATCGCTGCCGGAGGTGAAGAACGGCCCGCGTTGGACATTGAGCGGACGATAGAGGCCGCTGACGCCGGCGAACAGGTTCTCGCTTTGATCGATGCCCAGCATGACGCCGCAATAGAACGCGCCGGTTTCGCTGTCCTTCGAGATCAGAATGGGATAATGGGCGACAAGATGGGCGAACTCGCCAACCACAACGGCGACGAAATTGCGCGGCGCCGCAAAGGCCGGCTGAACGCGCAGCGTGCGATGGGTCTGCCGGTTGAGAATCGCAATGTTGGCCATTAGATCGCCTGCAACCCGTGGGTATGGATTTTCGTCACCAATTCGCGGTTCTTGGGCATCTGCGCCTTCAACCGCTGGGTCGCCATCGCGTTATCGCGCATCAAGCGATCGGCCAAACCGCTGGTGGCTGCAATGTCGTCGGGATCGACATCGGTCTTGAAGCCCATGCCGTAGAGCACGTACTGGTAGGACGCCGCCGGAAAGACTTCCTCCAACCGGTCGAACTCGTCGAGGAACCACGGCGCCCGCGTCTTCCACAGCTTGAGCAGATTCTGCAGGCGCTCCGGAATGCTCGCCGGATCGACATTGTCGATCCAGAACTGGGAATCGGTGCGCTTGGTCAAGCAATAGTGCAGCTTGAGAAAATCGATGATGCGGCCCCAGCGATAGGTCGTGACCTCGTTGAAGCGGGCGGCGACGATATCCATGACCTCGCGCGTCGCCGGCATCTGTTCGGCGATCAGTTTGGCCGAAAGTTCGCCCAGCACGATAGCGGAGGACTCGAGCGGCTCCAGGAAGCCGGCCGCCAATCCCACCGCGACGACATTATTTTTCCAGAAGATCTCGCGATGACCTGAGCGGATCGGAATTTTGCGCACCGTGAGCGTGCGGATCGGCGGCCCGACATAACGGGCCAGCGTTTCGTAAGCCTCGTCGGCATCGGTGTGGCGGCTGGAATAGACGTAGCCGATGCCGCGGCGGGTCGGCAGGCCGATGTCCCAGATCCATCCGGCTGTCTGGGCCGTGGCGTTGGTGTGAGAGGCCATCGGCGCATCCGGTGTCGGATAAGGCACCTGCACCGCCAGCGCGGTGTCGCAGAACAAAACGTCATTGCACGGCTTGAAGCCGACGCCCAGCGTTTTGCCGAGAAGCAGCGAGGCAAAGCCCGTGCAGTCGACAAACAGGTCGCCGGTGATCGTGCCGGCCTGCTTGGTGTCGAGACTCACGACATCGCCATTCTCGCCCTGATGCACGGCAACGACATCGGCGGGCACATGGCGCACGCCGAGTTTGGCGGTCGCGTGGCGTTGCACGAAAGGAGCAAACTTGCCGGCGTCGAGGTGGTAGGCGTAATTGGCAGCACCGCGGAACTCCGCCGTGGTGATGGCCTTAGGTGCAAGCCCCTCGTCGCACAGCGCGCCTTGCGGGCACACCGCATCGCAGAACGACACGCCGCCTTCGTGCGCCAGCCAATGCGGCACCATATTGACGTCGGCGAAACCCTTGGGCAGTTCGAGCGGATGGTAGTAGGCGTCATTGTCGGCGCCCGTCGTCCAGCGCGCGAAGCGGCCACCCTGCTTGAAGGCGGCATCGCATTCGCGGAAGAAATCGGTTTCGGATACGCCGATTTTTTCGAGCGTCGAGCGGATGGTCGGCCACGTGCCTTCGCCGACCCCGATGATCGGCACGTTCGGCGATTCCACCAGCGTGACCGAGAAGGAACCCTTCTTGATGCGTCCCTGGTGGCGCGCGGCGATGACGGCGGCCGTCAGCCAGCCGGCGGTACCGCCGCCGACGATCACGATGTTGCGAACTTGGTGCATCGGCCCGCCCCTTAATTCCCCCCGATCATGTCCGGAAAACGAAGGGCCGCCAAGTGGGGACGGCCCTTCCGCAACAGTCGTGATAACTTACAGTTTGAAATGGACGCCGGTGATGAACTTGCGGCCGTAGTCCACCACATCGAGAACCTGGTTCGAGTAGCGGCCATGGGTCGAGTAGGTCGCATCCGTCAGGTTCTGGACTGACAAGAACACGGTGAGTTGGTCCGAGATATCGTAGCTGGTCGAGAAGTCCAGGTTCCAGCTGGTGTTCACGAACGTCGGCTCCGTGCCGAACGACGAACCGTTCTGAATCTGACCGAAATGGTCCAACACGGTGTCCTGCCAGTTGGCGGCCAAGCGGGCCTGGAAGCCATCCTTGTCGTAGAACACCATGATGTTCGCCGAATCCGCCAAGCCCGGCATCGCGAAACCGCTGACGGTGCGATCGAGCGGGTCGTAGGGCTTGTCGGTGCCGACAACAGTGCCGTTGACCAGGAAACCGAAGCCGGTATCACCAAACACGTACTGCCAAGCCACTTCGATGCCGTACACGTTGGCCGTCGGGCCGTTGGACGGCTGCGTGATCGTGTACGGCACGTCCACACCGGTGATCGGCGTCGGGTAGAGGACCTTGGTTACCGGGTCGCCAACCAGAGTGCCGATGTTGCCAAAGTCCCCGCCTCGCGACGATTGGATAACGAAGTTGGAGACCGACTTCAGGAAGGTATCGAACGAGATGTAGGAGTTCGGCGCATAATACCATTGCGCGCCAACATCCAGGTTGTCCGAGACGAACGGCAGCAGATCGGGGTTGCCGCCGGTTACCGTCACGGCACCAACACGTCCGCCGACGCTTGTCACCGGATTGAGGTTGGCAATCGGCGGGCGCGTCAAGGTGCGCGACGCATTAAAGCGCAGATCCAAGGTGTCGGTGACCGACAAGGTCATATCGAGGTTCGGCAGCAGGTACTGATAGCTGTGATCCTCGGAGACGGGCAGGAGCTGCTGACCGTTCACGGTCAAGTATTGGATATCCCACGCGGTCAAGTCTGTGTTGAACTGCGTGAATCCTTGCACGGTCCGACCCAGGCCCGTCACGTGTTCCTGGGTGATGTCATAACGCGTTCCGACATTGACCTTCAGGGGCATCGAAGCGAGCGTGGTCTTGAAGGTCGCCTCAATGAAGCCCGAGTAGGTCTTTTCTTCCGTGACGTGGTGGCTGCTCGGATTGAACGCCACCTGATAGGTGCCCGAGAACGGACGGCCTGCATCGCCGGATCCGTTCGGCGCGCAGCAGGCGAAGTTCGCGCCAGCACCGTTCAGAGCGTTCAGGTAATTGATCGTCGGCCACGGATCATACATCAGGATGTTGGTCGGCAGATTCGCCGAACCGCTCCATCCATTGATGAAATCACCGGTGTTGAACGACTTGGAGAACAGATTCTGCGGCAGTGCCACACCGTTCGGCGGAGCATTGCCCGAAGCCGGGCCGTAACCGGCATAGGCCTGCCAGTTCGAGTTTTGGAAGCTGTCCCAGCTATCCTGGTTCAGATGCTCAGCCACATATTGGAAGCCGGCCCTCATCGACAGTGCGTCGCTGTCGACCCATTCGCCCAAGATTTTCGCCTGATTGATCGTGTCAAGCGCCCAGCCCTGGGTCAGCGGCAGCACGTGCGAACCGATGATCCCATTGTTGATGAACTGGGACTTGTCGTTGTTCGGGCCGTAGGCCGTGGGATAGGGGATGCCGTGGCCATCGGGTACGGCGATACCAAGGATGGAGTTACAGTTGCCACCCGGTCCCGTCGAAGTGAGCGGCCCCGTAGTCACATTGACGGCGCACCCCGCGTTGGCGTTGCCGTAACCGACGTCCATGTCGGCGCCGATCACGTGTCCGGGGTTCGACCAACCGTCGGCGTGGTCATAGTCCACGGTAACGGTGAACTTGTCATTGACGTTCCAGACGACGTTCGCGCCATAGTCGTTGAACTGCAGGATCTGCGGATTGTACTGACCCTGGAAGTCGGTCGGCGTCTGCTGCTGGAAGTTGACGATCGTGCCGTTCTTATCGATCTGCACATTCGACAGCGAACCGTTGTTGAACCAGACGCTGTAGCCGTATTGCGCCTGATGCTGGTTCGCGCGTGAGAAATTGTCGTTCAGCGTGATCTGAAGGTTGTCCATCGGACGCCACTGCAGCACGATGCGGCCCTGGATACGCTCGTTATTCTGAACTTCGCGGTAGATGCCGTAGTCCTGAATGAACCACACCGGCTGGCCGAGTGGCGGAGGCGTACCGGCGAACTGCGACTGCCAGAAGTTCGAGTGGCTGGAATCGGTGGCCGGATCGACCACCGTCTTGCCTTCCCAGCCTTGGATATTGACGTGGTTCATACGCGTGTCGACTTGCGTATAGGTTCCGGCGAGAAGGATGCCGAACGTGTCGTTGGCAAACGTGTCGCTCAGCACGAACGAACCGTTGGGAGTCCACGTGCCGCGTTCCGGCGATATATTGCCCGAGAACGAACCCGCCACTTCCAAACCGGGATGATCGAACGGCTTCGGCAGCTTTACATTGATGGTCGCACCAATGGCACCGGCCGACAGTGTGGCGTCTGGCGTCTTGAGCACAGCGATCTGACCGACGAAGTCGGAACCGACCGAGGAGAAGTCGAAGGCGCGATTGGCCGTGCCCGAGGCCACAGCGCGACCGTCGAACAAGGTCTCGTTGAAGGTCGGACCGAAGCCGCGCACCGTGATCGAGTTGGCTTCACCGTTCGAGGTCGTGCCGCCCGTGCCGCCCGAAGCGGTGCCGCGACCGCGGCTGACGGTGATGCCCGGAATACGCATCATGGCTTGCGCCAGATTGGTATCCGGGAACTTGCCGATGTCTTCCGCGCTAATGGCGTCAACGACGCCCGCGGATTCGCGCTTGATATCCAAAGAGCGCTGCAGCGAACCGCGGATGCCGGTCACCACCACCACTTCGCTCGCGGTTTGATCCTGTGCCGCTGCCGGCAGCGGCAGCAACGCCGCCGCACACGCACCGCCCAGCAGGCTGGCCCTAATCCACGCCACCGAATGAGTACGATTCCAGTTCATTCTTTATCCCTCCTGCTTGGCCTTAACAGCGGCCAATTGTTTTAAATCGCACTAAGCTGCAGTCGCATTTATGAGTTGCGGGAGCCGCAACCCTGATCAATGGGAGGATGACTTTCCCCGTCTACATTTCCTCGTCGAGGAGATTGGCCGTAAGCGCTATCTCCCACTATTTTCGTTGAGAACGCTAACAAACCAAGCGTGGGTGTTCCAGCGATTGCAACGTATTCTCAATTCAAAATTGATGGAATTAGCGCGGGTCGTTGCAGAATTGCCGCAAATTTCGCTGGGGAAACAATGCGTTAGGTGACGCCTGCGTCGGAAAGCGTTTACCGCACCCGACACAGCGAGGCGGGGCGACAGCGTTCCACGGAGATATTGAGATCAGCCAACATAGCCGAGGCGGTTCGTCTGCCTTAGCCGAAAGGCTCTAAAAACCAGTCCCTTGAGCGGGAGACTGGTAGCAGCGGAGGGATTTGAACCCCCGACCAAGGGATTATGATTCCCCTGCTCTACCGCTGAGCTACGCTGCCACGGAGGCGCGGGTGTAGGGGGACACTGAAACGCTGTCAAGAAGCTGCTTGCCGCTCAGGCACCGAGGCGCAGAAAGCCGCAACCAGGCTCAGGATTTGGCAATCCAGCCGCCGCCGAGAACGCGAGTGCCCTGGTAGAAGACGCAGGCCTGACCGGGGGCAACAGCCTCTTCCGGCTCGACCAATTCCACTTCGGCGCCGGTGGAAGTCGGCGTCACCCGGGCGGCGACCGGAGCCCGCATCGAGCGGACTTTGACGACGCAATCGCGGGCCAGATCCGGATCCGCCAGCCAGTTGACGTCCTTCAGAACGATGCGGCGGGATTGCAACGCTTCGCGCGGACCAACCACAACCCGGGCGTGCTCGGCATCGAGGGCAAGCACGAACAGCGGCGCCTCATTCCCCGAAAGACCGAGACCCTTTCTCTGGCCGATGGTGAAATTGATGACGCCGTCGTGATGGCCGACAACGCGTCCCGCGGTATCGACGATCTCGCCGGGACGAATGGCTTCCGGCTGCAGGCGCTTGACCACATCGGCGTAGCCGCCGGTCACAAAACAGATGTCCTGGCTGTCGGGCTTCTTGGCATTGACGAGGCCGAGTTCGGCCGCGATCTCGCGCACTTTGGGTTTGCTCATGCCGCCAAGCGGAAAACGCAGGTACTCAAGCTGTTCACGCGTGGTCGCGAACAGGAAATAGCTTTGATCGCGCGCCGGATCGACGCCGGCATGCAGCTCGGCGCCGTCAGCGCCTTCGATCCGCTGCACATAATGGCCGGTGGCAAGCGCATCGGCGCCGAGATCGCGCGCACTGGCCATCAGATCGCCGAACTTGATGCGCTCGTTGCAGCGAACGCAGGGGATCGGCGTTTCGCCCTGGGCGTAACCGGCGGCAAAATCGTCGATCACCGCAGCGCGAAAACGCTCTTCGTAATCGAGCACGTAATGGGCGATGCCGAGCTTATCGGCCACGCGGCGGGCATCGTAGATGTCCTTGCCGGCGCAGCAGGCGCCCTTGCGGTCGGCCTGGCCGGAATAGAGCTGCAAGGTGACGCCGATGACTTCATAGCCTTCGCGCTGGAGCAGCGCGGCGGTGACCGAAGAATCGACACCGCCCGACATCGCGGCAACAATTCGCTTGATCGGCCGCTTGACCGGCTTGAGCGCGGGGGAATGAGGCATCATGGCGGCGTCTTATCGGCTCGCCGCGGCGAGAGCAAGATCGGCGTTTCCTCAGCCCGAAGCCGGCAGGTAGTTCAAAAGGGTGAGGTCGTTCAGCTTGGAGGTGACGGTCAGCACCGCCTGCAGCGCGGTCTGATTGTTCGACAGGTTGGTCAGAGCTGTTGCCATGTCGGCATCCTCGATATCCGACACGAAGCCGGTATAGAGGTTCTGCAGCGATTTCTGGTTGGTGACGTCGTTCTTGAGGGAGGTGTAGACGTTGCCGTTCTGGGCCGTCGCGGCGTTCAGGTTTTTGTAGGCCGTGTCGGTGAGCGGCACGACGTTGTCCGAAAGGCCCTTGATCTGCGCCTCGGTGATCGTACCGGTGACCGGGGTTGCCTGATCCTGCTGGTACAGCGTTTTCAGCGCATTCATCAGATCGGTGCCGATGTCGGACGCCAACACGCCGATCGTCTCCGTCTGGCCGTCACCGACCGCCACGGTCTTCTTCTCCGTCCCGTTCTGGAAAAAGTCGGACACCGACGGCTTGGTCGTCAGATCGGCAAGACTGGTCGCCGTGAACGGCGGCTGGTCGGAGATTTGGCCGCCATAGATGTAGTTGCCGTTGGAATCCTTGGCATTGAGAATCGATGACGCCTGCTGGAAGATATCCTGGGCGGAGGCCATCAGTCCGGTGCCGTCGGACTTTGAAACGGCATTCCGTACGGCCTTCTGCAGTTGCGACGCCAAGCCCGTCAGGGTCGTGAGCTGGGTATTCTGCAGATCGGTCTGGGTCATCGCGAGTTGCGTGCCGGCGGCGTAGCCTTGGGCGCGATCGGATGCCGCCCTGGCCCCTTCGAGCGCCGCGGTCTTGTCGCCGATGCCGGCATAGTCGCTCGAGTTCTTCCCGGTGGTGACCTGGTACTCGGACTGCTGCAGTTTGACGTTCGCTTTCGCGATCTGCGAAAGCATGTAGCTCGTCTGGTTATTCGTTGCGACGCGATCGACACTCATCGCTTACCTCACTGGATGCTCAAGAGGGAATCGTAAAGCTGGTTGACCGTGGTCAAGATCCGGGCACCAGCACTGTAGGCGCGCTGGTAGATGATCATGTTCGCCAACTCTTCATCGAGGTTCACTCCCGAATTGTTGGAAAGCCGGGACTGGGCTTCGGTCAGCCGGTCGTCCTGGGTGGTCTTGGCCGTGGTGGTGTTGGCCGACTGGGTGGCGATATCCTGGTAGAGCGCGGCGGCATAGTTCTGCAGCGACGCCGTCTGGGCACCGAGATTGCCGACCTGATCGAAACTGACGTTCTTGCTCGCCAAGGCCTGCAGGGCCAGCAGACCTTTGGAGTCGCCGGAACCGACGGTTTGGGTTGCGGTCGGCGAAAGATTGGGCTGGGCGAGCGCCAGCCGCGACGGCGAAGACGCAATATCGGAATTGACCGAAAAACCCGAAGACAACCTGCCGATCGCATTGGCGCCAAGCCCGAACAGTTCGCTGACCGAAACCCCGGTATTGCCGCGCATCGTCGAGTCGTCGGTGACCTGCAGCGAATAACCGGCATAGGTCGGGTTGACCGTCGTCTTCAGCGCCCCGTTGGAGTCGAGCGCCACGGACGCATATCCGCTGAGGGCACTATTGATCGCGGCAAGCGCGCTGTTAACGGTTGGCGCCGGGGGCCCGCTTGCACTGATCGACACCGTTTTCGTCGTCGCCACCGAGCCGTCGGCGTTCTTGAGGACGAAATTGATCTGTCCGTCGGCAGCCAAACCAAGTGCTTCGGTCCCGGTCATACCGGTGTTGGAAAGCGACGGCACCGATGTCGTGAGCAGGTCGTTGAGACCGAAAAACTGCGACAGGCCGGCGCCGCTGCGCGACGAGGGATGGGTGGGATCGGGATCGCCCACCACCACGCCATAGCTTCCGCCATCGACCGACATAACGCCGTTCGCGAAACTGGCCGAACCGCCGCCACCGAACCCGGCCAAGGCGCCGTTCAGGGCTGTCGCAAAACCGCCGACGGTCGAAGTAAAGGTGCTCCCGGCAGCGCCGTCGACCGACATCGTCGGAGGCGAATTGTCGAAATTGAACGCGACCGTATGCTGCTTGACGCCGCTGGAGTTGGTCAGAACGAACTCGGACTGGCCGGTGAAATTGAGCGCGTCGCCGGCGAGAAGGCCGGTGTTGTGCCCGGTCATTTCGGTGGGCGGCGGATAAGCGCTCGATTCGTTATGGATCTCGTTGAAGGTATTGGCCATGCCCTTGGCCAGCGAGCCCAGCTCGTTCTTGATGCCGGCGATGGTGGTATCGCGCAGATCAATCAGGCCGCGCATCGAGCCCGAATTCAAATGGCTGTCGAGCGACTGCGCCGTTCCGATCGGCTGGCCGGTCGAGCCGTTGGTGTCCTGGGCCGAGATGGTGCCGTAGCCGCTGCCGGTGCCCGGCTTATAAGAGAGCACGGCATAACTACCGGGGCCGACGAGGTTTATGCCGTCCGACGTGGAGACCTGAAGAGTCCCGTCCGTCTGCGGCGTGACCCGGATGTCCATGTCCTGAGACAGGCTCTTCAGGGCCGCGTCGCGCTGGTCAAGATAGGCGGTGTCGGTGTTGCCCTGTATCGTGGCGGACTTGATCAGATTGTTGTAGGTGTAAATCTGCTTGATCAGGGTGGACGCATCGGTGACGTTGCTGGCCAACTGCGTGTCGGCCTGGGTGGCCAGTCCGTCGAGCGAGCTCGAAATCGTCGAGACCTCGGAGGTCAGCGATTTCAGCGAATTGACAATGCTCGACTGGCTTGCTCCGACACTGGTCGAGGTCTGCGCCGTAACGAGCTTGTTCAAGACATCGGAGAGTTTGGAGGTCAGCGAGTTGCCGTCTCCGGGCGAGCCGAGGAGCGCGTTGATCTGGTTGTAGAACGTACCCGCCACATCATATTGCGCCGATGACGACGATGCCGACAGGCATTCCTGCGTCAGATAGCGATCGGTCACGCGCGTGACATCGTCCATGGTCACGCCGGCGGGAATGCCGGCCGCGCCCAGCGCGCTGAGATTGACCTGGCGCCGCGCATAGTCCGGCGTGTTGAGGTTCGCGATGTTCTGCGACACCACTTTCAATGCAGCCGTGTTGGTCTGCATGGAAGTGAGTGCGCTCGACAGAATTCCGTTCAGGGCCACGGATCAAATCCCAAAATAGCTTTGTCGCCGTTTCCTTGATCGCAAGGCCCATGCCAGTTCGCGGTCGCCGATTGGGGCGGAAAACCGGGATTCCCGACCGGGCCGCCGCGGCAGTTTTTGCCGTCTGCGGCAGAACATGCCGCGCCTTTCCGACCGGGTCCCTGCCGCCGATATCACGAAAAACATAGAGTTTTGCGGGCTCGGCAATGTGGTCCGGCCCTTGCTTCTCACCCGTGGCAACTCTCGCGGACCTTCGCGCTTGGTCGACGTGGCAACAGTAACGGCAGTGAATTCGGCAGCGACACCGGCGGCCGCGGCGACGCCCGCGACGATCGACGCAGTGTTCGGCGCACTCCTGCAGCAGATGACCGCCGATGCCTCAAACGTCGTGTCGCCCACCGGGACGTTCATGTCCTCGCTCGTGGCCAACATGCTTCAGGCGGGTGCCGGACAGACGGCGCAACAGTCTGCATCGGCCGCCGCAGCGCCGGGCCTGGTCAATGCCACGCCGACACAGACGAACGCGCAAGCCAACACACTTGATCTCGGTGTCGCGCTGACGCAAGCGGCCGCCCCCCAGAACACGCCTGTCGCGACTGCGAGCGTGACCGCCGACGCGACCTCCGCTGCGCCCTCCGATGGCACGGCTGACAATAACAGCACCGACAAGGATGCCGGCACCGACCCGATGCTCGCCTTGTTTGTGCCTCTGTGGTCCCCCCCTGTCGCCGCTTCGCCGGCCAAAACGGCAACCGCGACGGTCCCCGGCACCACCACTTCCGATTCAGACGTGCCGGCTGCCGCTCCGACCGATGGCCAGCAAAAGGCCGCTGCACCGGATCAAGCCGATCAGATGAACGCCGCTGCCGTGCTGGCCGCTACCCAGACTATGGCATCTCAGGCCGCTGCATCGCAGGCCGGTGCACCTCAGGCTGCTGCACCTCAAGCCGCTGCGCCTCAGGCTGTTGTGCCTCAGGCCACTGCACCTCAGGCCACTGCGCCTCAGGCCACTGCACCTCAGGCCGGCAGCCCGTCCGCGCAGGCCTCATCTGGCGCCGTGAAAGATGCCGGATCGCAGCAGGCGCCCGCGCCGCAAATCGGCAATCTTGCGGCCCAGCAAGACACACAAGAGTCCGGCGCACCGCAAGACGACGCACCGCAAGCCGATACCAAGACGGCCACCAAAGAGACGCCGGCTTCGCAAGACAACAGCGCGCCGCAACCACCCGTCGATATGGCACCGTTGCTGGCTCAGCAGCAGGCAGCCGCCGCACAAGCCGTCGTCACACCGGCGGCTACTCAACCGACCAGCACCGCGAAGCGAACCGAGCCGACCGGCGATCAAACCGCCGCGATGACCTCGGCCGCCGCCTTGGCTGCAGCCCGTTCGAATGGCCAGACTTCGCCCGACGCGAAGTCGAGTGCCAAGGATGACGGCAAAACCAAGGGCTCGGTGAAGAAAGACAGCGCCGAGCAGCCGGCCGCGACCGCCAATCAGCCGGCAACAGCCGCCGCGCAGGCGACGGATCCGCGGGTGTTTCAGCCGAACGAGCAGCCGACGGGGCATCAGAACGCCAATACTCCGGCGCACGCCGTGCCGCCCGCCAACCATGCTCCGGCCAATAATGCCGCCCAGCTGGCGGCCGCTCAGCCGCAAACCCCGGCGCAGCAGCAGGCCGTAACCGCCGAGGTGCAAGTCTCGGCCCAGCGTCACACGGCCGATATGCCGACCGCGTTCGACAAGCTCGGCGTCACCATCGCCGCCAAGTCGATCGAAGGCCTGCATCAGTTCGAAATTCGCCTCGATCCGGCCGAACTCGGCCGCGTCGATGTCAAGCTCACGGTCGACAGTTCCGGCCAGGCCCAGGCCAATCTGGTGGTCGACAATCCAAAGACCCTGGAACTTCTGCAGCGCGATGCATCGAGTCTCAATCGCGCCCTGACCGACGCCGGCCTCAATCTCTCCGGCAGCGGCCTCAGCTTTTCGCTGCGCGAGCAGCAACAGCAGCAGCAGAACGGCGGCGGCTCGCAGAGGTCGCGCGGCCGCGGCCTGTCCGTCAACGCCGCCGCCTCGGCAAACATTCCCACTCCCCGTTCCGCATCCGGCAGCTACGCGCCGGACAGCGTGCGGCTCGACATTCGCGTGTGAGGTAACACCATGACCGATGCAGTCAATAACAATGCAGCCGCCAACAATACGGCGGGCGCCTCGAAATCCGCCAATTCGAGCAAACAGCTGGCGTCGAACTTCCAGACCTTCCTGACGCTGCTCACCACCCAGCTGCAGAACCAGGATCCGACCTCGCCGATGGACTCCAACCAGTTCACGCAGCAGTTGGTGATGTACAGCCAGGTCGAGCAGCAGATCGACACCAACACGAAGCTCGACTCGCTGGTCGCGCTCTCCGGCAGCCAGACGAGCAATCTGGCCATGAGCTATATGGGCAAGAACGTCATCCTTTCGGACGGCACCGGCCAGCTTTACGGCGGCACCGCCGATTGGACCTATGGCCTTGCCAATGGCGCCAAGTCCACCACGCTGACCGTCAAGGATGCGGACGGCAATGTCGTCTATTCCAAGACAGCCGCTACCGCCGACAATGCGGCCGGCACCCACGATTTCAAATGGGACGGCACCAAGAACAACGGCGAGACGGCTTCGAACGGCCTCTATACGCTGACCGTCTCCGCGACCGCCGCGGACGGAACCTCGATCAAAACGTCAATCGCTTCCAAGGTCGGTGTTACCGGCGTTGATATGTCGGGCTCCAGTCCGCAGCTCATCGTCGGAACCGGCGAAGTGCCGCTCTCCAGCGTGTCGCTCGTCACGATGCCGGTCGCCAGCAGCTAAACCACAATCAACCGAAACCGAAACAGCAACTGAAACTCGCGGCCGAGAAGCGGCTGCCACCCGAAGACCGGAACCCAAGCGAAGTCAGGGACCCCGGCAGGAAATGTAAGGAAATGAGTCTCACCGGTGCAATGATGACCGGCGTCGCGGGTCTCTCGGCCTACTCGAATGCCCTTAGCGTCGCCTCTGCCAATATCGCGAACGTGAATACCATCGGCTACAAGAATGCCACAGCCGATTTCTCGACATTGCTTGCCTCGGCTTCGGCCAACGCCGATACGTCGTCGGGAAGCGTCATGGCCAGCGCCGGCCAGAACGTGCAGCAGCAAGGCCTGTTGCAGACCACGTCTTCCACCACCGATCTCGCCATTTCGGGTAACGGCTTCTTCGTCGTGGCGCCGTCATCGAACGATCCTTCGACCCGCGCCTATACGCGCTCCGGCAGTTTCACCGCCGACGCCAACGGCTATCTCAAAAATGCCTCCAACATGTATCTGCTCGGCTGGCGGCTGGATGCGAACGGCAGTGTGCCGTCGGATCGCAACAACATGACGCTGATCAACGCCAACTCCCTCACCGGCAAGGCCGAGGCGACCACCAAAGTGACCGCCCAGTTGAACCTGCAGCGCTCCACGGCGACCGAAACCACGACGTATAATCTCGCCGCTACGCCGCCGGTCTCCATGGCCCCCACCGTCACGGCCGGCGTCACCTCGCCCGGCACCATCACGGCGGACTTCCAGCGCACCATTAACGTCTACGACAGCCAGGGCGGCCAGCAGCCGCTGCAGGTGTCGTTCGTCAAAACCGGCGCGAACACCTGGAACTACGAAGTCACCTATCAGGGCGACGTCAGCACGATCACCCCGCCGAACGCCAAAGTGCCCTCGCTGATCGCCAACGGCACGGCAACGTTCAACCCCGACGGCACCCTCGCTAGCATCACTCCGGCCAGTGGTACTGGCGTCGCCATCAGCCCCAACCCGTCCATCGACGGCGCCTTCGATATCACAATCCCGTTCAACGGTGCCACAGTGACGCCGCCGCTAAAGAACTCGGGACTGTTGCCGCAGACCGTCAACATGAACTTCGGGCCGCTGAATTCGTCGGTCGGCCTCACCCAGTTCGACAGCGCCTCGAACCTGTCGTCTTCGACCGTCAACGGCGCCCTGTTCGGCAGCTTGACCGGCGTCACCGTCGACAAGGACGGCATCGTCACGGCCCAGTTCTCCAACGGCTTGTCGCAGAAGGTCTACAAGATCCCGCTGGCGACGTTCGCCAACCCCGATGGACTGTCGTCGATTTCGGGCAACGCCTACACCACCTCCAACAAATCCGGATCGCCGACGATCTCGGAAGCCAATCTCGGCGCCGCCGGCACGATCTCGGCCAAGAACCTCGAAGGTTCCACCGTCGATCTGGCCACGGAGTTTACCAATCTGATCACCACGCAGCGCGCCTACTCGGCTGCGTCGAAGATCGTCACCACCGCTTCGACGATGATGGACGAGCTCCTGCAGATGGCTCGTTAATAGAGGTTTCCGGCGCCTTTACTTCGTGGAGGCGCCGGATTCACACGCATGACGGCAAATACGAGAATACTTTTTCACCACTTGCTTACCCACTCATGTGGCCAAATTTTTAAGGCGGCACGGTTACCGTACGGGCGGGTAGTGGAGTGAGGAGTTTCATGATCATGGGCGAAGACCGCAGGGGACGCGTGAGCTACGTCATCGGGCCGGATGGAAGCCCCTTGACCATGGCCGATCTGCCGCCCCCCAATACCAAGCGCTGGGTCATCCGTCGCAAGGCTGAAGTCGTCGCCGCGGTTCGCGGCGGATTGCTCAGTCTCGACGAAGCTTGCCAACGCTACACGCTGACAGTCGAGGAATTCCTCGCTTGGCAGCGCGCCATTGACCGTTTCGGACTGCCGGGCCTGCGGGCAACCCGGGTACAGCAGTACCGCAATTGATTTTGCCGGCGGGCCGCCCAGCCTGCCCAACGCCTCATTCAAAGAGGGCCGCTGCGAACGCGGCCCTCTTGGCGTATCTGGACCCAAGCCCGCGACGTTTCGCCCGGCATCGCCGGGCATTTTTATTTTTCAGACACCGAAGCTCCCAATCCCGCGGCAAACCGGCATGCGCCCCCGCAGGTAACTTCTCGTTAAGCGGGATTTACGAAACGGTTTGTGGGGTTTCTCTCCGGCGTTAAGCACGCCTTTACTCCCAACGCGGCAATGTTTGCCTACCAGGGCCGGGGCACGTCTCCCGCACCCTCTGTAGGGAGTTGGCATTGCCGGATTTCATCAAAGCGATCGGAGCGGCGCGGTTCGGCGTAATGGCGGGTGTGGCCGCAGCGCTGACGGCGTTCTTCCTGTATACGGCCGGCGTCCTCTCGACCCCGCCGAAATCGATTCTGTTCTCCGGTCTCGAACAGCGCGATGCCGCTGCCGTTGTCGCCAAGCTCGAAGCCTCCAACACGCCCTATGAGATAAAGGACGGCGGCACCATCATGGTTCCGGCCGACCAAGTCACCAAGCTGCGCATGGACATGGCCCAGCAGAACCTGCCGGCCGCCGGCGTCGGCTACGAAATCTTCGACAAGGCCGATACCTTCGGCACCACCGCCTTCGTCCAGAACATCAACCGACTCCGCGCCGTCGAAGGCGAACTCGCCCGTTCGATCCAGACCATCGAAGGCGTCGAATCCACCCGCGTCCATCTCGTCGTTCCCGAACGGCAGATCTTTTCGCGCGATGCGCAAAACCCGTCGGCTTCGGTCGTGATCAAGACCCGCGGCGTTCTCGGCAAAGGGCAAGTGCAGGCGATCCAACACCTCGTCGCCGCGTCCGTCGCCTCGCTGACCCCCGATCACGTCGCCATCATCGACGACAAGGGTAATCTGTTGGCCGGCGGCACCGACCTTCAGGGCGCCGAAGGCGCGGCCACGGCGCAGGAACAGCACACCACCGATTACGAAGACCGCATCCGCCAGCGCGTCGAGGGCATGGTCGCCTCCGTGGTCGGCCAAGGCCATGTCCGCGCCCAGGTGACGGCGAACGTCGATTACAACCACATCAACGAGACCAGCGAAACCTACGATCCCGATTCCAAGGTCGTGCGTTCGACCCAAACCACCGAACACAACGCCTCCGACCAGAACGGCGGCGGCGCGCCGGTGTCGGTCGCCAATGCCCTTCCCGGCCAGCAGCAGCAGACCGGCGGCGGCGACTCGACCAAATCGAGCTCGGGCTCGACCGAGGAAACCACCAACTACGAAATCTCCAAGACGGTGAAGACCTCCGAGGTCAACCAAGGCGCGGTGAAGAAGCTGTCGGTCGCGGTCGTGATCGACGGGACCGACAAGGACGGCAAGTATGTCGCGCGCACCGCGAAGGAGATGAGCCAGATCGAAGGTCTGGTGAAGTCGGCGATCGGCTTCGATGCCGCCCGCGGCGATCAGGTTCAGGTCGTCAACATGGCGTTCGCCCGCGTCGATACCACCGTCGGCACCGAGGCGCCTAAGCCGTTGCTCGGGCTTGATGGCGGTTCCTGGTTCAAGATCATCCAGGCGGCGATCTTCGCCCTGACCGCGCTTCTGATCGGCATCTTCGTGCTGCGTCCGCTGGTCAAGCGGATGTTCGCTCCGCTCGCCCCCGGTGGCGGCGCCATGATGGGCGCCGTGGCCGGCGCACCCGCGGCCGCCCAACTGGCGGCGCCCCAGGCCGAGGCGGAACCCGAAGCGCCCCCGCCGCCGGACCGCGTCGAATCGATGATCGACATCAGCCGCATCGAAGGTCAGGTGCGCGAGTCGTCGGTCAAGAAAGTCGGTGAAGTCGTCAGTTCCCACCCCGAAGAGGCGCTCGCTATCCTTCGGTCGTGGCTGCATCAGCCGGTGTAACCCATGGCACGCGCTGCAAAACCCGCCGTCAAGGATGACATCCGCTCACTGACTGGAGCGGAGCGGACCGCCATTCTCATGCTGGCGCTCGGCGAAGAGCATTCCGCCAAGCTGTGGCAGATGATGGACGACGACGAGATCAAGGAAGTCTCGCAGATCATGTCCAACCTGGGCACGATCTCGGCCGCGCTGGTCGAAAAACTGATGGTCGACTTCGTCGGCCAGCTTTCCGGCACCGGCTCGCTGATGGGCTCCTACGAATCGACCGAGCGATTGCTTTCGCGCCTGATGCCGGCCGAACGCGTCGGTGCCATCATGGAGGAAATCCGCGGTCCGGCCGGCCGCACGATGTGGGACAAGCTCGGCAACGTCAACGAGACGGTGCTGGCCAACTACCTCAAGAACGAATACCCGCAGACCGTCGCGGTGGTGCTGTCGAAGATCAAGCCGGAACATGCCGCCCGCGTGCTGGCCTCGCTGCCGGAGGAATTCGCCCTCGAAGTCGTGCAGCGCATGCTGCGCATGGAAAGCGTCCAGAAGGACATCCTCGACAAGGTCGAACGCACCCTGCGCGTCGAATTCATGTCGAACCTCGCCCGCACCGCCAAGCGCGATGCCCACGAAATGATGGCGGAAATCTTCAACAATTTCGACCGCCAAACCGAGAACCGCTTCGTCACCGCGCTGGAAGAAAGAAACCGCGACTCCGCCGAGCGCATCAAGGCCTTGATGTTCACGTTCGAAGATCTCGGCAAGCTCGATCCGGGTTCGATCCAGACGCTGCTGCGCCACGTCGAAAAGGACAAGCTGGGGCTCGCCATGAAGGGCGCCACCGATTCCCTGCGCGACGTCTTCTTCTCCAACATGAGCGAACGCGCCGGCAAGATCCTGCGCGAAGACATGGAATCGATGGGCCCGGTCCGCCTCAAGGACGTCGATGAGGCGCAGATGCGCATGGTCAATACCGCCAAAGACCTCGCCAACAAGGGCGAGATCATGATCGCCTCCAAGCAGGGCGAAGACGAGTTGGTGTACTGAGATGAGCACCGAACCGCAAAAATTCAAGTTTGACGTCGAGTTCCGCCCCGAAGGCGACTTGATCTCGAACGCCGCACGTGGCCGCCAGCGCAAGATCCTCACCCAAGAGGAACTCGACGGCATGCTGTCGCGCGCGCGCCACGACGGCATGAAAGTCGGCCAAGTGCGCGCCGCCGAACAGACCGCCGCCGCCGTCGAGCAGCTTTGCGCCGTGGTACTGCAGTCGGTGGGTTCGACCCAAAACCAGGTCGAGGATTTGCGCCGGGAAGCGGCCCAGCTCGCGCTGGTCTGCGCCAGGAAGCTGGCCTCCGAGGCCGTCGCCGCCCTGCCGCAGGCCGATGTCGAAGCGGCCCTCTATGAAGCCATTCATCAGGCGATCACCGAACCGCGCATCGTGTTGCGCGCCGCGCCGGACGTCATTGCCGCCATCAAAGACAAGCTCGAAGACCTCGCCCGCGACAGCGGCTACGAGGGACGCGTCGTCGCCAGCCCCGAGCCGGGCATGAAAGACGGCGATTGCCGCATCGAATGGCGCGGCGGCGGCGCCGAGCGCAGCATGGATCATATTGCGGATGCGATCGGCGAAGTCATCGCCCGCCGCTTCTCGCAATTCAGTGCACAGAAAGGATAAGCCATGGCCGGCAACGATGACGTCGATTTGCCCGACCTGTCGCTCGAGCAACCGGATAGCGCTTCGGCAGCGTTGCTGCACGGCGACGCCAGCTCGGAAGCGGAAGTCAAGCATTCCGCCCAGGATCTGGAAGCGGTGTTCGACGTTCCGGTTACCGTGTCGGCGGTGCTCGGCAAGTCGGCCATGGAAGTGAGCCAGCTCTTGAAGCTCGCCAAAGGAACCATCGTCGAACTTGACCGCAAGGTCGGCGAAGCGATCGACATTTATGTGAACGACCGGCTGGTCGCGCGCGGTGAAGTCGTGCTGGTGGAAGACCGGCTTGGCGTCACCATGACTGAAATCATTAAGGCCGGCCAAAGCTGACCTGAACCAAAAGGACCAACTCCATGCGTCTCCTCATTGTCGGCTCCCTCTCTGGTCAGATCGGACTTGCCACCAAGATCGCCTTGGCGCGCGGCGCCAAGGTCACTCACGCCACCGACATCGAAATGGCGTTCGCCGCGTTGCGCGGTGGATCGGGATCGGATCTCGTCCTGTGCGACGTCGTCCTCGACATCTCGGCTTTGGTGCGCGGCTTGGCGGCCGAACACATCTGCACCCCGGTGGTCGCTTGCGGCGTCGGCACCGATGCCCGCAGGGCGGTCGAAGCGATCCGCGCCGGCGCCAAGGAATACCTGCCGTTGCCGCCCGACCCGGAACTGATTGCGGCGGTGTTCGCGGCGGTGGCCGACGAATCGCATCAGATGATTTTCGAGGACGAGGCGATGCAGTCCGTGATCACCATGGCCGATCAGGTCGCCCCCTCGGAGGCCTCGATCCTGCTCACCGGTGAGTCCGGCGTCGGCAAGGAAGTCCTGGCGCGCTATGTCCACAAGAAGTCGAACCGCTCCGACAAGCCGTTCATTTCCGTGAACTGCGCGGCGATCCCGGAGAACCTGCTCGAATCCGAATTGTTCGGCCACGAGAAAGGCGCCTTCACCGGCGCCGTGGCGCGGCGCGTCGGCAAGTTCGAAGAAGCCAACTCCGGCACTTTGCTGCTCGACGAAATCAGCGAGATGGATGCCCGCCTGCAGGCGAAACTGTTGCGCGCCATCCAGGAACGCGAGATCGACCGGGTCGGCGGCACGCGTCCGGTCAAAGTCGACATCCGCATTATCGCCACGTCCAACCGCGATCTCGCCGAAGCGGTCAAGAAGGGCACCTTCCGCGAAGACCTTCTCTATCGTCTCAATGTCGTCAATCTGCGCATCCCGTCGCTGCGCGAGCGGCCCAAGGACATTCTCGCCCTCGCCCGCCACTTTGCGCGCAAATATGCCGAAGCCAACGGCGTGGCGTTCCGCCCGATCGCACCGGCGACCGAGCGTGTTCTTCTCCAGCACCCCTGGCCGGGCAACGTGCGCGAACTCGAGAACACCCTGCATCGCGCCGTGCTCCTCGCCTCCGGCACCGAAATTGGCCCTGATGCCATCCGCCTGCCCGACGGCAAGCAGGTGGGCAGCGCCACCTTTGCGGCAGGCGCCACCGATCTGCCGGCACCAGTGCGCAATGCGGTCGAATCCGCCGCCGCGGTGACGCGTGGTCTGGTCGGACGCACGGTCGCCGACGTCGAACGCGATCTCATCCTCGACACGCTCGATCACTGCCTCGGCAACCGCACCCATGCGGCCAACATCCTCGGCATTTCGATCCGTACGCTTAGGAACAAGCTGCGCGAGTATTCGCAGTCCGGCATGGCAATCCCGGGTCCGGGCGAGCAGCGCGTCGCCAGCTGAGTGTTCACGTATCTCATGTGAGTTGAGTTCTGATGGCCGATACCAGCGCCGCTACACCGTCCGCGATCCCGGGGATTAACCTTACCCCGGCCGAGATCGTGGGCTTCATCAAGCGCAGCGATCTCGGGCTGGCGATCGGCATGATGGCGATCCTGGTGGCGTTGATTCTTCCGCTGCCGACACTGCTGCTCGACTTCGCCCTGGCGGTATCGCTCAGTTTCGCCATCCTGATCCTGATGACGGCCGTGTTCATCCGGCGGCCGCTCGAATTCTCGTCGTTCCCGGCCGTCCTGCTCATCACCACGATGCTGCGGCTGTCGCTGAACCTCGCTTCTACCCGCCTGATCCTCAGTCACGGCAACACCGGTACCACCGCCGCCGGCCATGTCATCGAGGCGTTCGGCAAGCTGATCATGCAAGGCAACTTCGTGATCGGCTTCATCGTGTTCGCGATCCTCGTCATCGTGAACTTCGTCGTCATCACCAAAGGTTCGGGGCGCATCGCGGAAGTGGCGGCCCGCTTCACCTTGGACGCCATGCCCGGCAAGCAGATGGCGATCGACGCCGATCTTTCCGCCGGTCTGATCGACGACAAGGAAGCCAGGCGCCGCCGCAAAGACCTTGAATCGGAATCCAACTTCTTCGGCGCCATGGACGGTGCCTCGAAGTTCGTCCGCGGCGATGCCATCGCCGGCCTATTGATCGTCGCCATCAACGTGGTCGGCGGCATCATCGTGGCGGTCGTCCAGCACGGCATGACGTTCGGCGACGCGACCAAGACCTTCACGCTGCTGTCGGTCGGCGAAGGCCTGGTGGCGCAATTGCCGGCCCTGATCATTTCGATCGCCGCCGGCCTGATGGTGTCGAAAGCGGGCATCGAAGGCTCGACCGACCGCGCCATGGCGCAGCAGTTTTCGAACTATCCCCAAGGCCTCGCCATGGCATCGGCGGTGATGGGCATCGTGGCGCTCTTGCCCGGCATGCCGCACATCATCTTTGCCATGCTGGCCGGCGGCGTCGGCTATCTGTCGAGCAAGGCCTTCAAGCACAAGGCCGCCGAAGAGGCCAAGGAACGCAAGGAAGAAGAGCAAACCAAGGTCGCCGAAACCTCGAAAGAAGAGCCGATCTCGGCGGCGCTGGCGCTTGACATGCTGCGGGTCGAACTCGGCTACGCCCTGCTCGCCCTCATCAACGACGTCAAAGGTCACCGCATTACCGATCAGATCAAGGCGCTGCGCCGCCAATTGGCCCAGGAGATGGGCTTCGTCATGCCGGCGGTGCGCATCCTCGACAATATGCAGCTCGGCGCCAACGAATACCGCATCGCGGTCAAGGAAGTGGAAGCGGGCCGCGGCGAACTTTATCCCGGCAGCCTGCTCGCGATGGACCCGCGCGGCCTGCCGATCGACCTGCCCGGCACCCACACCACCGAGCCGGCGTTCGGCCTGCCTGCCACTTGGGTTGCCTCGTCGCTGCGCGAAGAGGCGTCGTTCCGCGGCTATACCGTGGTCGATCCCGGCACGGTGCTGACGACGCACCTCACCGAAGTGCTCAAGACCCATATGGCCGAGCTGCTCTCCTATGCCGAGACCAAGAAGCTGCTCGACGAGCTGCCGGCCGAGCACAAGAAGCTGGTCGAGGAAATCATCCCGTCGCAGATCTCTGTCACCGGCGTGCAGCGCGTGCTGCAGACCCTCTTGGGCGAACGCGTCTCCATCCGCGACTTGCCGGCCATTCTCGAAGGCATTGCCGAGGCCGTCGGTCATACCAAGAACGCGCTCTACATCACCGAGCATGTCCGCGCCCGTCTGGCCCGCCAGATCTGCCACGCCAACATGTCGCCCAACGGCTATCTGCCGCTCATCGCGATGTCGCCGGCGTGGGAACAGGCGTTTGCCGAAAGCATCATCGGCCAGGGCGAAGAGCGCCAGCTCGCAATGGCGCCGAGCCAGTTGCAGCAGTTCATCACCCAGGTGCGCGACCGCTTCGAGGAAGGTACCGCCAAGGGCGATGTGCCGGTGCTGTTGACCAGCCCGCAGGCCCGCCCCTTCGTGCGCTCGATCATCGAACGCTTCCGCGCCCAGACCGTGGTGATGAGCCAGAACGAAATCCATCCCTCGATCCGTCTCAGAACGCTGGGACAGGTGTAACGCGCTATGCAGCTCCGCACCTTCCTCGCCAAGGATATGAAAGAGGCCCTCGCTGCGGTGCGCAACGAGATGGGCCCGGATGCGGTGATCGTCGCCAGTCAATCGGCCAAGGGCGGCGGCGTCATGGTGCGCGCCGCGCTGGAAGAACCGGAAGCCCCGCTCGACCTGCCCGCGGCGGCGGAAGTGAAGCCCGAGCCCCAGCCGGACGATATCGACACGCTGTTCCAGCAGACCATGATCCGCCGGCTGCGCGAGAGGAAGGTGTCGCTGCCCGGCCGGCGCAAATTCGACCGCGCCCAACTGCTCGCCTCGTTCGCCAAGAACCGGCTGCCGGAAGCGCTCGGACATGCCCTGGCCGAGGCTGCGGCCAAGACCGGCCTCACCGACATGACGCTGGCGCTCGCCGCCGCCATCGACCAGAAAATGCTGTCGGCACCGATCGATTTTGTCCACGCCAAGGCGTTCCTGCTCGCCGGACCCAACGGCGCCGGCAAGACCGCGGTCGCCGCCAAGCTCGGCGCCCATGCCCGGCTGGCCGGACGCGCGGTGCGGCTCGTCGCTCATGACGTGACCGGCGCCGGTGCGGTGGCGCGCCTCAAGGATTTCGCCGATCACCTCGACGCCCAAATCGTCACCGCGGAATCGGCGATGGCGCTCGCCGCCGTGCTCGGTAACGCCGCCCGCGAGAACGCCCTCGCCATCATCGACACCGCCGGCTTCGATCCGCGCCAGCCGCGCACCGCGGCCGCGTTTTCGGCGCTGGCCGACATCGAAATCGTCGAAACCATCGGCGTCATCTCCAGCCTGACCGACAGCGAAGAGGCCGGCGAAATGGCCGTCGCGCTGGCCAAGATCGGCGCCAGCCGCCTCGTCATCACCCAGGCCGACATGACCCGCCGCTATGGCGGTTTGGCGTCTGCGGCGATGACCGAAAATCTCGCCGTCGCCTTCGTCACCCGCTCGCCATTTGTGGCGGGCGAACTCGAAACCCTGACGCCGCTGGCGCTCGCCCGGCTCCTCACCGAAAA
>JAHFQC010000028.1:32463-49196 GCA_023259375.1 Alphaproteobacteria bacterium
CGCAGAGGGTACACAATGACTTTGGCTGGACCACGATTGACCGCTATCGGGTCGGGCAAGGGCGGCACCGGAAAAACCTTCATCGCGCTGACCCTGGCGCAGGCTTTCGCCGATCTCGGCGAGCGCGTGCTGTTGTGCGATGCCGATCTCGGCCTTTCCAACACCGCCGTACATCTCGGCCTTGCCAAAAGCGGCGACCTGCCGGGCTATCTCTCCGGACGCACACCGCTGAAGGCCGCCACCGCGACGGTCGAAACCGCTCATCACCCCAAATTCGATCTTCTCGCCGCCCCGGCAGGCACCGGCTTTCTCGGCGACGCCGACAAAGCGATGGTGGAACGGCTCGGCAATCTGCTCCGCCATGTGCCAGGCTACGACCGGGTGATCGTCGATCTCGGCGCCGGCATCGGCGATTCCGTGCTGACGCTGGCCGCGCTCTCCGACGACGTGGTAACGGTGATGACCCCCGATCCGGCAGCGCTGACCGATGCCTATGCCTTCATCAAACTGGTGCTGAAGCGCACCGGCGGCCGCGCCCCCGGCGTGGTGGTCAACATGGCGACCAATGCGGCGGAAGCCAAACGCACCGCCGACGCGCTGACCACCTCGGCCCGCAGCTTCCTCAAAGTGACACCGGCCTATCTCGGCTTCGTGCCCAGCGATATGCGGGTGGTGGAAGCCTTGCGCCGCCAAACCTCGCTGTGGACCGCCTGCCCGCAAAGCCCGGTGCTCTCCGCCGTAACCGGCTTGACGGCCCTGTTGGGCGGACAATCGACCCGCATCCAGGCAGCGGGCTCGCTGCGATAGATCTTCTCGCGCGACGTGACGTCCGCATTAAGTGAGCTCACGCGGAGACGCGGAGGCGCGGAGGCGCGGAGAAATCGCGCGCAACGAACACACTCGGTGCGTGGAAGAGGAAAAGAACTCCGCGACTCCGCGTCTCCGCGTGAGCAAATTAACTGTCATCCCGGGCGCAGGGCTTGCTGCGAAGCGGAAAGCACGCAGACCCGGGACCCATTTCAAAATCTGTCAGATGCCGGAGTAGTCCCGGATCACGCCAACATGTCAAACGACGACATCTGCGTGGCGCGTCCGGGATGACAGGGTAGCAAAAACCCTTATTTCATCGTCATTTCTGCTTCAGTGGGATGCAGACGTCGACCGACCACAGGCCGCCGTTCTGCTCCGGCATGGCGCCGTAGCGTTCGAAGCAGGGGCGGTCGGCGCATTCATAACCGCCGGCGACGAACCAGGCGAAGGCGTCTTCCCACGCTTTGCCAAAACCGTCGGGCGCGATGTCGAAATGACAGACCGCATGCAGACCGCCGGGAATGCGCTGAAAACTCATCGGGCCTTGGCGCGGAAAATCCGTCGGCACGGTGAGACAGGCATCGGTGCGGCACTTGGCCGGCGGCGTCACTTCGGGATTGTCCCAATAGACGCCGAGCATGGTCTCGCGTCCGAGCAGTCCTTTCGGTCCCGCCCACGCCATCAATTCGCCGAACGCCGCATCGCAAACCTCTTTGCCGTACGGCCCGAGCTTGCGCACGAAGACCACGTCGTAGTCCGGCAGGGTTTGAATATCCGCTTTCATGTCACTCCTCATAGGTTGGTTGTCGGCGGAGTGATGATCCATCAGCGCGGCGAGTGCGTTTTCCGGATTGCGGACGATGTTTCCCATCTTGCTATTGCGATACTCGGTGGGCGTCTGGCCGAAATGGAGGCGGAACGCCTTGGCCATGTTCTGCGACGAGGAGAAGCCGCAGGCGTGCGCGATGGCGGTAATCGGCTGGCGGCGATGGGTGAGGAGCTGGTTCGCCGCCGTTTCGAGCCGCAGACGGCGGCTGAATTCGGCCACGGTCTCGCCGGTTACCGCCTTAAAAAGGCGATGAAGATGGAACGGCGAGAAAGCGGCGTGGCGGGCAATGTCGTCGAGCGACAGCTCGGCATCGAGATGGGCACTGATATAGTTCATCGCCCGGCAGATGCGGCGCCGGTATTCCTGTGCGGTGTGCGTGAGAACTTCCATGCGGGAATCGTAGCGAGAACAGCCGGAGCACTATCCCGCACGAGAACACGGATGGGAACGCGGCGCGCGCAACCCGGGTATGCGTTGGAGGGAGCTGATAGGCCGAGTGAGAGACTCCCAATGCCCTTCACCGCCCCGTCGAGCTACATTCGCAAAGCGCAAAACAGGACTTGTTCTGCATCCGTCTCGACCTAGTGTGATGGTGAAGTTAATACACATACAAAGGTGCTTGCGCGGCAGATTGGATGATGTTCAACCGAAAGATGTTTGTGCCAAAATACGGCGATATGCACCACGCATTTTTTGGGGGGCAGAATTGAAGATTACAGAGCTGAGCGCTCAATCGTGCAAGT
The DNA here is from genome assembly GCA_023259375.1 of Alphaproteobacteria bacterium. Taxonomy (GTDB): domain Bacteria; phylum Pseudomonadota; class Alphaproteobacteria; order Micropepsales; family Micropepsaceae; genus Rhizomicrobium. The sequence goes on from JAHFQC010000028.1 coordinate 34,846, forward strand.
TAAAAAACCTAAGCAATCTGAACGTAATCATGGGCAGGAATGGCGCCGGCAAGAGCCGCTATTTGCGAACGTTCGACCGGGAATTACGGAGAGATCCAAAATTCAATATTCGATACATAAGCCCAGAACGCGCTGGGAGCTTTGCGCGAGATGGAAACATAATTACGAATATGGAGAATAACCCGGAGTGGCTGCGCGATGTACGCGCGACGAATCAAGCTGGGAACTTCAAGGCAGCTTCCGCCGTCCTCCTTTTAGATGTGGAGACGATGTATAATCGGCGATTATCCGCTACGCCGGACATCCGATTAGACCTTAATCGCACATTCCAGACAGATCGCCTCGACAAGATTAATCGGCTCCTCACCAACGTTTTCCTGGAGTTGGAAAAGAGCATTTTTGCATTTAAGAGCCTGAGTGGAGAAACAATAGCGCCCAGGGACGTCAGCAGTGGCGAGTCAGAGGCCGTATCCCTAGCAACAGAAATCCTCTACTTCTTCGACACTGCTGATCCTAACAAATTCAATGTTCTTTTGCTGGACGAGCCCGACGTACACCTGCATCCGGATTTGCAGGCGCGTTTGGCCAAATTGATTATTGAAATGCTCGACGAATATAAGGATTTCCGTGAAAGCATTGCAGTGTGCATTGCCACCCACAGCACACCCTTCGCTTGCGCGATTTCAGCATCAAACTACGCCTCTATCGGAACCAAGAGTTTTGGCAACGAAGAAATCACTCTGAAGAGGGTACCCAACGAATTACGAAAATTGGGCCCTTTTTTTGGGCATCCACTCTCGCTTACTCTATGCGACGACATCGCCGTAATTGTTGAGGGCGAAGATGACGAGCGCGTTTGGCAGCAAGCGGCACGTTCATCGTGCGGCAGGATCAAGCTTTTTCCTGTTTTGGCCGACACAGTCGACCAACAAACAGCACTCGAAAACACGGCCGTTGACCTATTGAAGGCGCTTTACGATCAGCCAGTTGCATTTTCGGTGAGAGATGGGGATGGTAAAGTTGATTGTCCTCTATCTCACAATCCACCGCTGCACCGCTATCGTCTGGAGTGTTATGCGATAGAGAATTTGCTGCTTACGGATCAATGTTTGCGTGTGATGGGATCTTCGTGGGAAGACTTCGTGTCCAAAGCCCGCAACTGGCTTGGTAATAGTGACGTTCACAAGAACAAGACATTGGTTGAAGCCGTAATCCACTCGCCGGATCGACTTCGGCACACGAAGATTAAGGACGTTCGTAATCTCATTCCAAGCATTGTGAATTGTAGTAAGCCTTGGGAGGTTGTTGTCGGGCAAGCGATTAGTAGCATTCAAAAAGGCGATACGGGCGAGAACAACATGCTCGTTAATTTCATCGGATTAGCTGCCGTTAATGCCTTGATCTTTAACGAGTATTGAGACCAGCGCTCGCCATCCTCCGGCAAATCGGACCACTTGATAGCCTTTGGCGACAGCCTTTTCGGCAACAACAGCGATCAGAAATGCATGCTGGAGTCCCATCAAGTGCGCTGGGATGTTGTCAAGATGACCGTAGCCGACCGGAACTGTGCTCGGCGAATATTCCACTTACCGCCGCCCGCCGCTGCGGTTGTCGACGGCGACGGGGCCCGGGCCGAGGCCGATCAGCATCAGAAGGCCGCCGGCGATGGCGGCGTGGCAGGCGAAGAGTTCGAATTCGCGGGCGCGCTCGGGCGGGTTGTCATAGATGCGCCACCAGTCGTGCAGCACCACCATCGTCACCGCGGTGACGGTGAAGAGGATCAGGGCGCCATAGCGGGCGTGAAAGCCGAAGATCAGCGAAATCGCGCCCATGGTGACGAGCAGCAATGTCAGTACCAGGATGAACGGCGCCCCCGGCACGCCGCGGAACGTCATCAAGTCGATCGTGCCTTCCCAGTTGCCGCCATAAACCGCAACCTGGCTGAGAAAAAACCAGCCGAACGCCAGCCGCCCAATCAGGGGGCTGAGGGTATCTGAGATGGACATGACGATCCCCGGAACTGTCCCAATACGGAACATTTTAATTGACCGCGGGGAGCGCGGATAGCGAATAGCGGACCGGGATTGTCGCAGGGGGGCCGAATACGAAAATAGCGAGCAGGGCCTTTCCCACTCGCTATTCGGTACACACTATTGGCTGATTTCAACCAGCCCGGAGCGCGTGTTTGCGCAGGTGGCGGACCAAGGCCATTTCGTCGAGACGCGCCTGGGCGCGGCGGGCTTCGATTTCGGCGAGGCGCTTTTCCTGCTGCTCGTTGGCGAATTCGAGGCTCTTCAGATCCTGATAGGCGGTGGTCAATTCTTCCTGACAGGCGGCGCGTTCGCGATCGAGATCCTTGAGCGTGTCCTTCAATTTCTCGCGGCGAATCTCGATCGACTTCAAGAACGACGGAAAGGCGAGACGGCCGATGTCGGTATCGGACGCACGCTGACGTTCGCGCGCGACGCTGTCCTCGAGATCGGCGAGCTTCTTCTCCATGTCGGCCTTCATGCCGTCGAGCGTCGCCATACGGCGCTTGAGCTCGTCGACGCGAAAGCGCCGGAGACGGAGAAGTGTATCTTGTTTCTTCATATCGTCTTACCTTTGCCCACCCGCGAGTATTGTGCCCAACTCCTCATACCCTTCGGTTAACGACGAGCGCTCATCCTTTCGTTGTCCCAAGAATTTTTCGAAAAGCGGATGCAGCTGGATGGCGTGATCGACTTCCGGGTTTGTCCCGGATTTGTACGCACCAAGACGTATTAACTCGGCCATGTCTTCATATGTTGCGATGGACTTGCGCGATTCCCGGATGATTTCGCGTTCTTCTTCGCTGTTGCAGCCCGGCATGGTACGGCTGACCGAGCGCAAGATGTTAATCGCCGGAAACCGGCCGCGTTCCGCAATGGCACGATCGAGCACGATGTGGCCGTCGAGAATGCCGCGGACAGCATCAGAAATCGGTTCGTTGTGATCGTCGCCTTCGACCAGAACCGTAAACAGGCCGGTAATCGAACCGTCGCATCCCTCTTGCGCAGGACCGGCGCGCTCGAGCAAGCGCGGCAGTTCGGCGAACACGGTCGGCGTATAACCTTTCGAGGCCGGCGGCTCGCCGGCGGACAATCCCACTTCTCTTTGCGCCATGGCAAAGCGGGTGATCGAATCCATCATCAAAAGCACGTTGAGACCTGAGTCACGCAGCTGCTCGGCTACCGTCATGGCGGTGTAGGCGGCTTGGCGGCGCACCAGCGGCGGCTCGTCGGAGGTCGCGGCAACGACGACGGAGCGCTTCAAACCGGCTTCACCGAGATCGTCTTCGACGAATTCCTTGAGCTCGCGGCCGCGTTCGCCGATCAGCCCGATGACGATGACGTCGGCTTCGGAATAGCGCGCCAGCATCGCCATCAAGGTCGATTTGCCGACGCCGGAGCCGGCGAAAATACCCATACGCTGGCCTTCGCAGCAGGTAATGAAGGCGTTCAGCGCCCGGACGCCGAGATCGAGCTTGCCGCCGACCCGGTTGCGTGATTGCGCCGCAGGGGGCTGGGCTTTGATCGGATAGGCGGTCGGCCCCATCGGCAACGGACCGAGCCCGTCGGTGGGGTTGCCGAAGGCGTCGAGAATGCGCCCCAGCCAGCCCAAACAAGGGAAGATCACGGCCGGGCGATTTTCGAAATCTGCTCGCGCGCCCAAGGTCATACCCTCGAGTCCGCCCATCGGCATGGCGAGTGCCTTGCCGTCGCGGAAGCCGACCACTTCGGCCGGGATCGAGTGGCCATTGGTGGGGGTCAAACGGACCGTTCCACCCATGCTGACGGCACCGATCGCGCCGGTCACTTCGACCATCAAACCCTCGACCCGGGCGACCCGGCCGAAGCGCCGCATAGGGGCTATGGCCTCGATTTCTTGAAGCAAAGATTGCATCCGCGACCTTTCTGCGCGTCGTAGAAGCCCTATCTTGCCCGCAAGGCCCTTAAGTGAGAGTAAAGTTAATAAATTGAATCAAGGGGATGATGCGTCATCCTGGGATGGTTCCTGAAGCCCTGTTAAGTCCCGTTCGATTTCTCTGAAACTTTTGCTGTGACAAAAAGAGGATGTTAACCATTACCGGTTACCTTGATTAGAGTGGTTAACCAGTCCGGCCCACATCGCCGGCTTCATGACCAAAAAAGGGGTCTGACATGCGCGTGCTCCTGATCGAAGACGATAGCGCCATGGCGCGCAGCATCGAGCTGATGCTGCGGTCGGAAGGCTTTAACGTCTACACCACGGATCTGGGCGAGGAGGGGATCGATCTCGGCAAGCTGTACGATTATGACATCATCATACTCGACCTGCAGCTTCCGGATATGAGCGGCTTCGAGGTCTTGAAGAGCCTCCGCGTCGCCAAAGTGCAGACGCCGGTGCTCATTCTCTCGGGCAACGCGATTGTCGAAGCAAAGGTCAAGGCGCTCGGTTTCGGCGCCGACGACTATATGACCAAGCCGTTCCACAAGGACGAGCTGGTCGCCCGTATCCAGGCGGTGGTGCGCCGCTCCAAGGGTCACAGCCAGTCGGTGATCACCACCGGCAAGCTGGTGGTTAACCTTGACGCCAAGACTGTCGAAGTCGATGGCCAGCGCGTGCATCTCACCGGCAAAGAATATCAAATGCTGGAGCTGCTCTCCCTGCGTAAGGGCACGACCCTGACCAAGGAAATGTTCCTCAATCACCTCTATGGCGGCATGGACGAGCCGGAGCTGAAGATCATCGACGTCTTCATCTGCAAACTCCGCAAGAAGCTCGCGGCTGCCACCAATGGCGACAACTACATCGAGACGGTATGGGGCCGCGGTTACGTCCTGCGTGACCCGTCCGAAGAAGCATTGGCATCGTAAAAGCCAAGTTCAGGGGCAGTGAAAAGGGGCGCCGGAAGGCGCCCTTTTTATTTGCACGCCGATTTTACGGGCATTCTGCCGGGCACCAAACCGGCGGCGGCGCGTTAGCGTCGCAATGGTATGTGTCTGGGCCCCGACCGAACGTTCGGCCACCGCAGCCCTCGAGGGCGGGCGGGTCGTCGTTTTGCCGGCCGGCTTCGCCCTTCATCCCGACGAACTGACGTTACGCAACCCTGCCCTGCTCGGCGGTTCCAAGAATATCAGCCTAACGCCGGACCGGATGCTCAAGCATGCGGCGGGGCCGGCCGTCGTGCGGCTGCGGCTGAAAACCATGATGGCGCGCTTTGCCGCATTCGCCCGCGACACTGTCGAAGCCCTCGCCCCGCATTACCGCGGCGCCCTGATCCGCGGCCGCACCAGTTTCCGCCCCGCCGAGATCGAAGGCCGCACCGTATCGGCTCTGAAAGACGATACCCGCCTGCATGTTGACGCCTTTCCGGCCAATCCGACGCGCGGCAAACGCATCCTGCGCGTTTTTGCCAACGTCCATTCGCACGCCCCGCGGCATTGGCGGACCGGCGAGCCGTTTGCCGAGATGGCGGCGCGCTTCCTGCCGGAGCTGACACCCAACCCGCCGATCGTGAACGCGCTTTATGCTGCTGTCGGCGCCACCAAAGGACGGCGCAGCGCCTACGACGATCTGATGCTCGGCCTGCATGACGGCGCCAAGCGCGACCTCGCTTATCAGGCCGAAAGCCCGAAAAAGCCGCTGAGTTTCGCAGCCGGCACGGTGTGGGTCTGCTACACCGATGTGGTGATGCACGCCGCGCTCAAAGGCCAGTACGCGCTGGAGCAGACATTTCTGCTGCCGGTCGAAGCGATGGCCGAACCCGAGCAATCGCCGCTGCGAATTCTGGAACAGATGACGGGGAAGAAGCTCGTCTAACGCTTGCAGTCCAACAGTTTCTTGTCAGATCCGATCAAGAGATGGCCGTTCGCTTCGGCCGCGGCGGTGACGGGCTCGGTCTTCGAGGAATAGAGCAGCTCGGCGCTTTGCGGCAGGCCGTTCGCGATCTGCACGCGATAGACCGCACCGGCACCCTGTTTCGGCCAAGCGGCGACGATCAGGCTGCCGTCCTTGGCCACGGTGATTTTCGTCGGCGCAGCGTGAAGATCGAACAGCGTGGCATCGCTGAGTGCGCCGGTGAAATCGTTGCGGGTGAAGCTGACGATATTGCGCGGCAATTCCTGCGCGACATAGAGATGGCCGAGGTCGGGCGACGCCGCGATGCCGGCGGGCGAGGTCAGGCGCTTGGCGACGGGCACGAATTTCATGCCGTCGAACCACGTCACTTCGGCGCGCGGAATCAGGAACGTGTCATCGAGCCAGCGGCCGAACGCGGTGCGGGTGGAGTGCTTGTTGACGAAGTAGAAGCGTCCGGCAGGGATCACGGCGAGACCGGCCGGATCGGTGATGACGTCGGCGGAGAGCCGGCCCATCTCCTTGACCTGCCCCGGTGCGGGTGCGCCGAACACCGAGACTTCCCAGAGACCCTCCTGACGGAACAACACCGTGAAGGCGCCATCGGCGCCGATCGCCAGCGCGGCGGGATCGAAATTCTTGGGCGTCCCGGCGAGCCGCTTGGCGGCGCTGCCGTCGAAGACATAAAGCCCATCGTTGGCGGCGAGATAGGCAATACCGGCACCATCGATCGCGATATCGCGTACACCGGCGATGCCCGCCACGGCACGACACGAAGCGGGCGTCTTGTCTTCCACCCTCGCGAACACCCCGCGCGACGCCGCGAAGCGGTAGCTCGCGGCGATCAACAGCACGACCAGCATTGCCGATACGGTGATCGCGATCCGGCGCCAAGGATTGGGTTTCATTGTTCGTCCCCGATGATCGGTTCTCTTATACCCTGATCTCTTCGCCAATGTTTGGCGGTTCTTTCCTCCCCCCGCGGATCTCAAGCAGGCGAGCGGCACGTTGTGTTTATAGCGAGGGAGGAAAGATCAGCCGGGAATGACATCCTCTTTTTGTGCCCCTGCCCCCGAAAACTGCAGCCTCGCCAATCGGGCGTAAAGGCCGCCTTTGGCGACCAGAGCATCGTGACTGCCGGCGTCGGTCACCCGGCCCTGGTCCATCACCACGATGCGCTTGAGACGCTGGATGGTGGCGAGGCGGTGGGCGATGACGAGCGTGGTGCGCCCTTCCATCAGATTGGCAAGGCCCTGCTGCACCAGCCGCTCATTCTCGGCATCGAGGGCAGAAGTGGCCTCGTCGAGCAAGAGCAGCGGCGCGTTGCGCAGCATGGCGCGGGCAATGGCGAGGCGCTGGCGCTGGCCGCCGGAAAGCGTCACGCCGCGTTCGCCGAGGCGGGTCGAAAACCCATCCGGCAGCTTGTCGATGAATTCGCGCGCCGCCGCGGCTTCGGCAGCCGCCAGCACATCGTCGTCGGAAGCTTCGGGACGGCCGTAACGGATATTGTCGGCAATGGTGCCGGAGAAGATCACCGGGTCCTGCGCCACCATGGCAATCGAACGGCGCAAATCACGCGGATCAAGATCGGCGATGTCGATGCCGTCAAAGGCGACGCGGCCGTGCTGCGCCGCATAGAAGCGCAGCAGAAGCTGAAACACCGTCGACTTGCCGGCGCCGGAAGGACCGACCAGCGCCACCGCTTCGCCGGGCGCGACGTCGAGCGAGAATCCATTCAGCGCCGCCGTGTCGGGGCGCAGGGGATAGCGGAATTCAACATTTTCGAAGGTCACCGCGCCATGCGCCGGTTTGGGCAAAACCTTGGGATGGAGCGGCGCGACGATGGCGGGCGGCACCGTGAGCAACTCCACCAGACGCTCGGACGCACCGGCGGCGCGCTGCAGGTCGCCCCACAATTCGCTCACCGCCGCAAAAGCGCCGCCGACCAGAATGGCGTAGATGATGAACTGCACCAGCTGGCCCGGCGTCATGGTGCCGGCGAGCACGCTTTGCGCCCCGACCCAGCCGACCATGACGATGCAGCCAAACACCGCAAACGTCGCCACCGCGGTCATCACCGCACGCGCCTTGGTGCGCAAAATGGCGACCGCGAACGACTCTTCCACGGCGGAGCCATAGCGCGCGCGCTCGTCGTCCTCCCGCGTAAAGGCCTGCACCGTCGGTACCGCGTTCAAGGTCTCGCTGGCATGGGCGGAGGTATCCGCGAGCTTGTCCTGGCTCTGGCGGGAGAGCTTGCGCACCCAGCGTCCGAACAGGATCAGCGGCAGGATCACCACCACGACACCGGCGACCACCAGCGCGGTCAGCTTCCAGCTGGTGAAGAACATCAGGGCGATGCCGGCCACCGCCATCAAGACATTGCGGATGGCAAACGAGGCCGAGGAGCCGATCACCGTCTGGACCAGGGTGGTATCGGCGGAAAGCCGCGACAGCACCTCGCCGGTGCGGGTGATCTCGAAAAACGCGGGCGTCAGGTCGAGGACATGGGCGTAGACCGCCTTGCGGATATCGGCCACCACCCGCTCGCCGATCCAGGTGACGAAATAGAAGCGGGTGGCGCCGGAAAGGCCCATCACCCCGGCGGCGGCCAGGAAGAGAAAGAAATAGTGCGAGATTTCGGCGATCCGGGAGGCGGAAAAGCCGCGGTCGACCAAGCCCCGCAGCATCGCGGGCATCACCAGGGTGGCACCGGCCGCCACCAGCATGGCGAGCACAGCCCCGGCCATCACACCGCGGTAGGGTTTCAAGAAAGGAACCAGTGCCGTCAAAGGCTTGAGGGACCGGCCTTTGGCCCGCCCCTGTGCGACGTATTGCACCTGTTCGGCGTATTCCGCGCCCGATTCCGCCATGTCTTGGGCCTCTTGGATAGGCTCTCAATATAGGAAGTGTTGGCGGGGTTTAAACCGCACCCGTCAGCCTTGCGCCCCCCGCCCCGATCCCCTATAAGCCCCGCCTCTTTGCGACGTGAGAAGGCTCAGCCATGAAAAAGGGCATTCACCCCAACTACCATTTCGTCAACGTGCAGCTGAACGACGGCACGTCCTATCGTACGCGCACGACCTGGGGTACGGCCGACCAGAAGCTGACCCTCGACATCGATCCGACCACGCATCCGGCCTGGACCGGCGGCCAGCAGCAGCTGCTCGACCGCGGCGGCCGTCTGACCCGCTTCAACAAGAAGTTCGGGAACTTCGTGAAGTCGTAAGACTGGCGAAATTCGAGATTGCAAGGATAGCGAGTTGGGGACGCCCGGCTCGCTATTTTTGTATTTGGGGCCTTTCAACAGACCTGTCATTCCCGGCCGACGCGCGAAGCGCTGAGGCTGGGAGGGGAAGGGAACCCAAGTGGCGGCACACCAACACTGCCGCAGGCAAAGCACGAACGCTTTGCCTAACCGCGAAAACCAACTTGCCTGAAAGACCTGGGTCCCCTTCCCCTCACACTCCTCGCTACGCTCGGACTGCTCGGCCGGGGATGACAGGTATTACTGCGGGCTGGAGAACGCGCGTTCCAGCATCGCCATGGCGCCGCGGGCGCCGGCGGGGATTTCGCCCTTGCCGAACAACACGTCGTCGAGCCGGGCGATGCGGCGGTAGAGATCGTCGCTGCGGGAGAGAAGATCCTGCAACTTCTGCGGCAGAACGTCGACCGCATCGGTGCCGCCGCCGTAACAGATTTCCTTGGAGCCGAGACGATAGCGGTCGCTCTGCGCGTCTTCGACCTTCATGTCACCTTCGGATACCGCCCGCTGCACCAAGAGCCACGACGCGGCCTGCATCAGGCGCGTGGTCACGCGCATGGATTCGCCGGCATAGAGCATCGCGGTCTTGCGCGGCAGATGCCGCTGCTCCTCGCGCCCCGGTCCGTCGAGATAACGCGCGGTCTCTTCCACCAGACTCATGCCTTCATCGAAGGTGCGCTGGAACAGCGCCGAGCCGGTGAACGACTGCACTGTGAGATCGCGAATAACCTCGTCGTCGAGAGTGTTCATGTGTACGCCCCGCTCCACCGGCGCATAAAGCTATCAACTCGCTTGGGCTGCGCAAGATGGAGATGCATCATTCCGCCGGTTAACTCTATAGCCGGTGGCCTAGCGGCAACGGATAGCTGTCGATATTAATGATGATGAAGAGGTTAAGGATCTTGCGCAGGCGGTCAGCGCTTGAAAAACGCATCCGCCGCCGATTTGGTCAGTTTGCGTGCTGCAATCGCGTCGCGGCAGCGGGAAACTTCCGCCTCCAGCCTGCCGATACGGGCGTCGAGCTCAAATTCCGACATAGCGGAAAGATCTTCCCCAAGCACGATTTCCGCGGGTTTCTTGCGCGGTAGCAATTCTTCAGGATCAATCGCCATGACGTTTTGCGTCCTTCTCGAACACTGCTAATTTCTAGCCTGGAAACGATCGTTCGCAAGACCACAAATGCGCGCCGTTACCGTCGTCAATCCCGGACCCGACTACACGCTGACGCTGGCGGAGTGCGAAACCCCGTCGCCCGGAGCAGGCGAGATCCTGATCAAGGTTGCGGCCGCGGGGCTCAATCGCGCCGATCTGTTGCAAGCCAAGGGCAAGTATCCTCCGCCTGCCGGCGCCTCCGACATTTTAGGTCTGGAAATTTCCGGTGAGGTCGCGGAATGCGCGGCGGGCTCGCCGTTCCATGTCGGCGACAAAGTTTGCGCCCTCATCCCCGGCGGCGGTTACGCCGAATACGCGCGGGTCGACGAAGGATCGGTGCTGCCGTTACCGAGCGGCGTCGGCCTGATCGAGGCCGCGGCGCTGCCGGAAGCCCTCTTCACCGCCTGGACCAATCTGATCGATGCGGGCGGCCTCAAAACCAGAGAGACGGTGCTAATTCACGGCGGCTCGAGCGGGATCGGCACCGCGGCGATCCAACTGGCGGCGGCGCTCGGCGCCAAGGTGCTGACCACCGCGGGCGGGCCGGAGCGCTGCGAGAAATGCGAGCGGCTCGGCGCGACGCTGGCGATCGATCATCATACGGAGGATTTTGTCGCAGCGGTGCTGGAGGCAACCGCCGGACGCGGCGCCGACGTCATCCTCGACATGGTAGGGGGCGATTACATCGGTCGCAATTTCGCGGCGGCTGCGCCCAAAGGGCGGATCGTCAATATCGCCTACCAGAAAGGCGCCACCGCGACGGTCGACTTCCGCCTGATGCAAGCCAAGCGCCTGATCCTGACGGCGACGACGCTGCGCGGCCGCAGCCCCGACGAAAAACGCGCCTTGCGCGATGCGCTTCTGAAAACCGTCTGGCCACTGATCGAAACCGGCGCCATCAAGCCGGTGATCGAAGCGGTCCACCCCATCGCCGAGGCCGGCATCGCCCACGCCCGCATGGCCAAAGGCGGCCATTTCGGCAAGATTCTGCTGACGGTGTAATCCCCCTTTCCTTCCGGCGCGGAGGCGGTTACAACCTCTTACATTCCTCGAAAGCTTCAAGCTTCACGAGGTCGGGTGGAGGGATGAAGACCTTCCCCGGCAAAGGGAGAAAATTATCATGGCCGCCGAACAGCAAAAGCCTCTGATGCCCAAAGCCACCGCCGTCTGGCTGGTGGACAACACCTCGCTCTCCTTCGACCAGATTGCGGATTTCTGCGGCCTGCATCCGCTCGAAGTGAAAGGCATCGCCGACGAAGACGTCGCCAAAGGCATCAAGGGCATGGACCCGGTCTCGGCCGGTCAGCTCACCCGCGAGCAGATCGAAGCCGCCGAAAAGAATTCGGCGCTGCGCCTGAAAATGGCGCCGCCCAAGCACAAAATGCCGGTGGTGAAGCAGAAGAAGGCGCCGCGCTACACGCCGGTGTCGAAGCGTCAGGACAAGCCCGATGCGGTTTACTGGATCCTGCGCAATCACCCGGAAATGCCCGACGCCGACATCATCAAGCTGATCGGCACCACCAAAGCCACGATCCAGAAGATCCGCGAGCGCTCGCACTGGAACGCCACCAACATCAAGGCGGTCGACCCGGTGACTCTCGGCCTGTGCAGCCAGCTTGAGCTCGATCTGGCCGTGTCGCGCGCCGCTTCCAAGCGCGAACGCGCCGAAAAGCGCGCCGCCAAAGCCGGCTCCACGCTGCTGCCGCTGCACGATATGCCGGGCGCCGCCCCCGCCGCCGAACAGCCGGCGGAAGAGCCTGTGGCGCTGCCGGAAGACGACAGCGAAGCCTGACACCGCGAACGCGGGCGGATGCCCTCCGCCCGCTATCCGGCGCTATTTCGTGAACTCCACCTGCTGCCACAAATCGGCGCCGACGAAAGTGCGGTACTTTTCGAAACCGGCCACGGCGGCGTCGGACTGCGATTTCGGCGTGATCGCTTCGACCGCCTTTTTCATCTCGAGATCGCGCTTCTTGTTGGGATCGAGCGCTGCGAAATTCGGCAGATGCTCGACCAGCAACACGTTCGGGCCCAGACCCGAAGCATTGACGTTGACGAGGATCATATAGCCCTCGATTACGCCCTGTTTCTTGGCCACCTCCTCGCCCGGCAGCCAGACCTTCTTCAGACCTGTTAGGTAGTCGTCGATGTGATTGGGATCGACGTGGATGGCCGTCACCGAAACCACGCCGTTCTTCGGCGCCCAGTCGACCCAGGGATCGGCGGCGGCCGGCACGGCGAGACCCAGCGCAACCGCGCCGGCAAGCACAATCGCTTTCATCGTGTTCTCCTGCATGAGAGATGAGCGCTGTGACAGGCGTAGCGGTAGCGTTTTGATGGCGGCACCCCAGACCCCAGCCGAACAGCGAATGAGTTTTATTCTTAATAATGGTTGACGCCTAGATCGGTGGTCCGCTTGAGAAAAAGGTGTGGTCCATCGCCACACGTTTTACGGTTGCACAAATTACAAGAGACGCCGGCACAGATAAATTGGTTTGCGTCTTGTTTGCATTGATCGAAAATTGCGCAATTACCCCAATGGGATAATCCGCCCAGCTCGGGACAGGCCGCGGCCCGGCGCGCTACACGCTTGAATTGCCTCGGGAATTTTCCGCTAACACGCGTTGCGTATTCACAGAAAAACGACGGTATTCATCATTACTGGTCATTAAATTCCTAGGGCCAAGCTCCTCCCGCAGACGGTGAACACGGATACCGGGCTCGTCTGGCGGGAGGGAACCCATGCAGTTCAAAGACTTATCGGTAAGCAAAAAGCTCATCGGGGTGTTCACAGGCATCCTGGTGATCACTGCCGGCCTGGGCGTGTTTGCGCTCGCCAGTCTGTCGTCCCTCAACGCCTCATCGCGAGACGTTCGTGAAAACTGGATGCCGGCGATCAGTTCGCTCGGCCGCTTCGAGTACTTCCTGACCCGCTACCGGGTCGCCGAGGCCAATTTCGTCATGTCGAGCTCGGAAGACCAGCGCACGACCGCCCAAGAAGACATGCGCAACTACCGCAGCAAAGGCGACGAGGCCTGGAACCAGTACGCCAAGACGGTCGATTCCGATGTCGAAAAAGCCAAGACCGACAAGATCCTCGCCGAGCGCGCGGACTACGACCCGATGCAGGCGCGGCTCGAGGAAATCCTCAAATCGCAGGGCAAGGACGCCGCCGTCGCCTACTTCATGGGTCCGATGAAAAAGGAATTCGGCGACATCATCACCGCCGCCGATGACGACGTGACCTATAATCATGACTCGGGCGTCGTCGCCGGCCAGCACAGTGAATCGACCTACACGACGGCGCGCATCGCCATCCTGCTCGCCCTCGGCATCGCCATCGCGTTCTGCATCGCCGCCGGTATCGTGCTGGTGCACGGAATTTCGAAACCCCTCAGCGCCATGACCGACGCGATGGGCGAACTCGCCGCCGGCCATCTCAATGCACGCGTCCCGCATGCCGACCAGAAGGACGAAATCGGCGAACTCGCGGCCGCCATGACCAGCTTCAAGAACCAGCTCGCCGAGGCCGAACGCGCCAAGGACGAGCAGACCCGCACCATCGTGGAGACGGTCGGCACCGGCCTCGACCGCCTGGCCAAGGGCGATCTCACCCATCGCATCACCGCCGACTTGAGCGGCGCCTTCGCCAGCCTGAAGGAGAACTTCAACACCGCGATGAGCCATCTGCAGGACACCATCCAGCAGGTGCTCGGCTCGACCCATCAGATCGCCAACAACGCCAGCGAAATCTCGACCGCCGCCGACGATCTCTCGCATCGCACCGAGGAGCAGGCCGCATCGCTCGAGGAAACCGCTGCGGCGCTGGAAGAAATCACCGTATCGGTCAAGAAGGCCGCCTCCAACGCGCATGAAGCCAGCAACGCCGTCAGCCACACCAAAGAGGTCGCCGAAGAAGGCGGCCAGATTGTCGACGCCGCGGTGAAGGCCATGGACTCGATCGCCGAGTCGTCGAAGCAGATCACCGAAATCATCGGCGTCATCGACGAGATCGCCTTCCAGACCAATCTTCTCGCCTTGAACGCGGGCGTCGAAGCAGCGCGCGCCGGCGATGCCG
>JAHFQC010000115.1 GCA_023259375.1 Alphaproteobacteria bacterium
GAATACCGTGCTTGTCAGGCCAGACGCCGGTGATCAGGGTGGTGTGATCGGGATAGGTCACGGTCGGCAAAACGTTCTTCACGCCGCTGGCATAGGCGCTCTGTTTCAGGAATGCGGTAAGGTTCGGCAGGACAAGGCCTTTCTTCTGGGCCTCGATCACGTCGGCGGGACGCAGACCGTCGAGTGAAATCATCAGGACCGGACCGGCCTCGGCCGTTCCCGCGAGAAGCGTCAGGGCAAACAAAGCGGCGCGCAATTTCATGGAATACCTTTCGTGACTCGTGCGGCGCGATTTTTGACTCACGCGTGTGACGGTTCTGCATCATATCCAGGTTGAATCGCACCGCCGATTGATTTATCTCCGTACTCGTTTCGATAAGGGAGGCACATTTGGATCAAGTGAACCGCTTCCCCGGTACGTGGCGCGATCTCTAACGCGTGACGCCCGGGTGAACCCGGGCAGCTCAAGCCCACATCTATTCACGAACCGCCGCGTTTGCGCGGCATCGAAAAACGCCGCCGCGCTTGCGCGGCAATGAAAAACCATGACCATTCATACTTCTGTGCGCCTCGTTTGGCGCCCGGACGCGGCTCCGCGTTCGTTCGAACAGCACCTGAAGCGATTTCGTGACGAGGTTCGCACCCCGGTCGCGACGCTGGCGGCGCGCCATCCCCGGCTCGCCGATTTGACCGTCAGCTTTCCGGCGCTGGCGGTGGCGCTGACGCATGCGCCCGATCCGGCACCGCTCACGGCGCTGGTGGTGGCAGGCGATCCGTTGGCATCCATCGCGGCGGCCGCGGGCGTGCCGCTGTGGCTGAAGAAACTGCCGCCGGAATGCTTTTTCGGCGCCTTGCCGCCGTTGCCGGAGTCGCCCGATTTCGTGCGCCGGATCGCCAATCATCTGCCGCGCCATCGGCTGAACGCCAAGGCCTGGCTCGAAGGCGTGGCGATCGCCGCTTATTGGGGCAACGAGAATGTTGCGGTGTGGCTGGCGCGCGAAGTCAGCCGGCTGAAGAACCGCGTACGCGTGCTCGATCGCCAGCAGATCCGGCGCATCGCCTTGTGGGCGTGGTTTTCGCAAGTCCCCGGCACCCGCGCCGCAACGATGATGGAAAAGCCGTTTCATCCCACCATGAACATGGCGACGGCGCAGCGCTGGGCGCGGCTGTGGATCGAGACGGTCGATCTCCATCTCAATCTCGGCGACGGACGATTGGCCGATGTCTGGCTGACGCCCGACACGATCGACGGCTATGAGTTCGTGCCGCTCGCCACCGCGGCCGATCTTGTCGCCGAAGCGCAAGCGATGGACAATTGCCTGCGCACCTACGGCAGCGATCTCGCCCACAATGCTTCGCGGCTGTGGAGCGTGCGGCGCGACGGCCAGCGTGTGGCGACGCTGCGCCTGACTCGCGGCCGCAACGAGCCGCTGCCGAACCTCTACGAGATCCGGCTGCCGCGGAATGTTATCGCTCCGGCAGATTTGTGGTGGACGGCGCATCGCTGGCTGGCGCGCCACGACCTGATGCGCGTGCCCAACGATTGCATTCCGTGGGAGAAAGCGCCGCTCGACACAAGGATGTGGCGGCAAATCTGGCGGCCGTGGTGGATGGCGAAACGGCGGCTGCCGAGAACTTTGCCGCTGACACCGACGCGTCATCTGCTCCGTTGGCTGTGACCGTTTCTCACGAACCTTTTGGTGTGTGCGAAAGCCGGTATCGCCGCCGCGGCGGGCGCACTAAATTCCCGCCCGAATTAGGGAGAACTAATATGGCACTTTCGATGTATTCGGCATCCGTCCCGGTCTATGTGCAGTATCTCAGCGCGCTGGCCGGCGTGCTCAAGAAGGCCGAGGCGCATTGCGCGGCCAAGAAGATCGATCCCAGCGTGCTGGTGACGGCGCGCCTCTTCCCCGACATGTTCGCGCTGGCTCGCCAGGTGCAGATCGCGACCGACCACGCCAAGGGTTCGCTGGCGCGTCTCGCCGGTGTCGAAATCCCGAGCTATCCCGATACCGAAACGACGTTCGAGGACCTGCAGGCACGCATCGCCAAGACGCTCGATTACGTGCAGTCGTTCAAGCCGGAACAGATCGACGGTTCCGACGACAAACACATCGTGCTCGATATCCGCGGCAACAAGTTCGAGTTCAGCGGCGCCGATTATCTCATGCGCTGGGCGCTGCCCAACTTCTTCTTCCACACCACCACGGCGTATGCCATCGCGCGCCACAACGGCGTCGAAGTCGGCAAGCGCGATTTCATGAAAGCGGACTAAGAGTTTTCGCTATCGCAGGAAACGGACCCGCGCGGTGCGCGGGTCTTTTCTTTTCATCTTCTCTTATGCGACCAGTCCACTGCGATGGTGCGGGCGAATTCTGCCGGCAGATCGTCGTGCTCCGCGACCAGCTTGGTCACGCATTTGACTGCCGCGGCGTCAGCCCGTTCCCCGGCCGACTGCATCACCTTGGTCTGGATCTCGCCGTCTTTCAGCCGCGCCACGGCGACCAGCGTGATCGGCTGACTGCCGAGGTCAGTCCGCGGGTCGATCGGGTATAGCCTGCGGCAGCGCGTATCGGCATCGCGTTCGAGCACATGGAAGGCCTTACGCGGGCCGTCCGGCAAATCGGAAATGCGGGTGTCGAAATTGAAGCTGAAATGAACGACGCCCGCAACGGCGACGCCGTTGTGACTCGCCGGCGTCCAGGTATAACCCGCGGCGCATTTGGCGGCACGCTGGTCGGACGACTCGTTGCCGCTCGACTGTTCCACCTGCACGTCTTCGACGGCGCCGGTTGCCGAGACCTTGATCAGGAGTTTGACATGCCCGTCCTCGGGCATCCGCGGAGCGTCGCAGGCCTTAATGCCGGCGAGATGAGGATGGGTGTCGGTGTCGGCCAGCGCCGCCCCCGTTACCAGAGCGCCGGTGCAAGCGAGTGCGAGTAAAGTCTGTTTCAGCATGGAATCCCCCCGTGGCTGCGGCGACGATTTCTCGGCCGCGATCGTGTCAGTGCAGTGACAATTGTAGCGTGCGTCGCAATGCGTGAGGATTAAAATCGCGACAGGACGCGAATCGGGAGTTCGCATGAGCTGGATGGATGTGGCCTTGCGGCTGGGCGCGGCAGCACTGCTTGGCGCCTTGATCGGACTCGACCGCGAACTGCGGCACAAATCCGCCGGGGTGCGGACCATCAGTCTGGTGACCTTGGGGACGGCGCTCGCGGTGCTGGCGGCGACCAGCATGACGACGGATGCCGCAGCGTCGTCGCGCGTCATCCAAGGGGCACTGGCTGGTCTCGGTTTCCTTGGCGGCGGCGTCATTGTGCATCACCGCCGCAACATCGAAGGCCTGACCACGGCCGCGGCGATCTGGACGTCGGCGGCACTCGGCGGCGCCTGCGGCATGGGGATATGGCCGCTGGTGGTCATCGGCGGCGGGCTGATCCTCGCGCTCCTGATCATCGCCGGCCGCATCGAAGCCGTGCTCGGCCAGACTAAGCACTAAACCAGGCGGCAGGGGATCAGCGCGTTCTCGTCGGTGTACCAGCTGGCGCAGATGCGGTGATAACCATCGGCGATGGTGAGCGGCACGCCGCCATTGCGGTCGCCGCGCAGCAACAGCACCGGCGACAGCTTCTTGCCGTCGCGGATTTTCTTGAGGTCGTGCGCGACATGGGCGTTGTCGCGCGGCAGGAGCGGCAGTCCGCTGGCGCGCAGGATATCCTTGGCCTTGCGATGGGTCAGCGCCGCCGTCTTGAGCTTGGCCACCAGCGCAGCAGCGGCAGCATCGCTCATCAGCAACGAGAGAAAGTCCAACGCCGCCGGATAATCGTGGTCTTCCGGGGTATCCATCCAGAGCTGGTCGTCGGCCATGTGCTTCCCTTCCCGAGGCCGGGGAAAACTAGCACGAACGCGCGCGCTTCCCCGAACCTCCCGATTGCCTGCCCTCAGCCTCACGATGTTCTATATATCATTAAAATACCCTATTGACTCGTATGACAGGGTATTTTAGTGATAACTCATGAGCGACTTTTACACCCTCGATGAGGTGGCGGAGATTGTCGGCGTACATATCCGCACCGTCCGCAATTTTGTCCGCGACGGCCGCCTGCCGGCGACCCGGATCGGCAAGCAGTATCGCGTTGCCGCCGAAGACCTCAGCAAGCTGACCGGACAGCCGGCGACCGCCTATCGGCCGGACGGCCGTCATCGCCATGTCGAAACCTCTGCCGTGGTCGAGATCGACGCCATTGATCGGAACACCAGCCAGCGCATTACGACGATGGTGATGGCCGCTGCCGGCAGCCGCGGCGGCGACGGTCCGCCGCTGCGCATCCAGACTTCCTATGACGAGACCCGCGCGCGGCTGAAGGTGATGGTGATGGGCGGCATCGACGACACCGTCGCGCTCTTGAAGGCGGTGAACGCGCTGGCCGAGCCATGAGCTGCGTCTACAAGAGCGAAGCCGCGGCGCGCGACATCGCCGAGCGTTACACCGCTCTGTTGCGGCGCTGGCCGGTAGCGAACACGCAATTGCGGCTGGCCACACGCCAAGGCGAAACCTTCGTCATCGCCAGCGGACCGGTGGATGCACCGCCCCTGATCCTGTTGCACGGCTCGCTCGCCAATTCGACGACGTGGATGGGCGACATCAAACACTGGGCGAAACGCTTTCGCGTCTATGCCGTCGATGTGATCGGCGAGCCCGGCTTCAGTGCGCCATCGCGCCCGCCGTTCAAGAGCGACGCGCACGCGGCGTGGCTCGACGATGTGCTGGACGGTCTCGGCATCGGCCGCGCCGCGTTCGTCGGCATGTCGCTCGGCGGCTGGATGACGCTCGATTACGCCATCCGGCGCTCGGAACGGGTGCGCGCGGTGGCAGCCATTTGCCCGGCCGGCGTCGGACGCCAGAAGATGGGGGTGTTCTTGAAAGTGCTGCCGCTCCTTATCGTCGGCAATGGGCGCAAGGCCAGCGAGATCGTCCTGGGCAGCAAGGCGTTCGATGCCGCGCCGCCGGAGTTTATCGCTCTGATGGACGCGATCTTCCGCGGCGCACGCCCGCGCGCCACGCCACTGCCGATCTTCAACGACGCGGACCTCGCCCGCCTCACCATGCCGGTCCTGGCCATCGTCGGCGCCAAGGACGCCCTGATCCGGTCCGCCGAAACCAAGACGCGGCCGGAGCGCATCGGCGCCAGTGTGAAATGGCTCGACTGCGGTCACCTGATTACGGGACAAACAGAGACGATCGCAGCGTTCCTGGAGCGGGTTTAACCGAACGCCTTGATCGCGAAGAAGATGGCGAGCACGGCGAAAATCCCGGCGGCCACCATACGGATCAGTTTGAGCGGCAGGCGGTGGGCGAAGGCATTGCCGAGGAACACCACCGGCGCATCGGCCGCAAGCAGGCCGAGGGTCGAGCCCGCCACCACCGCAAGCAGGTTGTGATAGCCGGCCGCCAGCGTGGTGGTGACGATCTGGGTCTTGTCGCCGATCTCGGTCATGAAAAAGATGCCGAACGTCGCCAGGAAGACATTGCGCGCCGAGCAATCGGGCTTGGCGCCGTCCTTGTCGGGGATCAGCGTCCAGCCTGCCATCACGAACAAGCTGATCGCGACGATGGTGTCGAGCATCCGCGGCTTGAGGAAATCGGCAAGCAGAATGCCGACCGCACCTGCCGCCAGATGATTGACCAGCGTCGCCGCCACGATGCCGAGAAGGATCGGCAGCGGCTTCCTGTAGCAGGCCGCCAGCATCAGCGCGAGCAACTGGGTGCGGTCGCCGATTTCGGCAACGCCCACGGCGCCCAGGGTGACAAGGAAGGCTTCCATGGCCGAGACCAAGCCCGAACCGCCGCCAAAGTGCAACGGGCGCGACGTCGCGCGTACCTCTTTCCTCCCTCGCGGTTCTCCGCGCTCCCAATCGTCATGGCCGGGCTTGGCGTGCAGCGGCGTAGCCGCTTGCGTAGCCATGACCCGGCCATCCAGTGCCGACCTCACGCCTGCATTGATCCAGATTTCACCATCGCCTGGATGGCCGGGTCGAACGCCCGGCCATGACGAATTTGGGTGAGTTAGGCGCCCGCGGGCGGCAGAAAATGAACGCATTCGCCGCCTTGCAACCGCCATGAAACCCGTTCAGACAACGCGCGCAATGATCGACCGGGTGATGCGGCAGTTTGAGGGGCGCACGTTCCTGCAATGGGGCGTGGTGGGGGTGTTGTCGCTCCTGTTCCTGATCGTGCTCGAAACCTTCCGCCTGCCGGCCGCCTTGCTGCTGGCGCCGATGGCCGCCGGGATCCTGTTTTCCGCCGCGGGCGGCTCCATCCGGGTGCCGGAATTCCTTTATGCCGGCGCCCAAGGCGTGGTCGGGGTGATGATCGCCCACTCGCTGCCGCTGTCGAACTTGAACGAAGCCGTCCACGACTGGCCGGTGTTTCTCGGCGGTGTCTGCTTCACGGTCGTGGTGGCGGCGCTGCTCGGATGGCTGCTCACGCGCTGGCGCGTCCTGCCCGGCACGACCGCGATCTGGGGCTCCTCGCCCGGCGCCGCTTCGACCATGACGGTGATGGCAGAAGCCTTCGGCGCCGACGTGCGCCTCGTCGCGTTCATGCAATATCTGCGGGTGATGTGCGTCGCCGGCACGGCAAGCGTGGTGGCCAGCATTGCGATGGCGGGCGGCGGGCACCCGCTGCCGCCGATCGATTGGTTTCCGCCGTTCGAACCGGCCGCCCTCGCCGTAACCCTCGCCATCGCGCTGGGCGGCGCGCTTCTCGGCAAGGTTTTTCGCGTGCCGGCGGGCGCCTTGCTGCTGCCGCTGGTGGCGACCGCCCTGCTGTCGTGGACCGGTGCCGTGACGATCGTGCTGCCGCCGTGGCTGTTGGCAATGTCCTACGCCCTGTTCGGCTGGAGCATCGGCCTCAAGTTCACCCGCGAAATCTTCCTGCACGCGGCGCGCGCCACACCGCGTCTCTTGGCCTCCATCGTGGTCTTGATCGCGATCTGCGGCGGCTTCGGCATGGTACTGGCGCGCGTCGCCGGGCTCGATCCGTTAACCGCCTATCTCGCCACCTCGCCGGGCGGCGCAGATTCGGTCGCCATCATCGCCGCCTCCTCCAAGGTCGACGTCCCCTTCGTCATGACCATGCAGATGGTGCGCTTCATGGTGGTGCTGGCCACCGGACCGGCGCTGGCGCGGTTTTTGGCCGGAAAAGCCGGTTCGTGACAGCCGGTTAATGCCTCAAGTCTTGAATCCGCCCCAAATTTGGGCGAGGAAGCGCGCCTATACGCGGGGATATCGCATGGGCCAAGTTTGGGAAGGGTTCCTGCGCGGTGTTAATGCCGTTGGAGGCTGGATCATCGCTCGCAAAGATCGCCTTTTGAAAATCGCCGTTTGGGTCGTCGGGATCGTGACGATTCCGCTGCTCGGACTGTTCCTCTTGCCGACCGTTCTGGCGGTGGTGGCGCCGCCGCTTGATCTCAAGCAGGACCTTTACGCGCTCAACCGTCCGGTCGCGTTCACCTTCCTCGACGCCAACGGCAAAGTGGTGGGACGGCGCGGCGCCGCGGTCGGCGACCGCCTGACGCTGCAGGACATGCCGTCGTATCTGCCGAACGCCTTCATCGCCATGGAAGACCGGCGGTTCTATTCGCATCACGGCGTCGATCCGCGCGGCATCGTGCGCGCCATGATGGCCAACCTGCGCGCCCGTCATACCGTCGCCGGCGGTTCGACCATCACCGAGCAGACCGCGAAAATCCTCTTCACCAACCAGGAACGCACCTTCACCCGCCGCATCAAGACCGAGATGGACGCGGCGGTGCTGGAAAAGTCACTGTCGAAGAAGCAGATCCTGGAGCTCTATCTCAACCGCATCTATCTCGGCTCGGCCGCCTACGGTGTCGACGGCGCCGCGCGCGTTTATTTCGGCAAGTCCGCGCGCGATCTTTCGCTCAGCGAAGCCGCGATGCTGGCAACCCTGACGCGGGCGCCAAGCGTATTCTCGCCGCGGCGCGATCTCGCCGCTGCCCAGGAGCGTGCCGCTACCGTGCTGGCCACCATGGTGGAGACCGGCGCCATCACCCAGGCCCAGGCCGACGAAGCCAAGGCCCATCCGGCGGTGGTGGTCGATCGCGCCTCGGTCGATGCCCGCAACTACTATCTCGATGCCGCCCGCGAAGAAGCGTTGCGGCTGGCCTCCAACAACGGCGAACGCCAGCTCTCCGGCGACCTCACGGTGCACACCACGCTCGAGCCGAAGGTGCAGGAAGCCGCCCGCCGGACCGCCCGCGACACCATCAACGGCAAAGGCGCCCAGAAGGCCAATGTCCACGAGACCGCGATCGTGGTGATGAAGCCGGAAGGCGCCGTGGTGGCGATGATCGGCGGTGTCGATTATTCGGAATCGACCTTCAACCGCGCCATCCAGGCCCATCGTCAGCCGGGTTCGGCGTTCAAGCCGTTCGTCTATCTCGCCGCGCTGGAATCGGGCCTGTCGCCCTGGGAAACCCGCGACGACAATCCGATCTCTATCAACGGCTGGACCCCGACCAATTTCGGCGGCCGTTCCTACGGCACCATCACGCTGGCCAACGCCATGGCCCACTCGGTCAACACCATCGCGGTGCAGGTGGCGCAGGAAGTCGGCGTCGATCAGGTGGTGGAAGCGGCCAAGCGTTGCGGCATCACCTCGAAGCTCGAACCCAACGCCTCGATCGCTCTCGGCACCAGTGAAGTGACGCCGTTGGAACTCACCAGCGCCTATGCGGTGTTCGCCTCGGGCGGGCTCAAAATCCGTCCCTATATGGTGACCCAGGTGAACGGCGCCGACGGCCGCGTTCTTTACAAGCGCCAAGGCCGCGAGCCCGAGCGTGTCATCGCCGACCATGTCATGAAGGACCTGACCGCCATGCTGTTCGGCGTCGTCAGTCACGGCACCGGCTTCGGCGCCAACCTTTATGACCGCGAAGCGGGCGGCAAGACCGGCACCACCCAGGACTATCACGACGCCTGGTTCGTCGGCTTCACCACCGACTATGTCACCGGCGTCTGGGTCGGCAACGACGACTCCTCGCCGATGAAAGGCGTCACCGGCGGCACCATCCCGGCCCAGATGTGGAAATCGGTGATGAAGGCCGCCGAAGCCGGCCTGCCGATGAAAGGCCTCGACCGCTCGCCGCCGGAGGACAATATCGCCCTCGACGACAGCGGCATGACTTCGAGCGGGCTCTCTGCCGACGACGAAGCGGCGATCAACAACACACCGCGCCTGGAACCGCAGGCCGATCAGCAGAAAGAAAAGGCCAAGCGCAAATCGACCGGCGGCCTGTTCAACTGGCTGTTCGGCGGCGACGAGCCGCCCAAGACCGCTCCGCCGCCCGGCGACAACTGACATAACGGCAAAAGCCCCGCCCATTCCGGCGGGGTTTTTTGTTGGTGGCGTTCAGCGCAGGTAGAGAGTCATCGTCCCGAAATCGATGACCGCGTGGTGGGCGATGAGGAAATTCGCCCCCAGCATGCCGCCGCGCGCATCGGCGGGACGGGCCTGTTTCATATAGGCGTAGGTATCTTCGAGCGTCAGTTTCTGCGGCTTCGAACGCCAGGCGTCGATGACGACCGTCACCGGTTCGGCGGTCTCGTATTCCTCGCCGGTGGCGCCGGAAGGCCCGCCGTATTGGCCGACGACACGGCCCTGATGCAATCCGGCGCGGGCGGCGAACGCGGTATCGATGGTCCCGTCGACCACCGTCGACACCACCATGTCGGCCGGCATGCCATTGACCGTGACGGCGACGAGATAGCGTCCATCGGCGCTATCGCGCCGCATCACATGAGCGGAATAGCCGTTGGCGATCAATTGCGCCGCCAGGCGTCTCGGCGTCTCGACACCATCGGGGATCACGATTTTGCTATGGGCGAAATCAAGGATGATGCCGTGCGCCTTGATCCAGCCGAGGCCGAGCATGGTGACGTCGGCCGGCTTCTCGAACACTTCCACCGGCGCATTGCCGTCGGCGACGCCGCCCACCGCCAGACGCTCCACCGTGCCGGTCTCGCGGCCGAGCGCGCTGACCGTGCCGGGCGCTTCGATGCCGTAGGAGTCCTTGTGGGTCAGATTTCGAACCCCGACCGCGGCGGCCTGGGCGTGATTGATCTGCAGGAACAGCCCGGCGTTGGAATGCACGATGGCGGGGTAGTCATGGCCATTGACGGACACGGTCACGATCGGACGCGTGCCGCTGATCTGCTGCACTGTAAAAGGAACGACCACATCCCCCGCGAACGCCGCCCCGGACAGAAGCCCGAGCGCGATTACTCCCCACCGCATATGCCATCCCCTTTGCTCCCGCCCACTATAAGAGCCGGCGGCACCCGCCATAGACGTATTTGCGACACTGCTTTTGCAATCCACTCGCAGTTACACCTGCGTCAATCTGGCAAATCATCTGCACCAATCAACGGGGGTACATTTCCATAAAAGATGTATGGGCAATACCACTTTACCCGACCCCGGAGGAAACAATGTTCTGCTATCAATGTGAACAGACCCAATTCGACAACGGCATCGCCGCCTGCACCGGATCGCGCGGCGCTTGCGGCAAGGATGCGCCGACGTCCGATCTGCAGGACGTGCTGATCCATGTCTGCAAAGGCATCGCGCAATACGCCGTGAAGGCGCGCGCCCTCGGCGCCACCGACATCGAAGCCGACCGCTTCCTCCTGTTCGCGGTGTTCTCGACCCTCACCAACGTGAATTTCGACGCCGCCAAGTTCGTCGCCTGGATCGGCGATGCGGTGCGCATCCGCGCCAAGATGAAGGGCGTCTATGAAACCGCCGCCCGCGCCGCCGGAAAAGAGCCGGAAGTGCTCGCCGGTCCTGCCGCCTTCTCGCCGGGCGCCGATCAGGCCGCCATTCTCGCCAACGCCAAGGAAGCGGGCGTGAAGTACAATGTCGAAACCCTCGGCGAAGACGCCATCGGCCTGCGCGCCCTACTGCTCTATGCCCTGAAGGGCGTTGCCGCTTACGGCCACCACGCCTCGGTTTTGGGCGAAGAACGCGATGCGGTGTTCGCCGGCATCGAACGCGCTCTCGACAAGCTGGCGGGTAACGAAGCCGATCTCGGCGTACTGCTCGAAGAAGCGCTTGAAATCGGCCGCGTGAATTTCGCCGCCATGGAAGCGCTCGACAAGGGCAACACCACGATGTTCGGCACCCCGACCCCAACCGCCGTGCGCATCAATCCGATCAAGGGCAAGGCGATTCTGGTATCGGGCCACGACCTGAAAGATCTGCTCGCCATTCTCAAGGCGACCGAAGGCAAAGGCATCGCCGTCTACACCCACGGCGAAATGCTCCCCGCCCACGGCTATCCGAACCTGAAAGCGTTCAAGCACCTCGCCGGCAATTACGGCGGCGCCTGGCAGGATCAGCAGTTTGAATTCGCCGACTTCCCCGGCCCGGTGGTCCTCACCTCCAACTGCCTGATCAAACCGCAGAAGAACTATTCCGAACGCCTGTGGACCCTCGGGCCGGTCGGCTGGCCGGGCATCAAGCATCTCGATGACGACGACTTCTCGCCAATCGTCGCGCAAGCGCTGGAACTGCCGGGCTTTGAGGAAGACGGTGACGACAAGACCATCCTCACCGGCTTCGGCCGCGATGCCGTGCTCGGCGTCGCCGACAAGGTGATCGATGCGGTCAAGTCGGGCGCGATCAAGCACTTCTTCCTGGTCGGCGGTTGCGACGGCGCCAAGTCGGGCCGCAATTATTTCACCGACTTCGCCGAGAACGCGCCGGCGAACACCGTCATCCTGACGCTCGGCTGCGGCAAGTACCGCTTCAACAAGCACGACTTCGGCACCATCGGCGGCCTGCCGCGTCTGTTGGACATCGGCCAGTGCAACGACGCCTATTCGGCGCTGATCATCGCCACCAAGCTGGCCGAGGCTTTTGGTTGTGGCGTCAACGATCTGCCGCTGTCGCTGATCGTATCGTGGTTCGAGCAGAAGGCGGCGGCGATCCTGTGCACGCTCTTGGCGCTGGGCGTCCGCCACATCAAGCTGGGCCCGACCCTGCCGGCGTTCCTGACGCCCGCGCTCGTCGGCGTGCTGGTGGAGAAGTTCGGCATCTCCGGCATCGGCGAAGACGCCCAGGCCGATATCGTTCAGTGCATGACGCGCGCGGCCTAAGTCTTCCGCGCAAAGAGAAGCCGCCGGGAACCCTCTCCTGGCGGCTTTTTTATTGTCCTCTTCGTCATGGCCGGGTCGAACGCCCGGCCATGACGAGATGAGGGATTACTCTTTCGTCGCTTCAATCGCCGCATTGGCGGCGAGGATGAAGGCGGCGGCGTCGGACACCGTGGCTTCGTTCTCGAACCACAGGAACGGCCATTCGGTCTTCTGTTCCGGGAAGTCGGGCTTGATGATCAAGACGCCCGGCGTCAACGCACCCGGCACGAACGAATAATCGGCGCGATTGTGACCGTACATGATCAGCTTCGACGCCGTGCCGACGCCGGTGACCAGCGACAGGTTGTGCACCGGATGGCGGCCGAGCACGAAGTCGAGCGCATTGAGCGTGTACTCCGTCCCGATGACATCCGGGAACGTCTTGTGCAGGAGATACATGTTGGAGCCGAAGGTCGCGACCTGCGCCGCACCGGCCCAGGTATGCATGGTCACCGGCACACCGAACGGATTGTTGGCCATGCTGGTCTCGGCGTCTTTCTTGGTCGCGATCACCGCCTGTTTCAGCTTGGCGCGATAATCGTCGTCCATATACGGCATCGCCCGCACCGCCGCGGCGGCCGTGAACGACAAACGCTTGAAGAAGGCCGGCTGCACTTTCTTGAGCGCCGCGACATAGATGGGATCGCCTTTGGTCGCCAGGATCAGATCGACCGCGGCCGAACCGATGGTGATGTCGTTCATGCCCGGCATGAAGTCTTCGAACTCGCTGACCTTGGGCTTTTCGGTGGCCCGCTTCTGCTCGGCATGGACCCACAGCGCTTTGGCGGCATCGAGCGACTCGGCGGCCAGCTTCGGATCGTTGTCTTTCAGCACCCGGCTGGCGGCCG
>JAHFQC010000029.1:0-34923 GCA_023259375.1 Alphaproteobacteria bacterium
GGCAGAACTTTCACCGCCAGATTGATGTCGCCGACCGAGACCATCACCGCGGCGCGCCCGCCCGGCACGTTGGCAAGGGTCACTTCCTTCGCTTTGACGCCAAGCGGGAAGAGGGTCAGCCGCAGCGGCCCATCGATCTTGAAGGCGCGGCCGGTGGCCTCAGCGGCGGCGGATTCGATCCGGCCGCGGTACGTGTCGACCGGGACCACAAACGGGGCGGCGACCACCAGGACCGCGACGGCGCCGACTCCGATCAGGCTGTTGCGCAGGAGCTTATTCATGGTTTCCGTACCCAAAGCCACGCGCGGATCATAACCAGCCCGGGCGGCGGCGCCACCGTCCCCAACTGGTTGGCCCGAAGGCCCCAGTGGTCAGCCCGAAGGGATGTCGCAGGGGGACTGACGGCTTGCATTTGGGGCCGGTCGCCCCTAGTTTCCGCCCCCCGACGTGCAGGCGTAGCTCAGTTGGTTAGAGCGCCGGATTGTGGATCCGGAGGTCGTCGGTTCGATTCCAACCGCCTGTACCATTCTTCTCGCAAGGCGAGAGACGGCTGCCGTGCTACGGCTCGGCAAGCCATTCTTTTTCCAACGAAAATCCCTCACGCCATGGCCGATCGCGGCTTCAGCGTCAGCACCAAGCGCCACAGCGCCTTGACGATGATGATAGCGGCGATGATGCCGAAGAAGGGCTGGGCGAACTCGGCCAGCTTGTCGCTCATCATCTGGAACTGGGAAACCGCGTTGTTCGGCACTCCCTCTATGGCGCGCACTACGTGGCTCTGGAACAGCCAGCAGAACGCCGCCGCCTTGGCGAGGTTGAGAATGAGCTGCGCCACGATCCGCGGGCCGCTCCAATAGGGCTTGAACAGGTTGATGGCTCCGAGCGCGATGTCGAACACCGCCAGAGCGATGATGATCCGCCAGAAGCCGATCCATTCGGGCGCCACCGTGATGCTGCCGCCGCCGGGGAAGTGATAGGTCGTCTGCGAAAAATAACCAGCGGCGTAGAAGCCGATCCCGATCATGGGGCCGATGATCTCGGCGATGGAATCGCTGCGCGGAATGCGGTTCCTGTCGACGACCGGCCGCAGGGTTTTCGGATTGAATTCGGCCTTTTTGGTGATGTCGATGCCTTTGTGCTCGATCAGCGCGAACACCAGCGTGACCACCGCGAACGCCATCAAAAAGCCGGTGAACGGCGACGCGATGGACGCGGGAACCGGCGAGGCATAGCGGTCGAACGACCAGACAAACCACGCCACGATCGGCGGGATCAGGCTAATCACGGCCACGACCTTGAGTACGAAGATGTAGAGCGGAAACAGCTCGGGCCCGATCAGGTGACGCTGCGGTTGATAGCGTGCGGCAACACTCATAGGTCTGCCGCGCGCCTTGAGGATCTCGGCGACTTCGTCTTCGGTCAGCGGCCGGCCTTTGGCTTTTTCGGCTTCCTCGATTTCGCAGCGGATGTCTTCCGCCAATTCCGCGCCGATGTCTTCGCGCAGCTTTTCCGGCAGCCAGAACTTCACGGCTGCGATGTAACGTTCGACCAGATCATTGCCCGCCATGACCAGACTCCCCAACGGTATGAAGGTGAGCGACCGCCTCGCCGATGCTTTGCCATTCGGCCATCAGGCGGGCGAAGATTTCAGTGCCGGCCGGCGTGCGGCGGTAGAAGCGCTTTTTGCGCTTGTCCTCCTCGCGCCACTGGCTTTCGAGCAGACCTTGCGATTCCAGCCGCCGCAGCAACGGGTAGAGCGTGCCTTCGTCGACCGGCATGCCGCCCTCTTCGAGCCGCTTGCGCAGGGTGTAGCCGTATTGCTCGGTCCTCAGCGCCGCCAGCACCGCCAGGATGACGCTGCCCCGCCGAAGCTCCAGGCGGAGGTTTTCGAACAGAGCTTGGTCCTGGGTCGACCACATGCAAGCAGCACCGGATTATCCTGTCTGTCACATACTATGTGAAACACAGTATGTAAAGCACAGTACATCGGGCTGAGGGAAGCCCTTAGGTAAGGAGAAACCGGAAGTTCAGCCCTTAGCTCGCGCCGTCGACTGGCGGATCACCAGTTCGTGCTGCATCGGGCGCTTGCGCGCTTCAACACTGGTCGGCGGGTCGATCACGAAATCCACCGCCATGTAGCCGGTCAGCTCCATTTTCTGACGGCAGGTGGTGATCTGGGGCCAGACCGAGCGGGCCACCGGCGAATCGTCGAAACCGGCCAGCGAGAGGTCGCTCGGGACGTCCAAGCCTAGTCGGTGTGCGGTGGACAGGGTCGCGGCCGCGACTTCGTCGTTGGCGGCGAAGATCGCCGTCGGCAGCGGGCGTGTCGCCAGCAGGCGCTCGGCCGCGCCTAGGCCCTGGGCGAAATCGAAGCCGCCGGTCGGCAGCAGGTTTTCATCGACCGCCAATCCCGCATCGGCCATCGCGGCGCGGAAGCCCTCCAGCCGCGCAATGGCATCGCAATGATCCGGCGGACCTTTCATGAAGGCGATCCGCTGATGGCCTAGCCCGATCAGGTAATGGGTCATGTCGTAGGCGGCGGCGTGATTGTCGAGGCAGATGTCGAGCGTGGTGCCGAGGTCGGTATGCGGAGCGATGCGCACCACCGGCAAGCCGGTCGCAACGGCCGCTTCAACCACCGCGGGGATCTCGCAGATCGGTTCCGGCAGGATGATGCCGCGCAACGATGTGCGTTCGATCAGGGCGCGTACGCGGCCGCCGAGTGCCGGCTCGGTGAGGTCGAACGACTTCACCACCAGAGCCATTTCCCACTTATGGCAGCCGGCCATCAATCCGATCTGGAGCATGCCGAAATAGCCGGAGCCGACCATCGGCGTATCGCACAAAAAGCCAATCAGATTGGAGGTTTCAGCCATTGCTGGCTCCGTTCAACTGCCGTTGGCGATGAGATCGCCGACCCTGCGGCCCGGCGCGACTCCCGATCGGAACGCGGCAACAGCTAACATCATTGTGGGTTGTCCCTCGGCATCGAGTAATGGTGCCAGAAACAATTCGGCTTGGAGATAATGCAGATCGTTGAAGGCAACCGTCTTCACTACACGCACAGGTTTTGCCTCCTGCATGACATCGCTGAGAACGATTTTCCAGCGCTGTGCAACTTCGACCGGCACTGCCTCCTCGAGCAACTTGCCCTGCATCTCGCCGACTACCGAAGAGATGCGCGTGCCCATGAGACGGATCAGGAAGGTGTCGTTCTTCCATTCGAAGATCAGGAGATTGCCGAGGAATGTCTTGGAGGTCCGGGGCGTGAACGCGCTGCGTGCCGGAATGCCGCCCACGCGCGACCAAGCCGCGTAGGCATCCCTCAGAATCGGAGATTCGAAGGCAAGGGATTCGTCCTTGGTGTAGGCCGAATTCAGACTGTCCAACCAATCGCCGATCTCAGCCACGGAGGCTCCTTTCGGGCCCTAGGGTAAGCGCTACGCGGCTGATAAGGCGTTAAGGTATTCCCAACTTCGGCTTGTACTTAGCCATCGGGACGCAGAACCTGCTTTTTCCTGGCCTTGCGGCGTTTTTCTTGCCCCCTCAGGGGTCTGCGGCTACAAGGCCGGTTCCTTGTTGAAGGTTTTGCCATGGCGTCGGATAAGAAAATTACCAAGCCGGTCAGGCCGAAGGCGCGGTTGCCGCGCGGGTTTCGCGACCGCTTCGGGCCGGAAATCGCGGCCGAGCGCCGGCTGATCGAGATCATCCGCGGGGTCTACGAGAGCTACGGCTTCGAGCCGCTGCAGACCCCGACATTCGAGTACACCGATGCCCTCGGCAAGTTCCTGCCCGACGTCGACCGCCCCAACGAGGGCGTGTTCTCGCTTCATGACGACGACGAGCAGTGGATGAGCCTGCGCTACGACCTGACCGCGCCGCTCGCCCGCTATGTCGCCGAGAATTTTCAGAACCTGCCCAAGCCGTTCCGGCGCTATCAGACGGGCCTCGTCTATCGCAACGAGAAGCCGGGCCCGGGCCGCTTCCGCGAATTCACCCAGTTCGACGCCGACACGGTGGGGAGCAATTCCCCTGCCGCCGATGCCGAACTGTTGATGATGGTCTGCGATGCGCTGGAAGCCCTGGGGCTGAAGCGGGGCGAGTACATCGTCAAAATCAATTCGCGCGGCATTCTTGATGGCGTGCTGGACGCGGTCGGTTTGCCGGTCGAAGAACGCGAACGTCGCGGCATTGCAATGCGCGCCATCGATAAGCTGGATCGTCTCGGCGTTTCCGGCGTCAAGGCGCTGCTCGGCGAAGGCCGCAAGGACGAATCCGGCGATTTCACCAAGGGCGCTTGTCTGTCGGACGATGCGGCGACGAAAATTTTGCGGTTCCTCGAGATCGGCGCGGTCGGCGACGATTTCCAGGCCGTGTTGCGCGATATCGTCGGCGACAATGCCAAGGCGAATGCCGCCATTGATCAATTGGCGACCATCGTGACGCTGTGCCGCGAAAACGGCTATACGGCCGATCAGATCGCGCCCGACACCTCCATTATTCGCGGTCTCGATTACTACACCGGCCCGGTGTTCGAAGCGCAGTTGACGTTCCCTGTCACCAACGAGCAGGGCGAGACGGTCGTGTTCGGATCGGTGGCGGGCGGCGGACGTTATGACGATCTGGTGGCGCGCTTCACCGGTCAGCAGGTTCCGGCGACTGGCATTTCGATCGGCGTGTCGCGTCTGCTTTCGGCGCTGACGGCGCGCGGACTGGCCGCCGATGTGGCGCCGCTGGTGATCGTGCTCGGCATGGGCGACACGGTGTCGTCGTTCCGCATCGCCAAGGAATTGCGCGCCGCAGGCGTGCGGGCCGAAGCCTATGTCGGCACCAAGAAGATTCCCGATCAGCTGAAGTATGCCGACAAGCGCGGCGCCGCCCTCGTGGTGATGGAAGGCGATGACGAACGCGCAGCCGGTACTGTCACGATCAAAGATTTGAAGCTCGGCGCCGAATTGGCCAAGCAAGTCGAAAGCCGTGCCGAATATCTCGGCGCCCGCAACGCGCAAACCACCATCGCGCGCGCCGATCTCGTGAACGAAGTGAAGAAGATCCTGGAACAAAACTGATGGCCTCGTTTCCCACCTACGGACCGGAAGAGATTGATGCGTTGAACGGTGTCGCCGATGCGGTGCTCGGCGTCTTCAAGCATCACGGCTACACCCGCCACGAACCGGCGGTGCTGCAGCCGGCGCACCTCTTCGTCGACCGTTCGGGCGAGGAAATCCGCCGCCGTACCTACGAATTGAGCGATCCCACGGGCCAGGAACTCTGCCTGCGTCCCGACCTCACCATTCCGACCTGCAAATTCCAGGTCGATAGCGGTGCGTCTTTCCCGGCGCGGCTTTGCTATCACGGCCTCGCGTTCCGCCATCAGCCCGGCGCCGGTCAGTTCTGGCAGGCGGGTGCGGAGTTGCTCGGCCTTGCCGATCGCGCGGCGGGCGATGCCGAAATGATGGGGCTGGCCGCGGAAGCGGTGCGCGCCGGCGGCGTCAAAGATTTTTCGATGCTGATCGGCGATCTTGGCCTCTTCAATACCCTGGTCGATGCGCTGGAAGTTCCGGCGCAATGGCGCGGGCGGCTGAAGCGGCATGTCTGGCGTACCGGCTATTTCGAAAAACTCTTGGCGCGCATGGTGTCGGGCGAGACCAACGACACCGAACGCACCGTCGATGCGCTGGCCGGTCTGAAGCTGATGGAATTGAAGCCCGTCATCGAAGCGCTGATCGATCAGGAAGGCGATGCGCCGCTGGGCGGGCGCACGCGCGAGGAAATCGTCGAACGGCTGATGGTGCAGGCGTGCGACGACAGTGCGCCGCGGCTCGATCCCGAAGTGGCCGATCTCATCACCAAATTCCTCAAAGTCAGCGGCAACGGCGAAGCCGCGCTGGAAGAAATCCGTGTACTGACCAAGCCGGTCGCCGCCAAGATGGTCAAGCCCTTGGCCGCCATGGCCGAACGCCTGCACGCGCTGAAGAACATGGACATTCCGCTCGACAGGGTGCGCTACGTCGCGCATTTCGGGCGCAATCTCGAATATTACACCGGCTTCGTGTTCGAATTCTGGACGCGCGCCGGGGAAGTGGCGGGCGGCGGCCGCTACGACACGCTGCTGGAATCGCTGGGCGCGCCGCGAGGCACCACTGCGATTGGCTGCGCCATTCGCACCGAACGGCTGCTGGCGGCGCGGGGTGAGGCATGAGCGCGATGATCACATTGGCAGTGCCGTCCAAGGGCCGCCTCAAGGAGCAGTTCGACGCCTTTCTCGGCAAGTCGGGCATTGCGCTGAAGCAGACGGCGGGCGCGCGCGGCTATCGCGCCACCGTCGAAGGCCATCCCGGCATCGACGTGATGCTGCTGTCGTCGTCGGAAATCGCGGCGGCGCTGGCGGGCGGCGATGTACATCTCGGCGTCACCGGCGAGGATCTGATCCGCGAAGCGGTGCCGGAACTCGAAGGCCGGGTGAATCTGTTGAAGGGTCTTGGCTTCGGTTTTGCCGACGTCGTTGTGGCGGTGCCGAAAAGCTGGATCGACGTGTCGACCCTGGCGGATCTCGACGATATCTGTGCCGCCTACGCCGTGCGCTATAAGAAGCGCCTGCGCATTGCGACCAAGTACAAGCAGCTCACCCGCAGCTTCTTCGCACACGCCGGCATTTCGGATTACCGCATCGTGCCGAGTGCCGGTGCCACCGAAGGCGCGCCGACTGCGGGCACGGCGGAAGCCATCGTCGATATCACCACCACCGGCTCGACGCTGAAAGCAAACGGCCTCAAGATTCTCGACGACGGCGTGATCCTGAAAAGCCAGGCACAGCTCGCGATGAGCCTCGGCGCGGAATGGAACGACGAACAGCGTGCGATTGCGGCGGCATTCCTGAAGCCGCTGGGCGTGGAGATTTAGGCGTCTTCTTTACCGGCCATGACGAGTTCGGAAACAAAAAAGGCCTAGCGGATTTCCGTCAGGCCTTTCTGTTTCACTGCGGCGAGATCGGTCCCGCCATGATGTCGGGGTCGTTGAGGTGCTCGGCCTTCCAGCGCATCGCCATCAGGATGCGGTTCTTGCCCGAGGGATGATCGAAGAATACGAATTCCTCGAGCGGCGAGGGATCCATCTTGCGGTATTCGCCCAGCATCAGGTCGACCTTGGCTTCGGCATCGGGCTGGCGCACCAGATTGAGACCGAACAGGTCGGCCTGGATTTCCTGGGTGCGCGTCATGGTGTTGGTCAATGGCGTCGCCAGGAACATGAACACGCTGAACACTGCCAGGATCAGCGGCAGGCCAGCCGGATCGTCGATGCCGCGGACGTCCCATTTGGCGCCGAAAATACGCGTCAACCGGTGATAGCCCCAGTCGACGAACCAGAACCCCAGGCAGATGATCAGGCCGAGCCATGTGATCGAGGTGCCGACGTGGTTCATCACGTAATGACCCATTTCATGGCCGAGAACCTGCAACACCTCGCTCGGCGTGCAACGGTTCATCAGATTGTCGTTGAGCGCGATGCGCGTGGTGCCGAACAGGCCGGCGACATTGGCCGAGACGCGTTTCGATTGGCGCGACGCATCGACGAGATAGACGTCCTTGGCCGGAATTTCCTGGCTGCGCGCCAGCGACAGGATGGCATTACGGGTCGCGCTCTCGGGCAGCGGCGTATATTTGTTGGACAGCGGTTCGATGAAGACCGGCGCGATCGCGATTGCCACGACCATGAAGGCCACCGTGATTCCGGCGCCCCACATCCACCATTTGCGCTGAACCTTGCGGGCGGCGGCATAAATCAGGGTCAGAACCAGACTGAAGGCGATGATTTCGATCAGGAACGAGATGCCGAATTCGCCGAACCATTGGCCGAAGGTCTGGTTGGACAAACCGTAGTGGTGCTCGCGGAAGAAGCCTTCATGGATCGACAGCGGCAGCGTCACCACGGTTGTGATCACGATGTACTGCACCGCATAGATCGGAACCTGCAGCCAGCGGCGGCTGGTGATGCTCTCGGCCCAACTCCGCATCCGGCTCGATATCTTCAGCCACAGCAGTAAGCCCGCGACGACGAGCGCGTAAACGAGATCTACGACCTGCAGCACGTAACCGCCTTCGAAATAGGCATCGGTGCGGGCGCGATCCTTGGCCGGAATCTGGGCGAGATAGGCGTTGGTGGCCTTGACCGGATCGAAATTCGAGACGCCGGCGGCCGGGAGCTGGGCGACTTCGATCTTGGACGTTGGCGCCGAGTGCGGCACGATCGAATAGGAAGGCGTCGCATCCTGGGCCTGAACCGGACCGAAGCCCAATCCCAGCACCAAGGCCGCCAAAAGCGTCAACAGCCGAAACCTCATTGCACCCTCCTGAAACATGAAGCCAGTTTAACAGAGCCCCTGCGTCGTGGCACTGTAGGCTAGAACGACGCCCCGGAAAGAACCATGACTGAATTTCTCCCGCGCCCCGATGGCGAGCAAGTCGCCTATCGCCGGATCAATGGCCGCGGTCCCGGCCTGATGTGGCTGGGCGGCTTCAACTCCGACATGACCGGCACCAAGGCGCAAGCCGTGGAAACGTTTGCTGCGCGCGAAGGTCGCGCCAGTGTGCGTTTCGACTATTTTGGACATGGTGCTTCTTCCGGCGCTTTTCGAGATGGCACGATTTCACGTTGGCGTGATGACGCACTGGCGGTGCTGGATCAGTTGACCGAAGGCAAGCTGGTGCTGATCGGCTCCTCGATGGGCGGCTGGATCACGACCCTGGTGGCCGCCGCGCGGCCGGAGCGGGTCGCGGCCATTGTGCTGATCGCATCGGCGCCGGATCTCACCGAGGAACTGATGTGGAAGCGGATGCCGCCGGAGATCCGCGATGAGGTCATCAACAAGGGAAGCTGGTTTTACCAGCCGGAGGACGGCGAAGGTTATCCGATCACGCGCGGGCTGATCGAAGACGGGCGGCAAAATCTGGTGCTCGGCCGGACGCTGACGCTCGATGTGCCGGTGCGCATCCTGCACGGAACCGACGATCACGATGTGCCGTGGCAGTATGGCGCCAGGCTGCTCGACGTCTATCAGGGCGATGTGACGTTCACGCTGGTCAAGGGCGCCGGCCATCGGCTTTCGAGTGCCACGAATTTGCATCTCATCGAGCGCACGCTCGAAACCGTGCTGAAGGACGTGACGCCATGCTGAAATACGCGCTGGTCCTGCTGGCGTTCGCCACGCCGGCGTTGGCCGAGGACATGACCTACGACGATTGCGTCGCCATGGTCGATCGCAGTCCGGCGACGGCGGAGAAGAAAGCGGCGGTGTGGCAGGTGCACGGTGGCGGCGCGGCGGCGATGCATTGCCATGCGCTCGCGCTGTTCGGACTGCGGCGCTACGACGATGCCGCGCGCGTGCTCGATGCGCTGGGGCGCAATCGCGATGTGCCTGCGGTCGATCGTTCGGCGCTGTTCGACGAAGCCGGGTCGGCGTGGCTCGCCGCCAACAAACCGGGGCAGGCGGTCACCTCGTTCACGGCGGCACTCGCCGACAAGCCGAACGATCTCAGCCTGCTGTCCTCCCGGGCGCGGGCGCGCGGATTGATCCGCGATTGGCACGGCGCCGAGAGCGATCTTTCCGCAGCGCTGGCGCAGGATGCCAATCGCGCCGATCTGCTGGTGTTGCGGGCGAGTGCGCGCTGGGCGCAGGGCAACAAAACCGGGGCCGCAACGGATATCGTGCGCTCGCTCGAGGTCTATCCCGATTATCCGCCGGCCTTGGTGGAGCGCGGCAAGATGAAATACTCCGTCGGCGATCTTGCGGGCGCCAAACGCGACTGGCAGAGCGCAGCCACCCGCGGTCAAGGCCGTACCGCCGCCGATGCCAAGCGGTATCTGAACGAATTGCAGAGCAAGGGCGGGAAGTAATGCGCGCCCTAGCGCTCGCGATGGTGTTGCTCGCGAGTGCGGCGCAGGCCGAACCGTCGTTTTCCGATTGGGTTGATGCGGCGCCGGGGCGGCGGGCGGAAGTCACCGCGTTCGAGCGCTATCTCGACCGGGCCCAGGTCGGCGATGTGCTCGGGCCGGAAGAGTTGTTGCGCAACGCGTCGAGTTGGCGGTCCTGCGGGCTCGCTTATCCCTGGTCGATGCCGCCGCGGGAACTATGGCCGCACGTGGTACCGACGCTGCGCTTCATCCGCGATCAGGTGGTGCCGGAAATCGGGCCGGTGATGGTCGAATCCGGCTGGCGCGAGCCGCGGCTGAATGCTTGCTCCGGCGGGGCGCCAAAAAGCGCGCATGCCTTGTACTACGCGCTCGATTTGGTGCCGCAGGACATGATCACTCGGCGCGAACTGATCGCCACGGTGTGCCGCCTACATGCGAAGAAAGGCAAAGCCTACAATATCGGGCTCGGCTTCTATGACGGGGTGAGGTTCCACATCGATGCGAAGCAGTACCGCCGCTGGGGCTCCGACAATCACGGCAAGACGAGCCCGTGCGCATAAGCGCTTTCAGGAAAAGTGGGAACCGGTTTTCCGTCCGAAAGCGCGACAACATAAAGTCTTTAGCGGATGATGGTCATGCCCTCCATGTAAGGGCCGGTGTTGTAGAACTCGTCGATGATCGCGATTTCGTCGGGCGTGCAGCCGATCAGGATCTTCACCTCGGAATCGCGCTTGACGAGATCGACGGTGCAAACCGCGCCGGTGATGGCGTTGCCCGGAAGCGTGCCGCGCCAGATATCGGCTTCGGCGCCGTCATTGCTGTTGGTGCCTTCGAGAAAGCCGTAATCGAGCGGATAGATCATCTCGGGAAAGCGGGGATGGCGCGAGCCCTTGGGCCGCTCGATCACGATGCGATTTTCGGCAACCAGCTTTTCCAGCGCGGTCCAATAACCCGTATCGGCGGCAAGCTTCATGACAGCCACTCCCGGTGCACATCGGCATCGGATTCGCTTGTAGCATGAATCGCCGCCAGCGCTTGGACTTCGGCCGGGGCAAGAAGCCGCGTCAGCGCCCACGCCGCCATGGCGCGCACCAGCGGCGAGGGATCGTCTGCCAGTCGTACCGCTTCGGCCGCCAGCGCGGGGTCGCCCGAATTGCCGATCGCGATCAGCACGTTTCTGACCAGACGGTCGCGGCCGATGCGTTTGACCGGGGACTTGCGGAAAAGCGCGCGAAATTCGGCATCATCAAGTCGCGCAAGGTGCCGTAGCGCCGGCCGGTTCAGTTCCTCGCGCGCCGCAAACTTAGCCTCGTGCGAGACTTGCGCGAACTTGTTCCATGGACAGACCGCGAGGCAATCGTCGCAGCCGTAAATGCGATTGCCGATCGCGGCGCGGAATTCGCGCGGGATATGGCTTTTGTGCTCGATGGTCAGATAGGAAATGCAGCGCCGCGCATCGAGCTGGTACGGGGCCGGAAACGCGCGCGTCGGGCAGACGTCGAGGCAGGCGTGGCAGGCACCGCAATGATCGCTTTCGCGCGCATCAGGCACGAGGTCGAGGCTGGTGAACACCGATCCCAGGAACAGCCATGATCCATAATCGCGGCTGACCAGATTGGTGTGCTTGCCTTGCCAGCCGATGCCGGCCTCTTGCGCCAGCGCTTTTTCGAGCACCGGTGCGGTATCGACGAATACGCGCGCATCGCCGCCGTGGGTGTCGCATAGCCAATGCCCAAGCACCTTAAGCCGCGTTTTGATGACGTCGTGATAATCATCGCCGCGGGCATAGACCGAGATCGCACCGGTGTCCGGCACATTGAGATCGGTGCGCGGATCGTGATCGGGGCCGTAATTGACGCCGAGCATAATGATGCTCTTGGCCTCCGGCCACAGCGTCGCCGGATCGGCGCGGCGGTCGGCGTTGTTCGCCATCCACGCCATCTCGCCGTGACGGCCTTCCGAGAGATAGGTGGCAAGGTGTTCGCGCGCGCCAGCGGGCGCCACGGCATTGGCAATACGCACGACATCAAAGCCTTCCGCCAAGGCCCGCTTGCGGACCTCTTGGGAAAGCTCAGAAGTCGAGATCGGCATAGTATTTGATCGGCGGCTGTCCCGGCACGCGGTCGGCCAGCAGAGTGCGGAACGAGGGGCGCGACTTCATCCGCATATACCACTCGCGCAGGCCCTGGTTGGAATCCCATGGCACTTCGCCGAAATAGTCGAGCGACGACAGATGCGCGGCCAGCGACAGATCGGCGATAGTGAGATCGCGGCAGATGAGATTGCCGTTCTTGTCCACGGTCTCACCGAGGAAGGGGATCAGCTCGCGCAAGGCATCGCGGCCGGCGCGGATCACGCTGACGTCGGGCGTCGAGCGGGTAGGGGTTCCGGTGTAGCGCGGGTTCGCCTTCTCGGCGACGATCTTGCGGGTGACCTGATCGCCCAGCACGGTCGTGGTCCAATCGAGCCAGCGCAACGCCTCGCCGCGCAGGACGGCGTCATCAGGCACCAGCGGAATCTCGGGATAGGTACCTTCGATGTGATCGAGAATGGCCCACAGACCGGTGACGGTGGTGCCGTCGAGGTCGATGAATTGCGGCATGTGAGCGTGCGTGTCGTCCGCCATTTGCGGATCGGCAACGAGACGCTTTTCGCCCAGGGCCAGACGGACAAGCCGGGAGGCGGGCTGGAATACGAGATGGATCAGGCGACGCATGCTGAACAGTGTAATGAATGTGACGCGCTCGTCCTAGAGCGGCAGGGGCAAAAGTTTTGTGCGGAAAATGCCTCGATTTTCAAACGATTTTTAGCGCACGCACCAATCCATGTCGCCTTCGCGGGCTTCGCGGGTGCGGGCCATGGCGCGGTTCATCCGCTTTTTGCC
Organism: Alphaproteobacteria bacterium; assembly: GCA_023259375.1. Taxonomy (GTDB): domain Bacteria; phylum Pseudomonadota; class Alphaproteobacteria; order Micropepsales; family Micropepsaceae; genus Rhizomicrobium. The sequence continues at coordinate 12,797 of JAHFQC010000029.1, forward strand.
CGCCCGGGTCGCCTTCCACTTGTCGGGATTGGGCAGAATTGAGGCGAGCCGCGCCGCCTGGGCGCTGGAAAGCCGGTTCGCCGGGACATGGAAATAGGCCTTGGATGCCGCTTCGGCGCCGAAGTTGCCGTTACCCCAGTCGACCAGGTTGAGATAAGCCTCGAGAATGCGCTTCTTGGGCCAGGTGACCTCCAGCAGGACCGTCAGCCATGCTTCGACGCCCTTACGCACCCACGTCCGCGACGGCGGCAGGAACAGCGTACGCGCCACCTGCTGACTGAGGGTGGAAGCGCCGCGATGGCTCTTGCCTTGCTCGCGCTCCTTGATGGCGAGCTCGATGTCCTCGATATCGAAGCCGTGATGGCTGCAGAAATTCTGGTCCTCGGAGCCGATCACCGAATATTTGAGCCCCGGCGCCATGCTGTCGATGGAACGCCACGTGTGCTGCACGCTGCGGCCGGTGACGAGATAGATCGCCATCTGCGGCGTTCCCGGCACCGGCACGAAGCGGAAAACCACGAGATAAAGGAGCGGCAGCGGCACCAAGAGCGCGAACAGCACCAGGAAGATCCGCCGGATCCACGGCGTGCGCTTGCCTTTGCCGTTCCAAAGACGGCCAAAAAATGTCGTTGCCATGCTCGTTGCATCCCCTCAACGGCGGGTTTTTAGAGCTTTGCCCCCTTCAGACGCAACGCGTTGGCGATCACCGACACCGAACTGAAGCTCATTGCCGCAGCCGCGACCATGGGGGACAGCAGCCAGCCCGTGACCGGATAGAGAACACCCGCCGCCAGCGGCACGCCTAGCGCGTTATAGGCGAAGGCCCAGAACAGGTTCTGCTTCATGTTGCGCAGCGTCGCCTTGGCCAGCCGCCGGGCGCGCAAGAGGGCGCCGAGATCGCTTTTGAGGAGCACGAGGCCGGCGGTCTCGATTGCCGCATCGGAGCCCGAGCCCATCGCAATCGCCACATCGGCCGCGGCCAGGGCCGGCGCGTCGTTGACACCATCGCCCGCGAACGCCACGGCGCCGCTGATGCGCTTCTCTGCGACGAGTTTGGCTTTGTCTTCGGGCGTTTGACGTGCCGCAACGGTATCGATCCCAGCCTCGACGGCAATCGCGTGCGCGGTTTCCGGAGCGTCGCCCGTCGCCATCACGATGGCGAGGCCCTCTGCCTTGAGGGCCGCCAGGGTTTCGCGTGCGCCTTGCTTCAACGGATCCTTGATGGCGATCAGGCCGAGGGCGTCATTGCCGCGCGCCACGAAGATCACCGTGGCGCCTTGTGTCCGCCAATGGGCGGCATCGCCCGCGAGGGCGGTGGTCGGGGCGTCATTCTCGGCAAGGAAGTCTTCGCTGCCGACCAGTATGGTGGCGCCGTCGATGCGGGCGCTGAGGCCTTTGCCGGTGACGTTGGTGAAATCATCTGTAGGCGGCAAGGCGAGGTCCCCGGCGCGTTCGATGACGGCGTGGGCGAGGGGGTGGGCGCTTTTGGATTCCAAGGCCGCGGCCAAGCCCAGTACTTCGGCTTCGCTGGCGCCGGACACGGTGTGGATCGCCACCACTTCGGGCTTGCCTTCAGTGATGGTGCCGGTCTTATCGATCACCAGCACGGCAGCGGTCGCGAATTTTTCCAGCGCGGCGGCGTTCTTCACCAGTACGCCCGAGTGGGCGCCGCGGCCGACCGAAACCATCACCGACATCGGCGTCGCCAATCCCAGCGCGCACGGGCAGGCGATGATGAGCACCGACACCGCCGCCATCAAGGCGTAATCGAGCGTGAAGCCGGTCGCTAGCCACGCGATGAAGGTGATGATCGCTGCTGCCGTCACCGTCGGCACGAACCAGGCGGAGACCTTGTCGGCGAGACCTTGCGTCGGGGCGCGGCTCCTCTGTGCTTCGGCGACCAGGGCTACGATCTTCGACAACACCGTATCGGCGCCGATGCGGGTGGCGCGGATGACGAGCGCGCCGTTCTTGTTGAGCGTGCCGCCGGTGACTGCATCGCCTTTGGTCTTGGCGACCGGAACGGATTCACCGGTCAACATCGATTCATCGATGGCGCTTTCGCCTTCGATAACCTCGCCGTCGGTCGGAACCGCATCGCCGGGGCGCACGATCAATTCATCGCCGAGCATGACTTGCGCGAGTTCCACGGTTTCGTTGCCGTGTGCGGTGCGGCGCAGCGCGGTCTTGGGCGCGAGATCGATCAAGGCGCGGATGGCAGCGCCGGTGCGGGCGCGGGCGCGCAGCTCCAGCAATTGCCCCATCAGCACCAAAGTGATTATCACCGCCGCGGCCTCGAAATAGACCGGCGGTCCCATCGTGCCGTGATGATAGCCGGCGGGTACCAGCGACGGCACCAGTAACACGACGAGGCTGTAAATATATGCGACGGCAACGCCGAGGCCGATCAAAGTGAACATGTTGGCGTGGCCAGTCACCGCGCCTTTCCAGCCGCGCACGAAGAACGGCCAGCCCGCCCATGCCACGACGGGCAAAGCGAGAACCGCTTCGATGGTCGCGCGTAAGGTGGGCGATAGCGGGATCGCTTCACCCAGCATCGCGAGCAGGAACACTGGCGCGGTCAGCGCCAGCGAAATCCAGAAGCGGCGGCGCATGTCGCGATATTCGGAATCGTCTTCGGCTGCGGCCGGATCGGCCGGTTCCAGCGCCATGCCGCAGATCGGGCAATCGCCAGGGCCCATTTGCTTGACTTCGGGATGCATCGGGCAGGTGTAGAGAATGTCTTTGGCGTTTGCCGGTGGCGGTTTGGGCGCGGCGTGATGGTCACAGCAGGCACCTTCTCCGCTAACCGGCATTTTGTGTTCATGCGCAGCGTGCGGTGCGGGGGCGGAAAGATAACGCTCAGGCTCTGCTTCGAACTTGGCTTTGCAGCCGGCGCTGCAGAAATAATAGTCCTTACCCTGATAAACTGTGTGGTTACCCTTGGCCTTGGCGACCGCGACGAACGGGGTCATGCCGCACACCGGATCTTTGGCGCGCTCGGAGGCGGCTTCGGCCGGTGCCAAATATTTCTGCGGTTCGGCCTCGAACTTCGTTTTGCAGCCGGCACAGCAGAAGATGTAGCACACGCCGTCGTGCACCGTCGTGTTACCTTTGGCGATGGCGGTTTCCGGATTCGGCGTCATACCGCAAACCGGATCTTTCGGGTTCAGGGTTTCATTTGCCATAGCGGCTGAACAGCTCCACCAGTTCGTCGAATTTCTGTTTCTGATCGCGGGCATTGCCCGACTTGATCGCGTGCGCCACGCAATGAGCGGCATGGCCCTTGAGGACCTCGGTCTCGACCCGGCACAGCGCCGCCTTGATCGCTTCGAGCTGGTTGAGGACGTCGATGCAGTAGCGTTCCTCTTCCACCATGCGCACGACGCCGCGCACTTGCCCTTCGATGCGGGCAAGCCGGGTGAGCAGCTTGGGATCGGTCCTGGTCACAGGTACCCTCCGGGGGTATATACCGGGGAGGGGTATAGCGCGTCGGCCAGCCGCGAGCAACTCCCCCCGTCCGGCCATGAGGATGGGGAGGTTTACCTCGCGGCGGCGCGCAGCATTTCGGCGGCGATGTTTTGCAGCGGCACCACCCGGTCGACGCAGCCGCGGGCGATCGCTTCCTTGGGCATGCCGAAGACGATCGAGGTGGCTTCGTCCTGGGCGATGGTGAAGGCGCCAGCCTGTTTCATTTCAGCGAGGCCGCGGGCGCCGTCGTCGCCCATGCCGGTCATGATGACGCCGACCGCGTTGCTGCCCGCGGCATTTGCCGCCGACCGGAACAATACGTCTACGGACGGACGATGACGCGACACCAGCGGACCCGGCTTGACCGAAACATAATATTTGGCACCGCTGCGTTCGAGAATGGTGTGAAAATTGCCCGGTGCGATCAGCACGCGGCCGCGCAACACCGGGTCGCCGTCGGCGGCTTCCTTGACCTCGACCTGACAAACGCTGTCGAGCCGCTTGGCGAACGAGGTCGTAAATCGTTCCGGCATGTGCTGCACGATGACGATGCCGGGCGCCGCAGCGGGCAGGGTGACGAGCACTTCGGCGAGGCTTTGCGTGCCGCCGGTCGAAGCGCCCATGCAGATGATGGTCTCGGTGGTGCGCGCCATGGCGTGGCGCACCGGCGGCGGCAGCATCGCATCGGCGGTGAGCTTTTTCTCCGGCGTGAGAGGTTCTGGGGCGCCGCGGCGCGGCTCGCGTAACCGGGCTCGTGCCGCCGCTTTGATGCTGTCGCAAATCTGGATCTTGGTTTCGAGCAACTGCTCGGCGACGTCGACTTTCGGCTTCTGGATGATGTCGACTGCGCCGGCATCGAGCGCCTGCAGCAGTGTTTGGGTTCCTTCTTCGACCAGCGAGGAGCACATCACTACCGGCACGGGATGTTGCGCCATCAGCTTGCGGAGAAATGTGATGCCATCCATGCGCGGCATCTCGACGTCGAGAGTGATGACGTCGGGCACTTCCTTCTTGATGCGCTGGGCGGCAACGAACGGGTCGCCGGCCGCTCCCATCACCTCGATGTCGGGGTCTTCCTCCAGGATCGTCGCCAGGGTTTTCCGCACGGTGGCGGAGTCGTCGACGATCAGGACACGGATTTTCTTTGACGCCATGGAACTACTGCCGCTGAAAGATGGTGTTGGCGACGGCTTGCAACGGCAATCCGGAGCGCGACAGGGATTCGGAATGGCCGAGCACGAGGTACCCGCCCGTCCGCAAGTGACGGCTGAGCCGCGTCGGCACCGCAAGCTGGGTCGGCTTGTCGAAGTAGATCAGCACGTTTCTGAGGAAAATCAGGTCGAAATCGCTCGGAACCGGGTAGGTCTCGTCCATCAGGTTGAGGCGGGCGAACGAAATCGCCGACCTTAAGCGTGGCGACATGCGGACTTCGCTGCCGTCCGACGAACGCATCACATATTGATGGCGCAGATGATCCGGCACGGGATCGACCATGGCTTCGGGAAATCTTCCGATCAGCGCCTTCTGTAAGGCCTGATAGGAGAGGTCGGTCGCCAGAACGGAATAGTCCATGCCGGGATGCTTGCGACAGAAATCGTCGAGCAGCATCGCGATCGTGTAGGGTTCGGCGCCGATCGAGCAGGCGGCGCTCCACACTTTGATGCGGTGCGGGCCGGACCGGAGGATGTCCGGCAGGATGGTCTGCATCATATAGTCGAAATGCGCTGGTTCGCGGAAGAAGTCGGTCTTGTTGGTCGTCACCGCATCCATCAGATGGACGATTTCGGCGTCGATCTCGGCGCCGCTCTCATCGAACAGGATGCGGCAATATTCGTTGACGTCGTCGATACCGACCGCCCGGCAGCGCCGCTTCAGCCGCCCCTCCAGCATGGTCCGCCGCGAGACGTTGAGGGCGATGCCGCTGTAGCTCTTGATGAACCTGGTGAGCCGCTCAAAGTTGAACGGGCTGAGCGGCTCGCTGTCGTCCAAAGGGCCGGCGACATGGCGGATCATGGCGTCAGGCGGCCTGCTCGACCGACGCGGTGAGCACGGCGACGTCGTTGCTTGCAAGCAGTCTTGCCACATCGATAATCACCACGAAGCCGCCGGTGCGATGCACGACACCGGCGATGTAATCGGAACGCCAAGTCACGCCGACGTCGGGCGCGCCTTCGATCTCGTCGTCGGCAAAGCTCGCCACCTCCAGGACGCGGTCGGCGACCAGCCCGAGGCTGAGGGTGCGTCCCTCGATCGGCACGTCGAGCACAAGGATGCGGGTCACCAGCGTCGGTGTTGCGCGAGTGAGGCCGAGTTTGGTTCTGAGATCGATCATCGGCACACCGCGTCCGCGCACGTCGATCAGGCCCAACATCCAGGGCGGGCCTTCGGGGATGGCGAAGGGATCGCGGTAGTCGAGGATCTCGCGAACCATCGACACCGGCACCGCGAATACTTCCCGGCCGAGACCCAGCGTGACGTATTGGCCGGCCATTTCACGCATACTCCTTGAAGCGGTCGTCATCCTCATCCGGACCGCCGCGGGCAAGATCAAGCGCAAAGCCTTTCGCGCGCACTTGCTGTTCGGCGACCGTCACTCCGGCTTTAGGAGTGCCGCGCAGCGTTGTGCGTTCGAGACGCTTCTTGGCTTGCGGTTTCTTGATCAGCGGTGCGCCGGCCTTGGCTTCGGTGCGGAAGTACGAAATCGAGGCCTGCAGTTCTTCCGACTGGCTGGCCAGTTCGACCGATGTGGCGCTCATCTGCTCGGACGCGGCCGCGTTCTGGCGCGTCACCTTGTCGAGCTGCTGGATCGCTTCGTTGATCTGGCTGGCGCCGACGTCCTGCTCGCGGCAGGCGGCGCTGATTTCCGACACCAGTTCGGCGGTCTTGCGGATGTCGGGCACGAGGCGGGTCAGCATCTCGCCGGCGGCTTGGGCGGCCTTCACCGTTTCGCTCGACACCGAGCTTATTTCCGAGGCCGCGGTCTGGCTGCGTTCGGCCAGCTTGCGCACCTCGGCGGCGACGACGGCAAAACCCTTGCCGTGTTCGCCGGCCCGCGCCGCTTCGACGGCGGCGTTGAGGGCGAGAAGATCGGTCTGACGCGCAATTTCCTGCACGATGGTGATCTTCTCGGCGATGGTCTGCATCGCGACCACTGCCTTGTTGACGGCGTCGCCGCTGACTTCGGCATCCTTGGCGGACTGGCGGGAGATCTTCTCGGTCTGCGCCGCGTTGTCGGCATTCTGCTTGATGTTGGCCGCCATTTCTTCCATCGAGGCCGATGCTTCCTCAGCGGAGGAGGCCTGCTCGGTGGCGCCTTGGCTAACTTGTTCCGCGGCGGACGACAACTCCTGGCTGCCCGAGGCGACATTCTCCGATGCGTTGGTGGCATTGGCGACGACGTCGCGCAGCTTCTCGACCATGCGTTCCAGCGCGCGGCCGAGTGTGTCTTTTTCCGACAACGCTTTCGGCTGCACCATCAAGTCGCCTTCGGCAATCTTGTCGGCGATGGCGGCGGTGGTTCTGAGGTTGCCGGTCATGGTCTCGACTGCGGTGGCGACGTCCTTGATCTCGTCGTTTGTTCGGATGTCGATCGACTGGCTGAGGTCGCCGACGGCGACGGAGTCGACCAGGCGAGTGACTTTGCGCAGGCCCGAACCGATCGACAGTATGATCCAGCCGCCCGCGATCGCAGCAAGCAGGAATGCCACTGCCGTGAGGGTCATCAGGAATGTGCGGGTCGACACGTAGCTCGTTTCAGCACTCTTCTTGGCATCTTCCATCTGCTCGAGGGCGCGCTTGACTCGCTCTTCCGAGCCGGTGATCATTTCCACATTCGGCTGGTAGAGCGGGCCGAACGAAATCTCCTTGGCTTCGGCTTTCTTGCCGGAGAGCGCCAGTTCCCGCAGCTTGGTATCGAGCGGCTTGATCGTTTCGAAAGTCTGGCGCAGGCGTTGGTACACCGTGCGACCCTGTTCGCCGGCGATGTCGTAGCCGTGCGCCAGCACAGCATCCATTTTGCCACGGAGATCGGACAGTTCCGTATCGTATTGCTGCATGATCTTGGGATCGTCGGACAGGATGACGTTCTTCTCGTCACGGACGATCTGCATCGTGATGAAGCGCATGTCGCGCGCCACCTGCAGCTTCTCCACCGGGCCTTGGATCAGACCGGTGAAGCTCTGGTTCATCGAGCTGACGCCGTTGATGCCGAAGCCCGCGGCTGCCAGCATCAGAATGATGATCGTTGCGAAGGCTAAGCCAAGCTTCCATTTGATCGTGAAACGCATGTCCCATCCCCTATCAATGTTGCGTTCCGGCCTGAACGTGGCCGCAAATGTTGAAAATGCGCGGCAGGTTGGGAACGACGACCAAATCGCCGCTCCGCTTTGCCAGGCATCGGATAAAATCCTGCCGCCAGCGCGTGCCGATGCGGGGAGCCGCTTCGGTTGCCCGGTGGTCGATGGTGGTGACTTCGTGAACCTTGTCGGCCTTGAGGCCGATGACGCAGGTATCGCGGTCGTGCTCCAGTTCGATGACGATGTAGCGGCTGTCCTGCGTGATCGCCGGAGTGCCGAGGCCGAAGGCCAGATGCAGGTCGGCGACCGGAATGACGCTGCCGCGGAAATTGATGACGCCGCCGGCGATGGAGGCGCTGCCGGGCACCTGCGTTTCGGGCAGGATGTCGAGAATCTCGCACACCATGTTGGCTTCGAGGGCAAAGGTCTCGCCGCCGAGATCGAAGGTCAGGACCTTGATCTGGCCGTCTTCGTCCCAGACGATTTCACCGTTTTCGGTCATGGCATCACCCGGCTGCACGCAGTCGGTCCTCTTGTTGCTGGCCCGCGGCCACGAGATGCGGAACGTCGAGAATGAGCGCGACGCCGCCGTCGCCGAGGATGGTGGCGCCCGAGAAGGTGCCGATGCCGGCGTGGAAGCGCGACAGCGGCTTGATCACGGTCTGATGGTCGCCGAGGATCTGGTCGACGACGAGGCCGACACGTTCGCTGCCGGTCGAGACCACGACGATCTTCTGATAACGGTCGGGCTGTGTTCCGGTCGCAAAAAGCTCGCGCAAGCGGATGAACGGCACCAGCTGCTCGCGCAATGTGAGGAACGAGCGGCCTTGGCTGCGTTGATCCTGATCGGTGGTCAGTTCGACGCATTCCTCCACCGAAGCCAGCGGAATGACGTAGCGGGCCTGGCCGACGCGGACCAAGAGGCCGTCGATGATTGCCAGGGTCAGCGGCAGTCGCAGCGCGACTTCGGCGCCGGTGCCGGGGCGGTTGGCGAGATCGATGGTGCCCCGCAAGGAGTCGATGGTGCGCTTGACGACGTCCATGCCGACGCCGCGGCCCGACAGATTGGTCACCGTCTCGGCGGTCGAGAAACCGGGCGCGAACAGAAGCTGCAGAATTTCGTTGTCGGTTGCCGTCGCGCCGGGTGCGAGAAGTCCGGAGCGTTCGGCCTTGGCGCGCACGCGGTTTAGATCCACGCCGCGGCCGTCATCGCTGACCGAAATGATGACTTCCGTGCCGGCCTGACGGGCGGAAAGCGTGATGCGTCCGGCATCGGGCTTGCCCGCGGCGCGGCGTTCTTCCACGGTCTCGAGGCCGTGATCGGCGGAATTGCGGATCAGGTGGATCAGCGGATCGGCCAGTCGCTCTATCACGTTCTTGTCGAGTTCGGTGGTCTCGCCGGTGGTGCGGAAGTCGATCGTCTTGCCGGTATCGCGCGCCAGATCGTGGATCAATCGGCGGAAGCGCCCGAACAACTGGCTGATCGGCACCATGCGGACATTCATCATGGAGTCGCGCAGTTCGGAAGCCAGCCGTTCGATTTCTTCGGCGACGGAATGAAGATTGGCGTCGGTCGAGAAGGCGACGACCTGTTTCAGTCGCGACTGGGCGATGACGAGTTCGCCGACGCGGTTCATCAATTCGTCGAGACGCTCGGCCGGAACGCGCACGGTGTAGCCGATGGAGTGTCCCGCCGCCGGCCTGTCGTTCGCTGCTGCGGGGGGGGCTGCATCGGTTACGACAAGGCCGGCGGCGGAAGCCGGTTCGATGGGGTCGATGGAAAGCGCGGCATCGTCGCCGACGAAAATGAAGACTTCTTCGATCGCGGTGCGCGGATGGCGCGTCTTGAGACGGATATCCCAGCCGAGATGGCAATCGGCCGGTTGCAGGCCATCGAGCGTCGGAAGCTCGTTCCAGACCGGCGTTACGTCGCATGGTCCGAGGCCACGCAATTCGTCGAGCAGCGCGAGCGGGCGTGTGCCGTTGATGAGCGCGTCGCGCGTCAGGGTGAAGCGGACTCGCCAGTTTTTCTCCGGCTCGGGCTCTGCAACGGGTACCGGCGCGCCGCCGGTCATCGCGGTTTCGATGCGGGCGAGAAGTGTGGCGCCTTCATCGGCCGGCACGTCGTCGCCAGCGGCAAGGGCGCGCAGGTGATCTTCGGCGGCCAGCACCGAGGCAATCAGTTCCGGCGTTGCCTTGACCTGGCCCTTGCGGACGCGATCGAACGCGGTTTCGCAGGCATGGGCGAAGCTGGCGAGGGCATCGAAGCCGAACATCGCGCCCGAGCCCTTCAGCGTATGCATGGCGCGGAATACTTGCGCGATGAGATCGGCGTCGTCGGGACTTTTCTCGAGATCGAGCAGGGCTTGTTCGATCTGGTCGAGCAGCTCCTGGGCTTCGACACGGAAGACTTGGGCAGGATCGTTGGTGGTCATTTTGCCAGAACCTTGGTGACGATGCGGCAAAGCTGATCGGCATCGAACGGCTTTGTGATCCAGCCGGTGGCGCCGGCTGCTTTAGCCTCGCTCTTCATGCCGGGATCGGACTCGGTGGTGAGAAACACGATCGGAACGCCGGTGTAGGCCGTGTTGGTGCGCACCTTGCGGATCATCGAGAGGCCATCCATCACCGGCATATTGAGGTCGGTGATGATCAGGTCGTACCGTGCGGCGCCGGCCTTGGTCGCTCCTTCGGAGCCATTGGCAGCTTCAGTGACGTTGTGGCCGTGCCCATTGAGCGCGATTTTCACCGCCTGACGGATGCTCGCGGAGTCGTCGACGATCAGGATCGAGCTCATGGCGCGGTCCAGAACAGAGCGTTGTCGGGCGAATTCAGGAAGCCGCCGCGGACCAGGACGTCGCGGAGAGCGTCGGGTAACGGGCCGGAGATGCACACTCTCTTGCCGTCGCGCGCGGCTGTGCGCCGAGCCGACTCGATGAGCTGCACAAGCGACAAATCGGCTTCTGTAACAGCGCGTGGATCGAATACCACGCCCGGTGCGTCGGCGTAGAATTCCACAAACGCGCGGTGCGTGTCGGCGATGGTGCGAACTGTCTGTTCGCCGCACAAACGGAATGCGGTGGCTGGCTCTGGGTGCACTTGGGTAATCCCCCTCTCCTCGGATGGCCGAGTTGATCAAGCCGGGGGATTACAGGCGGCTTCACTTAAATCGCGGTAAAGTTATGGGCGAGTGGCCACCGCAATCGTGGGTAGTCCGTATTCGTACCTATGGGAAACAAATATCGGCATGGCCTTTTTTCTCGTATTTTAAGAAATCGAACCTCACATCACCGCGCCGATATGCCAAGGCACGAATTCCATGTCGCCGTAGCCGAGTTCTTCGCTCTTCGATTTCTGGCCCGATGCGACGGCGAGAAGATAATCCAGGATTTCCGAGCCTTTTTCTGCCACCGTCGCATGTCCGGTGGCGATGGTGCCGCAGTCGACATCCATATCGTCGGTCATCTTCTTATATATCTCGCTGTTGGTGGCGAGCTTGATCGACGGCGAAGGCTTGCAGCCATAGGCTGATCCGCGGCCCGTGGTGAAGGCGATCATGGTGGCGCCCGAGGCGACCTGACCGGTGGCGGAGCAGGGATCGAAGCCGGGGCTATCCATGAAGACGAGGCCGTGCTTCTTCACCGGCTCGGCATATTCAATGACGTCGACCAGCGGCGAAGTGCCGGCCTTGGCGACTGCACCAAGCGATTTCTCGAGAATGGTGGTGAGTCCGCCCGCCTTGTTGCCGGGCGAGGGGTTGTTGTTCATCTCCATCTTGTGGATGGCGGTGTATTCCTCCCACCACGTGATCCGGGCACGGAGTTTTTCCACCAGCGTGGGCGACAGGGCGCGGGCGTAAAGAAGATGTTCGGCGCCGTAGATCTCCGGCGTTTCCGACAGCAGGACCGTGCCGCCGAGCGCGACCAGCCTGTCACTGGTATTGCCCAGCGCGGGATTGGCGGTGATGCCGCTCCAGCCATCCGAACCGCCGCATTGCAGGCCGATGACGAGTTCGCTCGCAGGCTGCGGCGTGCGGGTTATGGCATTGGCGGCCGGCAGCATCGCTTTGAGCCGCGTCAGTCCTTCGGCAATCGCCCGCTTGGTGCCGCCGGTGTCCTGGATGGTGAAAGACTGGAACTGCTCGCTGTCGGTAATGCCGTACTCCTGCTTGAAACGGGCAAGCTGGATCACTTCGCAACCGAGCCCGACCAGCAGCACCGCCGCGAAGTTCGGATTGGCGGCCGTGCCCCACAGCGTGCGCGTCAAGAGGTCGTAGCCTTCGCCTTTCACCGCCATGCCGCAACCCGACGGATGGGTGATTGGCACGATCCCGTCGATATTCGGGTAATCCTTCAGCAAGCCGTTTTTCTCGGCCGCTTCGGCGATGTGGCGCGCCACGGTGGCGGAGCAGTTCACGCTGGTGAGGACGCCGATGTAATTGCGGGTCCCGACTTTGCCGTTCGCCCGCTTGTAGCCGAGGAATGTGCGCGGCGTTTCGTGCGCTTCGAATACCGGTGCGGCGTCGGCCGCCTCGCGCAGATCGGAGAAAGCGAGATTGTGGACGTGAACGTGCCGGCCGGGCGCGATATCCTCGCTGGCGACGCCGATCACCTGGCAGTATTTGCGTACCGGTGTACCACGCGGGATCGCTTTGGTCGCGACCTTGTGGCCGAACGGGATGGCATCGCGCGTGGTGATCCCTTCCGCCGCGATCTCCGTGCCAGGGTCCAGCGCCGTCACTGCGACGACGACGTTGTCATTAGCATTGAGGCGGATGGTGGCGATACCCATTTTGATCTCCAACTCAGACAAGCCAGCCGACGGCATTGCTCAGGAAGCGAAGCTGCATCGGCGTAACGAAATCCGGCACGCGGTGGAACAGGACTTTGCCTCGTCCGAGGCGTGTCGTGAAGGTCCCGGCGCCGATCCGGCGGTCGTGATCGCGGCTGTAGCCGACAAATACATCGACATCGGGCCCATCGACCAGAAGTCCGTTGGCGAGGCGGCCGCGGGCCTGGAAAAATCCGTCCATCGCGCGCCCGACCGGCATGCCGGCGTAAACCGGATGCGAACGGACGAAATACCAGTTGCCCATCCACGGTGCGCGATAGCGGCCGACCTGGCCTTGATAGGTGAAGGCGCTTTCCGCCGCGAGTTGGCGCGCCACGCCATCAGCGAGCGCGTCTTCCTGGGGCAACAGCAGCAGCGGCAGGCCGGCTTTCGCCGCGGCAATGAGTTCGGCGGGCAGGGAGCCGGGCATGGGCTTGGTCTTGGCGTTCTTGTCGAGCGTCAGTCCGTCGTCGCCGCCGAGCTTTTGTCCCGGCGCGGATGCATCGGTCAGGCCGGAGGCAATGACCACATCGAACGAACCGCCCGGCATATAATCGGCAACGGTGATGCCAGGAATGTCCTTCAGTTGCTGGCGCAGTTGCGGCCAGACGCCGATGACACCGACTTTCACGGTGCGGCCGGGAACCGGCGGGCGTTTGGTGTCGACCACCCAGATCTCTTTCGCCTGCGTCGCACCGGGATCGCTGGTCAACGCAAATTCGAAGCGGTGCAGTCCCTCGGCCTCGAGCGGCGCATTGCCATAATTCGTCATCACCGGCGCGCTCATCTGCCCGGGCGCGAACGCCGGCGCCGGCGCATCTACCAAACCGATCCGCTGTCCCGAGGGTTCGATCCGCGCGAACTTCAGTCTTCCGGTCACCGGTTTGCCGGTGTCATTCAGAAGATAGAGATCGAACTTGGCAGCATCGCCGCGCGCCACCACCATCTGCCGCTGCTTGGCGACCGGACGCACCGGCTTGAGACTGCCCGCAATCAGTTTGGGATCGGATTTGAAATTGCGGAAATTGTCGACGATGCCGGAATGGTTGTCGATGGCGGTGGTTTCCCACCCCGAAATCGCGGCGTAATCGACCGCATCGGCGATGCGCGCGTTCTCCATATAGTTCTGCCAGCTCACGTAACTCTTACGGCCGATGGAGAGAAACAGCGCTTCGGCGCTCGGGAAGGCAGCGGCGAAATTCCAGCGCTTCAGGAAGGTCTGATACGCCGCGAGAATTTCTTCATGGTCCTTGCGGTCGTACGCTTTGCCGCCGCGCGCCAGGATTTCGGCCACCATCATGGTATGGTTGTCGGGAACCGCGCAGCCTTCCATCTCGCCGTATTGCACGATGCCGGGAGCGAAGGTGTTGCGATAGGTGAAGTGCTCCGGGTCTTGATAGAAACGGTCGTACCATTGATCGCCGGCGCCCTGGTGATCGTCCCACCAATGGCCCCACGGTTCCTTGTCGGAGCGGTGCAGCACCGGATTGTACGGTTCGTACCACGCCTGGGCGGCGTGATATTCGGGCGAGGACATGCCGTCGTTCATCAGGATGATGCGGCTGTCGTCGAGCGCCCGCAGCTCTTCCATCACCTTGATCACATGCGGATCGGAAAGATCGGCGTTGTTCTCGTTCTGCAGCGTCCAGTGCACCAGGGAGGGATGGCTGCGGAAGGTCCGCACCATCCGTTTCATCTTGGCGATGGCGTAGCGCTGACAGAACTTGTCGGCCTCGGTCTCAGGCGTTTGCATCAGCACGCTGTGCTGGTCGACCTCGATTCCGGCAGGCAGTTTGCCGAACATGTATTTGCCGCCGCCCGGCTCCATGCCGCGCAACAGGCCGAGCCGGTCCTGGGCGTCGAGCACGTCGTGCTTGCCGGTATTGCGATGGAAGGCGAGGCAGTTGAGGCCAAGCGTCTTGGCGGCGCGCACTTCTTTTTCGGCGAGATCGGGCGTCGGCCACATGCCATTGAGGCCCCAATAGCCCCACGAGATCGCGGAATAAAGTTTGATGCGGCGGCCGTTGAGCTTGAACACCGCGTTCGATCCGACGCCATCGGGCGCGAACCAGCGAAAGCCGAACGTCACTTGCTTTCGCGATACGCCGTGCTTGGTCTTCAGCGCGACGTCGAGCCGGTAGAGATGCGGCGTGTCGAGGTCCCAGACCGCGGGCTTGTTGGCGCGCAGTTCGAAGGCGAATGTTCCGGCGTCCTGGTCGAGAGTGACCTGCTTGGCCGGCAGCTTGGCGCCGGCTTTGGCATCGGTGATGGTGAGCGCGATCAAGCGCTCGATATTCTTCGCACCGGGAATGCCGTCCACCTGCACGAAGGCGCGGACTGTTCCAGTTCTGGGGGTGTTGAGCACCCAGGCGTCGGCGATACGCGCGTCCATCGGATGGGCCGCGATCGTCAGTCCTCGGTCCAAGCCGCCGAAACCGTGGCTCTTGGGAATGCGGACCTTGCCCCATTGCAGGGTGTCGCCGTCGACCCAATCGAGCCGTCCGCCCGGATTGGTGATGCGGATGGCGAGCGTGTTCTTGCCGCCCGGCACCGCGGCGCCGGTCACATCGCATTCGAACGGCAACTGGTCGATGAGCGAATATCCGACCAGCTTCTGGTTCAAATAGACCTCGGCGCGCTGGCGCGCCCCGCGCACGGTGAGGATCAGGCGCTTGCCGGCCAGGGTGGCGGGAATGTCGATCGTCCGCCACCACCACGAGACACCTTCGTAATTCCCATTCTGCGGTTCGGAATCGGTGGCGGCGTAGGTGAACTCGCCATCCGTATACGGACGGCTGCCGAATTCGCCCCAGTAATGCTGTTCGACCGTCGCGGGCAGGCTGACTTCGATGCCGCCGAGCGCCTCCCATCCGCCGGTGGGTGGATTGACCGGCAGGGCACCGAGATCGAACTCGCCGGGCAGGAAAATCGCGTCGTCGTGCCAGGGCGCATCGCGGTCGATCCACAAATGCCAGCCGTCATCGGGCAGGGCGATCGTGTCCGGGATAGTTGTCCCGGCTTCGGCGGAAAGGGTTGCGGCGGCGCCCGCCATGCCGACAAACTCGCGACGGTTGATGCGCATCACGCTAACCTCCTGCGACGCCTCGTACAGACGATCGTCCGACCCGTTGTTGCGTTAGCATGAGTGATCTAAAGTGCGCAAGTTAGAACATAACGCGCCAAATTCGATCATGACCCGGCGCGGCGCTTTGGGAGGGAAACCATGCCGTTCACGACCGGCAAGCGATTGTTTGTGCTCGCCTTGCTGGCGTCGTCGGCGGCTTTCTTTCCGGCCGTAGCGGGCGGGACACCCAGCCGGCAGGCCGACGCATTGGTGAGCGGATTCCGGGTGCCGCCTCAGGCCGCCCGGCCGCGAGTCTTCTGGCCGTGGATGAACGGCAATGTCACGCGCGAGGGCATCGACAAGGATCTGGCCTGGATGCACCGCATCGGGATCGCCGGTTTTCCGGCGGTGGATGCGGCCATCGACACGCCGACCGTGGTCGAGCACCGTGTTCCTTATCTCTCCGACGAATGGAAGGATCTCTACCGCTATGCCGTGAAAACGGCCGACCGCTACGGCATGGAGGTCGCCGTCGAAGGCGCGCCCGGCTGGAGCATGACCGGCGGTCCGTGGGTGACGCCCGATCAGGCGATGAAGAAAGTCGTGTGGAGCGCCACCCGGATCGAAGGCGGCAAGCCGTTCCATGGCCAACTGCCGCAGCTGCCGGACAATATAGGCCCGCTGCAGAATGCGCCGCTAGCGGGCGACGATGTGCCGACGCCCAAAACGGCGGCGCTGCATTTCTATCGCGACAGTCTGGTGCTCGCTTATCCGGCGCCGGTGGCCGAACCGGTCGTAGCTGAGGCATCGTGGAATGGTGGCACGCTCGACCCCGCGTTGTTGAGCGACGGCGATCTGGCGAAGGCGGTGAAACTGACGGCGGCTGGTTCCGATGCTGACGTTTGGGTCGCCGAAAAGTTCAAGCAGCCCGCGACGGTGCAAGGTGTGCGCCTCGGCATGACGGTAGCTAAGGCGCTCGGCTATCGCGCCGTGGTGGAAGCTTCCGATGACGGCGAAGCCTGGCGCCATGTCGCCGATTTTCCGCCTGCGGCACAGCTTCAGCGCATGCAGATCGGCCAACAGACGATTTCATTCGCGCCGGTGACCGCCCGCTGGTTCCGCGTCGTGCTGAAGCCGGCCGTGCCGTTGCGTTCCAGCTATCGCCCCAAAGACGATGCCGCGCCGGGCTATGATGCACCGAACACGGCGCCGCCTGCGATCGAACGCGCCTACGAGATCCGCGAACTGGTTTTCCATACCAGTGCGACGGTCAACGAATTCGAGAAGAAAGCGATGTTCGCCGCGCCACCGCGCGACTTCTATGCCTTGGCTTCGGCGTCCGCCTTCATACCCGGTACGGCGATCAATCCGGCCGCTGTGATCAATCTCACCGGTAAGATGAAACCTGACGGCAGCCTCGATTGGACGCCGCCGCCGGGGCAATGGACGGTGCTGCGGCTCGGCTATTCGCTGGTTGGCAAGGAGAACCATCCGGCGCCGCGCGAAGCCACCGGCCTTGAAGTCGACAAGCTGAATGCCGCGCATGTGCGCGATTACCTGCGCCAGTATTTCAGCCTTTATCAGAATGCCGTCGGTCCTGACTTGGTCGGCAAGCGCGGCATCCGCTCGATCCTGATCGACTCCTCCGAAATCGGTCAGCAGAACTGGACCGAAAACCTCATCGCCGATTTTAAGCGCCTGCGCGGTTATGATCCGACGCCGTTCCTGCCGGCGCTGACCGGCGCGGCGGTCGAAAGCCCCGTCGCATCCGACACGTTCCTGTGGGATTTTCGCCGCACGGTGGAGGAGTTGCTGGCCGCTAATCATTACGGCGAGCTGGTGCGTTTTGCGCACGAGCATGGGCTGGAGACGCAGGGCGAGGCGTTGGAAATCTTTCGCCCGACTTTCGGCGACGACATGGAAATGCGCCGTCCTTTCGACGTGCCGATGGGTGCGATGTGGACCTACGACACCGACAAGTTTCCGGTTCAGCTCACTTATGAGGCCGATCTGCTCGGCGCTGCCTCGGTGGCGCATATCTATGGTCAGAACATCGTCGGCGCGGAATCGCTGACCAGCGACCGCCAGCCTTGGGGCTGGGCACCGTCGACGCTCAAGCGTTATGTCGACATGGAGTTCGCGCGCGGCGTCAATCGCGTGTTCATCCATACTTCGGTGCATCAGCCGGCCGACAAACCGCCCGGGCTGACGCTGGCGGGCTTCGGTCAGATGTTCGATCGTCACGAAACCTGGGCCGAGATGGCGCGGCCGTGGACCGATTACATCGCGCGCGCTTCGTATCTCTTGCAGCAAGGCCGTTTTGTTGCCGATGTGGCGTATTTCTACGGCCAGGAAGCGCCGCTGACATCGCTATTCGGTGAGAAACGCGTGCGCGATGTTCCCGCCGGATATGCCTTCGACTTTTTCAATGCGCCGGCGCTGAACGAGCTGTCGGTCGACAGCGGTGCGCTCGTCACCAAATCCGGCATGCGCTATCGCGTGCTCTATCTCGGTGGGATGTCGCAGCATTTGACCGTTGCGGTGCTGAACAAGCTCCGCGCATTGGCCGATGCGGGCGCGGTGATCGTCGGCACGCGGCCGCTGTCTTCGCCCAGCCTGGCCGATACGCCGGAGGCTTTTGCGGCGGCGCGCGATGCTTTGTTCGGCCGACACACCGTGTTTGCCACTCTGCCGGAAGCGTTTGCGGCGCTCGATCTGACGCCGGACTTTGTGGTCAGCGGCACCGACGCGATGGTGATGCCTGTGCATCGCAAGCTGGCGGACGGCGATCTCTATTTTGTCGCCAACCGGTCGAAGAAAGCGGAGACATTCCACGCGAGTTTCCGCGTGTCGGGCCGGGAACCCGAACTATGGGACGCCGTCACCGGCAAGGTCAGCCCGGCATCGTGGGTCTCCAAGGACGGCCGCACCGACGTGCTGTTGTCGCTTCCGGCGGACGGTTCGGTATTCGTGGTCTTCCGCAAGCCAACGAAAATCCAGGGCATGGCGCTGCATGTGCGAGTCGAAACGTCCGTCGCCAAAATGGATGGCGCCTGGACGGTGGCGTTCCAGCCCGGCCGCGGCGCGCCGGCTTCGACCACGCTCGCGTCTCTTATGCCGTGGAACGGAAGCACCGATGCTCGCGTGAAGTATTTCTCGGGCGAGGCGACTTATACCAAAGCCTTTACGTTGGCGGGCAAGCGCCATGGTGTGCGCTATGTGCTCGATCTCGGCGATGTGAAGGAGCTGGCAGAGGTGAATCTTAACGGCAAGTCCGTTGGTGCCGTTTGGGCTGCGCCGTTCAAGCTTGATGTCACCGCTGCGATCAAGCTCGGCCGGAATATGCTGAAGGTGAAAGTCGCCAATCTCTGGGTTAACCGGCTGATTGGCGACGCTCAGCCGGACGCCAAGAAGGTAACCTTCACCACCATCCCGACTTATCGCGCCGATGCGCCGCTGCGGCTGTCGGGATTATTGGGGCCGGTGCGGGTGTTGCGGGTGACACAGAAGTGATTTTTGCCTCGTTGGCTCCGGCTTATTATCGCAGAAGCCAAAGAAGAAGAGGTCGTGCATGCGATTGCTGATCGTTGGAGCCGGAGCGACCGGCGGTTATTTCGGCGGACGTCTGGCGGCGGCCGGCCGCGACGTAACCTTCCTGGTGCGTGCGGCCAGAGCCAAGCAGCTTGAAGCGGATGGTCTGGCCATCATCAGCCCGCATGGCAATGCGAACATCAAGCCGAAACTGGTGACGGCGGAGACTATTGCGGAGCCGTTCGACGCTGTAGTGGTTGCGGTCAAGGCGTACGCGCTGGCGGCCGCCATCGAGGATTTCGCACCGGCAGTCGGCCCCGACACGATGATCGTCCCGCTTCTGAACGGCATGCGCCACATGGATGTTCTCGCCGCCCGCTTCGGCGCCAAGGCACTGGTCGGAGGACTATGCCGAATCGCAGCGGCACTCGATCCCCTTGGACGCATTACGCAACTCGCTGACTTCCATGATTTTGTCTATGGCGAGCGTGACGGCACGGACACGGCGCGAATGCACGCCCTGGACGCGGCTGTGAGCGGCGCAGGTTTTGATGCGCGGTTGTCGTCCCAGATCGAGTCCGAGATGTGGGAAAAGTGGGTGATGTTGGCGGCTCTCGGCGGCATTACCTGTCTGATGCGCGGTAATATCGGTGAAATCGAAGCGGCAGCGGGCGGCCGCGAGTTTGTGCAACGCTTTCTCGATGAGGTCGTTGAGGCGGCAGTCGTGCTCGGCCATCCTCCAAGCCCAGACTTCATCGCCCGTCTCAAGACGATCCTGCTGGCCAAAAAATCGACACTGGCGGCGTCGCTGTATCGCGATCTCGTGCAGGGCAACCCCATCGAGGCCGATCAGATCATCGGTGATTTGTTGGCCCGGGCCAAGCAAGCCGGCGTAAAGACGCCGTTGTTGGCGACCGCGCACGCCGCATTGAGCGTTTATCAGAACCGGCTCGCCATCAAAGTGTAACCGCCGTCATCGGTGCGCTCGGTGCCGCGGAAGCGAACACGTCGCGCATGCGAAGCCCTTGGACGTCGTCGGTGATGACGGCGGGGCGTGCATCCGCAGTTAGGCAGCGCAGGTCGATGTCGGTCATCGAAACATTGCGCACATGGCGCAGATAGAAACCCCACGCCGGCATCGGGCCGAACATATCGGGGTCGGGATAACCGGCTTCGTTTTCGGGCGGTTTGATGCCCGCGTCAGCGGCCGTTCCGCCGCCGGGATGGATCTGGCGGATGCCGGTGAAGGACACATCCTCGATCAGTCCGCCCGGAACGCCCGACACGATCGAGCAATAGCGCTTGTCGAGATAGTGGCAGTCGACATCGCTGACCGAAACGCGGCGCAGCACCGCCATCGGCGCGCCTTTCGGAGCCCGCCGCCGGTCGCCGAGGCGCAGGAAAATCGGCGCCGCGGTGCAGTCGCGCATCACGAGATTGTTGCACACCACGTCTTCCAGCACGGCGCCGTCGACGCTTTCGATGGCGAGGCCGTTGCAGCAATCGAAGACGCAGTTCGACACCGCGACATTGCGATAGCCGCCGGTCGATTCCGTGCCGAGCTTGATGCGGCCCGAAGTCAGGTGCGGCAGGATGTTCTTGAGCTGCTCGCGCTTGTAGGTCGCGTCCAGCATCGAGCCGACTGCATAGCCCGAAACGAAGCAATTGGTGATGGTGACGTTCTCGGTCGGCCGCACTTCGCCAAGAGCGTAGGAACTCTTCAGCACGATGGCGTCGTCGGTCGGCGAATTGACCGAGCAGTTGGAGACGCGGCAGTTGCGCACCACGTCGATGTCGATGCCGTCGCGATTGGTGTCGATCTTGAGATTGTCGATGGTGAGATTGTCGACCCCGGTCGCCAGAATGCCGAAATGACCGCCGCGATAGATGGTAATGTCGCGCAGCGTGATGTTGCGGCTGTTCTTGAGCGCAATCGCCTTGTTGCCGAGCCCCGCCATCTTCTTCACGGCTTCGGTGTGGTCGGCGATGCGCGCCTTCAGCATGTCCGTCTCGGGCACGTCGTCCCGGCCGATGCCGATGCTCCACGGCGCATTGGGGCTGACATTGGTCAGGCCTTCGCCGTCGATCATGCCGGGGCCGAGGATCGCGACGTCCTCGATGGCCTCGCCCCAGATCAGGCTGTTGTGGAAATAGGAGTGGCCGTAGTCCTGATAGTTCTCGAATTTGTTCGGTTCGGCCGGATCGTAGCGTCCGGCGTGTTTCTTGGGATCGGCGGCGAGGAGCACCGCGCCGGAGCCGAAATAGAGCGTCACATGGCTTTTCAATTGCAGCGAAAACGACAGGAAGCGTCCCTTCGGAAGGAACACCGTGCCGCCGCCGGCTTTGGCCGCCGCATCGATGGCGCGCTGGATCGCCGCTGTGTCGAGCGTCTTGCCGTCGCCCTTGGCGCCGAACTTGCGGACATCGAAGGCGTCGGGCGCATGGGCGCTGGCGGCGGTGAAGGGCAGCACCGCGGCGCTCGCACCATAGAGAAGCTGGCGTCTTCCGATTAAGCCCCAGTCGGGGCTCGCATTTTCGACGACGACGAGAGCCATTCGCGGTCTTCCTCTTGAGGACACGCAAAGGCGCGTGCCATTGTCCCGGAGAACAATGCGGTCATAATCGATCAAATGCAATCGTCTTCGCGCGCAGGCCTTAGACAGCCACTGCGATAAGTTTCACGCCGTTCTGTTCGACCATCTGGGCCGAAGCGTCGTCGATGTGGTCGTCGGTGATCAGCGTGTGCACCCGGGAGAGGGCGCACAGCGGGTGGGCCGCACTGGCGGCGAACTTCGCGGAATCCACCAGCGCGATCAGCTGGTCGGCGAGGTTGAGCAGCTTGCGTTCGGCCTGCACCAGGATGACGTCGCTTTGCATCAGCCCGAAGCGGCCGACGGCCGCCGAACCGACGAACATGCGGCTGGCATGAAAGGTGC
>JAHFQC010000029.1:34933-48849 GCA_023259375.1 Alphaproteobacteria bacterium
GTCGGTGAACGGGTCGAGCACGATGTTCTGCTCGCGAAACACCACCCCGCCGGTGAGCGACACGCCGGTATTGGGCTGCTGCAGCAGCGCACTGGCGAGATGCAGCGAGTTGGTCAGCACCTGCAGCTTCAGCGGCTCGAGATACGGGCACATCTGCAGCGTGGTCGAGCCGCCGTCGATGATGACCGCTTCGCCCGGCTTGCACAGCGCCGCCGCGGCTTTGCCGATCGCTTCCTTGGCGGTTCGGTTGCGTCCGACATTCTCGTGGAACGGCACACCTTGCAGATGAAAACCGGAAAGTTCGGTCGCTTCGCCGATCTGAGCGCCGCCGCGCACGCGCTTCAGTTTGCCGGCATCCTGCAGCCGGTCGAGGTCGCGCCGCAGCGTTGCCGGCGAGGCGGAGAGCCGGTGAGACAATTCGCGGAAGGACACGAACCGTTGCTCATCCAGGAGGTTCAGAATGACCCTATCGCGCTCGGCAGAATGCATTTTCGACTCATGAAGCAGTCAAATTCGACCATAATATACATGATCATGAACCGAACGAGACCACGTCAAATGGAACTCATTCGGCAATTCTATCACCGCGACGTAGGGCGTTTTCCCGGTTGCCCATGCTATCAACGGCGGCGGCGACGATAGCGGCGCATGGGCCGAAGGCGGACGCAGGTTTGGCGCAAGACTTTGCATCGGGACCGCGCCGCAAGTGGTGAGCACGAGGCGGCGGGACGGTGGCGCAGTGCGATGTCGTATTCGTGGATCTTCGGGATCTCCTGCGGTGGCGCCCGTTCCGCCGACGGATGCGCCATGGTGGGCGTAGCAAATCGTGGGAGTGGATCGTTTATGCACAAAGGAACCTTCGTAAGTGCGCAGGTATATCGCTGAATCGATCAAATACAATCTCGACATGCTCACGGGACGGGGACACCAGGCTGAGTTGTTGGGCGCGCCTCGGCCGATCTAGTGGCGAAGTTGCGCGTATTTGAGAGCGCATCTGATCAGGATCGCGTGTGGCAGTGAGATGCCGCTATCTGGCTCATTGCTCAGGCATATATGTGCGCCGCCCACGTTTGCGAACGTGTCGCAAACACGCGCAAAGCCAGAAAGTATCCGATTACGAACACAAATTCGACTGCAGCTAGAATGATTCTGATCGGAGAGTGTTGCGGCATGCGCACACCCACCGCAAAAACGTTCCCCTCCCCTCAGGTAACACTATCAGTTTCGATCATCATGCCGCTATAACCGCTCAAAGGCGATCACATCATCGCACACCGTGATCGTGAATGGCGCTGTCTGGTCTCAGCTTTTGGATGGCCCGGCAACAACGCGTCCCGTGATGCAAACGTGCTGAGGGAGGATATATGTCCAGTACTTCTTTTAGAAGCCGCCGTGCGCACCTGCTGTGCAGCTCTGGTTTGGCGGTAGCGGGCCTGATGCTTGCAGCGACTGCCGCCGTGGCCCAGGAATCGCAGACGATGGAAACGGTGGTGATCACCGGTTCGCGCATCGCTGTGAACAGTTCGTTTGAAGCGCCGACACCGGTTTCCGTTGTAAATTCTGTCGACATCAAGCTGTCTGGTACTGTCAACGTCGAGAACCTGCTGGCGCAATCGCCGCAGTTCACCGGCTCGACCAACGGCGGTCAGACGGGCAACACCATTCAGGCCAACGGCGACAGCGGCGCGGCGTGGCTCAACCTGCGCGGCCTCGGCGAAGTCCGCAACTTGGTACTGGTCAATGGTCGTCGGTTCGCGATCCAGGGCACCCGGCTGACGACGGACGTCAACACCATTCCGGCATCGCTGATCGAGCGTACCGAAGTGGTGACGGGCGGCAATTCGGCCGTCTATGGCTCGGACGCGATTTCGGGCGTTGTGAACTTCATCATGAAGCAGAACTTCGAAGGCGTCGAAGCGAACGCCCAGTACAAGTTCGATGAGTTCACCACGTCTCCGATTTACAATTTTGACGTCACGCTTGGCGGCAATTTCGATCATGACAAGGGCAACCTTGTGATCGCGATGAACTACATGAACCGCAAAGGGTTCACCCAGGCCGATCACGGCGGCTGGACGTCCACGCAGTATACCGACGCCTGCGTGACCGGCGCCTCCTATAGCCCGACCAATCCCGGCACCAAGCTGAACGGCACGACGGGTGCGGCTTGCATCGCGTCTGGTGGCGTCAACGGATTCATCGTTGGCGGCAGCTCCACTACCGCAAAGGGCTTCATCAAAGTGGCCGGCGGCTCCCCGATCGTGAGCTACGCCAATGCCCCCGCGGCTTTGAAGACGCTTTACGACAACGCCGGCATCACCGGCATGTCGAACGACGGTATTCTGTTCACGAATAATGCCGCGGGATATCCGGGCAATTATCAGAACCGCGATACGAATACCGACCTCTTCAACATGATCTCCGACAACTACATGCAGCTCCCGCAGCAGCGTTGGATGATCAATACGTTCGGACATTACGATTTCAACAAGTATGTCCAGGCGTATACGGAGTTCCATTATTCGAACAACCGGGTTTCGGCCCAGCTGACGCCCGGCGGCACTACCAGTGTCGTGCTGATCAATACGCACAATCCCGCTTTCAGCCCGGCTCTGCAGTCCGTCATGGACTATTACGACCAGCATGAAACCGGCAGCACGGCCGTCGCCAACGGTCTCACCACGCTTACCACGACAGCCGGTGACGGATTGGTCGCGCTCAGCGTCGGCAAGCGTTTTGTCGAAGCCGGTTATCGTCTCCAGCAGGCAACCCGTGAAGCCTTCCGGTTCGCCGGCGGGTTCAAGGGTGATCTGGGCTCGGTGAGCGACGCCTTCCTGAAGGACCTCGCCTATGACGTCTACTATACCTATTCGCGCACCCATGAATCGGATGAGCAGAGCGGTACGTCTTGGAAATCCCGCTGGCAGCAGAGCCTGATCACTTCGGTCAACGGCGCCACGCCGCTGTGCGATCCTTTCGGCACCTATTCGATGTCCAAGGATTGCCTCTCGGCCATCATGGTCAACGGGACTGAAGAAACCGCTGCCGAAATGCAGGACATCAACCTGAGCTTCACCGGCACGGCGTTTGATCTTCCGGCCGGTCCGGTGCAGTTCGCGGCAGGTACGGAATGGCGCTACACGATGGCCAAGTACACGCCCGACGCCCTGACTGCTGTCGGTGAGGCCGGCTACGGCAACGCCACGCCGACTTCGGGATCGATGGTCTCGCACGAAGTGTACGGCGAAGTGCGCGTTCCGGTCGTCAAGGACCTGCCGTTGGTTCAGAGCTTCTCGGTCAACAGCGCGTTCCGTTATTCCTCCTACAATCTCTCGTCGGCGCGTAACATCTGGACGTGGTCGTTCGGCGCCGATTGGCGCATCATCCCCGATCTGGGCTTCCGTGGCCAATACCAGCGTGCCACTCGCGCTCCGAACGTGGGTGAGCTCTACGGCGGCACCGCCACCAACACTTCTCCGACCTTGGTCGATCCTTGCGGCGCCAAGCAGCCGACGCAGCAGCGCACCGACGCGGTGAAGTCACTTTGCATGGCGCAGGGCATTGCGGCCGGCGATGTCTGGAGCACGATCATTCAGAACACGCCTGATCTGCTCCGCTATGTCAGCGGCGGCAATCCCGACCTGAAGCCGGAAACTGCCGACACGATCACGATGGGTATCGTGTTCCAGCCGGAAGCCATCCCGGCGCTCCAGACCAGCGTCGATTTCTACAGCATCCAGGTCAAAGACATGATCAATGCCTTGGCTGGCGGCGCTGGTGGTGTTCTGGCGAACTGCTTCAGCCAGACCGATCCGAACAACCTGTACTGCAAGCAGCTCGTCCGCGACCACGGCTCGCTGTTCGGCAATACCGGCTTCATTAATGCCGGTAACGCGAACATCAGTGCCCTGAAGACCCAGGGCTTTGACTTCGCCGGTCAGTACAGCTTCGGCATCGATTGGGGCGTGCTCACCAACAACAGCAAGTTCAACATCGGAACGAGCTGGAACTACATTCTGGAAATGAACTCGCTTTCCGATGTCACCCAGCCGAATGCCAAGAGCGATTGCGCTGGAGCGTATGGGAACACCTATTGCTTCTACGAGCCGACGCCGCGGATCAAGGGAACGACCCGCATCACGTGGAACGACGGCCCGGTGTCCCTCAGCTTGAATTGGCGCTACATCGATGGCGTGACTCTGGACAAGTATCTGATCCCGCTGCAACGCGGAACGGCAGGTGTCTCTGCGGCTAACTTCACCCGGCCGTTCCTGCCGATCATGAACTACTTCGACCTTGCCGCGTCGTGGGACGTCAACGACAACATCAACATCTACGGCGGCATCAACAATCTGTTCTCGAAGGATCCGCCGATCGTTGCGAGCAGCGCGAGCTACGCCAACACCTTCCCGGCAACCTACGACAGCTTTGGCCGCGTAATGTTCATCGGCATCAAGGCCAAGACGAACTGATTTGAGACATGAGGGAGCCCGAACGGGTTCCCTCTCTCGACTACACGACGACCGGTGCGTTCTGCGCGCCGGTCGTTTTTTTGCGCGCGTTGGCGAGCCGCGTCATTCGGCGCGATCGAGGCACCTTCAGTTTTCGATCAATACCGTTTAGAGTCGCGCAAAATCGATCATCGGCATACGAAGCGGACCACAAGGAAGCCAATTTTTCGTCTCGTAACGGAGATTGTTTCTGCTTTTCCAGGCGGAAACAGGCGGCTACCCAATGCTCCAGCAAGACGGCCCGAGAAGATCGAATCTGCAGGAGGGTCGCGTGGCAGGCTCAGTGGTTGTTCTCGACGTCGGCAAGACCCTGGCGAAGGCAACGCTGTGGTCGCCGGAACGCCAGTTGCTGCTGAAGCGCTCCCGCCCAAACGCGCGGACGACCGAAAACGGTCTGCCGGTTCTCGACTACAAAGGGATCGAGGATTGGCTGACCGGCGTGCTCCGGGAGTTCGCGGCGACCGCCGATATCGAGGCCATCGTCCCCGTCGGCCACGGCGCATCAGGCTGCCTGGTTGAAGGCAATACGCTGATCGTTCCGCCGCTCGATTACGAAGCGACGCCGCCGGACGACATTCGCCAGAAATATCTCACAGCCCGTGACGCCTTTGCGATCACCGGTTCGCCTTGTCTACCGATGGGGCTCAATTTCGGCACCCAGTTGTTCTGGTTGCAATCGGTTTTTCCCGAAAAGTTCGCACGCGGCACCATCCTGATGTGGCCGCAATACTGGGCCTGGCGGCTTTGCGGCGAGACCGCAATCGAAGTGACCAGTCTCGGTTGCCATACCGATCTCTGGCAGCCCACCACCGGCAAGCCTTCGCCGATGGCGGTGGCGCAGGGCTGGGCGGAACGCTTCGCGCCGTTGCGCAAAGCCTCCGACGTACTTGGCACTGTGTCGCCCGAATGGTGCGAACGCACCGGTCTCTCCCGCAGCTGCAAGGTTCTGTGCGGACTGCACGACTCCAATGCTGCGCTGCTGGCGTCGCGTCTGCATCCCGAGATCGCGAACCGCGAATGCACCGTGCTTTCGACGGGCACGTGGTTCATCGCCATGCGGTCGCTGCCGAGCGCAGCAGAGTGCCCGGTCCTTACCGAGGATCGCGACTGCCTGTTCAATGTCGACGTATGGGGCAATCCGGTACCGTCGTCGCGCTTCATGGGCGGGCGCGAGGCCGAACTGTTGGAAGACAGTGCCGGCGATTTCGTCGATGTCGCGGCCAATGCAAACGAGCTGAAGCGGCTTGCGATCGAGGCGGTCGAAAACGACGTGTATGCGCTGCCCGCGTTCGAGGCCGGTGTCGGTCCCTTTCCGCACAATGTCGGCAGCTGGATCAATCGTCCCGAAGACAAACTGGGGCGGCGCGCCGTCGCCGCGCTCTACCTTGCATTGATGGCCAATGCGTCGCTCGATTTGATCGGCGCGCGCGGACGCATCATTATCGAAGGTCGGTTCGGCGGCGATCCTGTGTTCACAGAAGCGCTGGCCGCGCTGCGTCCTGCCGATGCAATCTATCTTTCGAATGCTGCCGATAATCTCGCGTTTGGCGCGCTGGGGTTGTTGGACGGCGCAATCCCCGCGGGTACCGACATGAAAAAGGTCGCCCCGCTCGACGCCGATCTCGCCCGCTATGCCGCGGCGTGGCGCGTCATGGTCGCGGACGGGGATGTAGTTCAAACTGACAATCTCAAGGGAGCCACGATTATGACGAGTGCCGGTATCAAATCCGCCTACGAAACCGCCAAGCAGCGCTATGCCGCGCTGGGTATCGACACCGACGAAGCGCTCAAGAAGCTCGACGCGATTGCGATCTCGATCCAGTGCTGGCAGGGCGATGACGTCGGCGGTTTCGAATCCGTCGGCACGGCACTCTCCGGTGGCATCCAGGCGACCGGCAATTATCCCGGCAAGGCTCGCACGTTGGCTGAGTTGCGCGCTGACGCCGAGAAAGCGATCAGCCTGATCCCGGGCAAGCACCGCTTTAATCTGCATGCGTCCTATCTCGACAACGCCGGCAAGAAGATCGATCGCGACGAAATCGAGCCGGCACATTTCCAAAGCTGGATCGACTGGGCCAAGAAGCTCGGCATGGGCCTCGACTTCAACCCGACCTATTTCTCGCATCCTAAGGCCGCCGACGGCTTCACGCTGGCGCACGCCGACAAGGGCATCCGCGAGTTCTGGATTAGGCACGGCATCCAGTCGCGCAAGATCGGCGCCGAAATCGGCAAACAACTCGGTTCGACCTGCGCCACCAATTTCTGGATGCCGGACGGCCTCAAAGACATTCCGGCCGATCGTCAGGCGCCGCGCGAACGCATGGCGGCTTCGCTCGACAAGATTTTCGCCGAGAAGATCGATCCCAAGCTCAATGTGGACTCGGTCGAAGCCAAGCTGTTCGGCATCGGCGTCGAGAGCTACACGGTCGGCAGCCATGAGTTCTACATGGGCTATGCGGTGTCGCGGCAGACGCACCTCACGCTCGACAGCGGCCATTTCCATCCGACCGAAGTGATTTCCGACAAGATCTCCTCGATCCTGATGTTCTGCCCCGGACTGGTGTTGCACGTCTCGCGTCCGGTGCGCTGGGACTCCGATCACGTCGTCGTGTTCGACGACGAGCTGCAGGCGATCGGCCGCGAACTGGTGCGCTCGGGCAAGCTCGACAAGGTGCATATCGGCCTCGATTACTTCGACGCTTCGATCAACCGTGTCGCCGCCTGGGTGATCGGTACCCGCAACATGCAGAAGTCGTTGTTGATGGCATTCCTTGAACCTTCCGCCACGCTGCGCAAGGCCGAACTGGAAGGCGACTTCACCAGCCGTCTGGTACTGAACGAAGAACTCAAGTCGCTGCCGTGGGCGGCGGTGTGGGACTACTGGTGCGAAACCAAGGGCGTTCCGGTCGGCACGGCCTGGCTCGACGAGGTCAAGGCCTACGAACGCGACGTGCTCTCGAAGCGCTGATCAGAATAGGGGGCTGTTATGACAGTCGCTGCCAATGCGCCGCTCGGAATCCTGATCTTCACGATCGGCGGTTTGGCCGGAGCGGTGTTCTATCTGCCGTTCAAGAAAGTCCGCGACTGGGCGTGGGAAAGCTACTGGCTGATCTACGCCCTGGCTGGTCTGGTGATCGTGCCGTGGGCGCTGGCGCTGACGACCTCGCCGAACACGCTCGCGGTCTTAAGCGCCGCACCGAAGAATGAACTGCTCTTTTGCTTCCTGTGCGGTGCCGCCTGGGGTCTGGGCGGGCTGACTTGGGGCTTGATGATCCGCTATCTCGGCGTCGGGCTCGGGCTGGCGATGGGCGCCGGTCTGACGTCGGCCGCCGGCACGTTGATCCCGCCGCTGCTCAAAGGCGGTGACGCCGTTCATGCGATGGTGTCGACCGCATCCGGGCAGGTCGCGCTGGCAAGCGCGCTGATCTCGATCGTCGGCATCGTGTTCGTCGGCCTCGCCGGCATGTCGAAAGAAGGCGAGCTGTCCGAGGAGCAGAAGAAGCAATCGGTCGCCGAATTCAATTTCAAGAAAGGCCTGATGGTGGCCATATTCTCGGGATTGATGAGTTCGGCGATGAGCTTCGGTCTGCAGGGCGGCCCGGGCATCCAGGCGCTTGCGCTGGCGACGGCCCCGGCTACGTCTGCCACGTGGGCCGGACTTCCGGTGCTGGTTGTCGTGTTGCTCGGCGGCTTCGTCGTCAACGCCGCGTGGTGCCTCTATCTGAACTTCAAGAACAAGACGGTCGGCGATTACGTCAAGAAAGGCGCGCCGGTCGGGACCAATCTGATCTTCGCCGCCATCGCGGGCCTGATCTGGTGCTCGCAGTTCATCTGCTTCAAGACCGGCGAGCCGCAGATGGGTGCCACATCTTATATCGGCTGGGCGGTGCTGATGGGGGCGTCGATCTTCTTCAGCCAGTTGCTCGGCATTATGCTCGGCGAATGGAAAGGCACCAGCAAGAAGACGGTTGTCCGTCTCGGCGCCGGTCTCACGCTATTGGCGGTTTCCGCCGTCCTCGCCGGCGTCGGTCCTGCGCTGAGCTGATCGCGCTTAAAAAACAACGCCGCCGGACTCGCGTTCGGCGGCGTTTTTGTTTGGTGCGGGCTTAAAGGTTGGTCTTCGCTTCCAGCTGTTCCGGATAACGTGCCCCTTGCGCGGTCGCGCCAGCGGCTCCGATTTCTTCGATTTCGTCGGCTGAGAGTGTCAACGAAACCGCCGCGATGTTTTCGTCGATCCGCGCCGCTTTGGTCGTTCCGGGGATCGGCACGATCCACGGCCGCTGCGCCAGCACCCACGCCAAGGCGACTTGCGCCGGTGAGGCGTCGTGGCGTTTTCCGATCGCGGCGATGCGGTCGATCACCGACTGGTTGGCTTTCATGACCTCCGCCGTGAAACGAGGCAGGGCGCCCCGGAAATCGCCGGCCCCGAAGCTGGTCGAAGCGTTGAATGTCCCGGTAAGAAAGCCGCGGCCGAGCGGGCTATAGGGAACGAGCGCAATCCCGAGTTCCTCGAGCGTCGGCAGGATCTCGCTTTCGATCTGCCGCCACCACAGCGAATACTCGCTCTGCAGCACCGTCACCTTCTGCACCGCATGGGCGCGGCGGATGGTCTTGGCGCTGGCTTCCGACAGGCCGAAATACTTCACCTTGCCTTCGGCGATCAGCTCCTTGACCGTGCCCGCAACATCCTCGATCGGCACGGCGGGATCGACGCGGTGCTGATAGAGCAGGTCGATCGTCTCGCTCTTGAGCCGCTTGAGCGAGGCTTCCACCACATCGCGGATGTGCTCAGGCCGGCTGTTGACTCCGGGCATGGTGCCGGGCGTGTGACCGGAAGTCAGATCAAAGCCGAACTTGGTCGCGATGGTGACCTGATTGCGGAACGGCACCAGTGCCTCACCGAGAAGTTCTTCGTTGGTGAATGGCCCGTACATTTCGGCGGTGTCGAAAAAAGTGATGCCAGCTTCGACGGCGTGGCGCAGCACCGCCGTCATTTCCTGCTTGTCCTTGGGCAGACCATAGGCATGGCTCATGCCCATGCAGCCAAGGCCGATGGCGGACACGATGGGGCCGTTGGTTCCGAGTGTTCTCTTTTGCATCAATGTTCCTTTCGCCTCAGCCTAGCGAGGCCATGTCGATGACGAAGCGGTATTTGACGTCGCTTTTCAGCATCCGTTCGTACGCTGCGTTGATTTCGTCCATGCGGATGACTTCGACATCGGCGGTGACGCCGTGCTCGCCGCAGAAATCGAGCATCTCTTGGGTCTCGGGCAGGCCGCCGATCAACGAACCGGCAACCGCCTTGCGGCGGAACACCAGCGGCGCGGTGTTGAGCGCATCGTCCAGCGGTCCGAGATAGCCGACCAGCACCAGCGTGCCGTCGACGGCGAGGGTCGGGATGTACGGGTTGAGGTCGTGGACATACGGCACCGTATCGATGATCAGGTCGAACGTGCCGCTGACGGCAGCCATTGCCGCCGGATCGCTCGACAGCACGATGTGATCGGCACCGAGCCGCCGCGCGTCCGCTTCCTTGCCAGGCGAGCGCGTGAACAGCGAAACCTCGGCGCCCATCGCCTTGGCGAGTTTCAGTGCCATGTGTCCAAGTCCGCCGAGACCGGTGACGGCGACCTTCGAGCCTTTCGTCACGCCCCAATGGCGCAGCGGCGAATAGGTGGTGATGCCGGCGCAGAGCAGCGGCGCAGCGCCTTTGAGATCGATGCCGTCGGGAATGCGCAGCACAAAGCGCTCGGTCACGACGATGCGCTGTGAATAGCCGCCTTGGGTGACGCGGCCGTCCTTGGGATCGATGGCGGAATAGGTGAAGACGGCGCCGTCACAATACTGCTCGTGGCCGTGTTCGCACGGTTCGCAGTCATGACAGGAATCGACCAGGCAGCCGACGCCGACGGTGTCGCCGGCCTTGAACTTGGTCACGGCGGGGCCGACCGCCGTCACGCGGCCGATGATCTCGTGTCCGGGCACGACCGGATAGATCGCATTGCCCCAGTCGTTGTGGGCGGTGTGCAGGTCGGAATGGCAGACGCCGCAGTAAAGAATTTCGATGGTGACGTCATCTTCGCGCGGATCGCGGCGCTCGAAAGAATAGGGCACCAGGGCGTCGGTCGGCGAGTGGGCGGCATAGCCGAGCACTTTGATGGTCATAAGGTTCTCCGGACGATGGCCGCAGCGGAAGGGCGGCGAGGATCAGTACCACCAATTTAGGGGCGCGGATCGCATCCGGAAAGGGCGCTGAGAGTTTTAGGCAAGAGTTCGAGGGGAACGAACAATCGAACAGCATGCCCAAATGAAAACGGGCCCGCATCGCTGCGAGCCCGTTCCCAGTTATCTGAATATCAGGCGCTTACCACCAGGTCGCATAGAGCGCGATCAGGATCGCGACGATGGCGCCGGCAGCGATCTTGAACGAGGTGGTCGTCGAGTAGTCGACGTTGGTCACGTCCACGGTCACGTTCTGCGGCTTTGGCTTCTGCAGCAGCGAGGCGATCACCGCGAGCACGAGGCAGGCCAGGAAAGTGTAGCCCATGCGGTTCATGAACGGCACTTTGCTGGCGTAGGCGAGAGCCGCGGCGACGCCGGGATGCGCTTGGACGGCGGCGATGTTCGCGATGCCGGCCCCCAGATAGCAGACGCCCGAGATCACCACCGAACCGACGGCCGCCACCAGAGCACCCGCTTCCGTCGCGCGCTTCCAGAACATGCCGAGCAGGAAGATCACGCAGATGCCCGGCGTGAAGAAGCCGGAGAAGTCCTGGATGAACTGGAACGCCTGATCGAAGCCGCCGATCAACGGCTTGGCCACCAGAACAGCGATGATCAGGGCTGTGATGGCGGTGATGCGGCCGGTGATGACAAGGCCTTTTTCGCTGGTCTTCTTGTTGAAGGTCTTGAACACGTCCATCGTGAAGATGGTCGCGATCGAGTTCACCTTCGAACCCAGCGAAGCGATGATCGCCGCGGTCAAGGCGGCGAACACGATGCCGAGCAGGCCCGGCGGCAACAGCGTCATCAGGGTTGGGTAGGCTTGGTCGTTCTTGATGCCGGGCGCGATCAGAACTGCGGCAATACCCGGAACCACGACCAGGAGCGGAATGAGCAGCTTGAGGAAGGCCGCCAGCACGATGCCCTTCTGGGCTTCGTGGATGGACTTCGCCGCCAGTCCGCGCTGGATGATGTACTGGTTGAATCCCCAATACGACAGGTTGGCCACCCACATACCGCCGAGGATGACGGAAAGGCCCGGCAGGTCCTTATAGAAGGGATTGTCGGGATGCAGGATCATGTGGAAGTGGTTGTCGGGGACCTTGTGCAGCAGCATCTGGAAGCCATGCATGGCGCCGAGCAGGCTGACGTCGCCCGACAGATGGGTCAGGGCGATGAACAGGATCACGATGCCGCCCAACACCAGCATGGTGACTTGCACCACGTCGGTCAGGGCAATGGCCTTGAGGCCGCCATACAAGGCATAGGCGCCGCAGAAGACCGCCAGGATGACGAGGCTGGTTTCCTGCGAAATGCCGGTGACGGTCGAGAACGCGGTCGAACCGAGCCACAGGATCGAGGTCAGGTTGACGAACACGTACATCAGGAGCCACAGGATCGCCATGACGAACTGGATGTTCGGTCCGTACCGACGCGCCAGGAACTCCGGCATGGTGTAGATTTCGTTCTTCAGGAACACCGGCAGGAAGAACACACCGACGATCAGAAGCGTCAGCGCCGCCATCCATTCATAGGAGGCGATGGCGAGTCCGATGGCATAACCCGAACCCGACATGCCGATCAGCTGTTCGGCGGAGATGTTCGCCGCGATCAGCGAAGTGCCGATGGCCCACCAGGGCAGGGCACGCGACGCGAGGAAGTAGTCCGACGCGTTTTTCTGGTGGCCCTTCTTTTCGCGGCTGACGACTTGGGCCAGTACGAATATGAACAGGAAATAACAACAGACGACCACGATATCGATCGTCGATAGGTGCATGTTGGCGAGGTGCATACTGTACTTCCCCCTTTTCGGTCAGCCGCGCTGACTCGGTGTGGTTGGTGTCGTCCCCTAATGCGATTCACGGACCACGGTTGAGCCGCTTGAACCGACCAGGAAGTCTAAATCGCATCCTTTATCGGCTTGCAGGACGTGTTCCACGTAAAGCTGATAATAGCCGCGTTTGTAGCGCTGCACAGGTCTCTGCCTGCGCCATTCCGTCAGGCGGGCCGTGATGTCCTGATCGGACAACAGCAAATTCAGGGTCCGTCCTTGTCCATCGAGGACAATTTCGTCGCCGGTCCTGACAATCGCTAGTGGTCCGCCGGCTTCGGATTCGGGCGTGACGTGCAAGATAACGGTACCAAAGGCGGTTCCGCTCATACGGGCGTCGGAAATCCGCACCATATCCTTGACGCCTTGGGCCAGGAGTTTCTTGGGCAGTGGCAGATTCCCGACTTCCGGCATGCCGGGATAGCCCTTGGGGCCGCAACCTTTGAGAACCAGGATCGAATCCTTGTCGACGTCAAGGCCGGGATCGTCCATCCGGGCCTTGTAGTCCTCGATGGTGTCGAACACGACGGCGCGGCCGCGGTGATGGTAGAGCGTTTCACCCGCGGCACTCGGCTTCATGATGGCGCCGCCCGGACACACGTTGCCGTGCAGTACCCAGATGCCGGATTGGGAGCGCGCCGGGTTGTTGATCGAGCGGATGATCGATTCGTTGTAGCACGCCGCCTGCGCCAGGATCTCGCCAAGCGTCCATCCCGAAACGGTCGGGGCATCGCAATGCAGCATGTCGGCGATTTGCTTCAGTGCCGCCGGCAAGCCACCGGCATAATGGAAATCCTCCATCAGGTGTTTGCCCGAGGGCTGCAAGTCGACCAGCAGCGGAATGCCGCTCGTCAACCGGTCGAAATCGGCGAGATCCAGCGGCAGGCCCAGCCGCCCGGCAATCGCCAAGAGATGCAGCACAACATTGGTCGAGCCGCCGATCACCGCGATGGTGCGGATGGCATTCTCGAGCGCGGCGCGCGTCAGGATTTGCGACAAGCGAAGGTCGTTCTTCACCGCCGCCACGATCGCCCGGCCCGATTGATGCGCCAGCACGCGCCGGCGTGCATCGACGGCCGGAATGGTGCCGTTGTAGGGCAGGGAAAGTCCCATCGCCTCGACCAGACAAGCGAAGGTCGATGCGGTGCCCATGGTCATGCAGGTGCCGGGACTGCGCGACAGGCCGCCTTCGGCGTCCATGAAATCCTTGAGATCCATTTCACCGGCGCGCACGGCTTCGCTGAATTTCCACACCGAGGTGCCGGAGCCGATGTCACAGCCGCGGTATTTGCCGTTCAGCATCGGACCCGACGAAACGACGATGGTGAACGGCAAATACCGCGGCTGTGACA